>JANQEY010000032.1 GCA_028278125.1 bacterium | reverse complement strand
GGTAAACTTCAAATGCTGCCGGTTTTTGAAACTGCGCTGGAACATTACCGCGGAATGAAATTTTCCGAAGCGAAGTCTTCTTTCGAAAAGGCTCTTCAGCTCGATCCAGACGACGGACCCGTTAAAACGTATTTAGAAAGATGTCAGCTGTTTATTGAAACTCCTCCCGCTGATGATTGGGATGGTGTATTTACACTCACGGAAAAATAGCAGATATCTGAGAAACAAAGAAATTCCCACTCCCTCGGAGTTGGCAAAGTTTGCAACTATATTTATTTATGATATAATACCTGCGAAGAGTTGTTCTAATTAAGGAATAGAATGCCGGAAGAATCTGTACAGGATAGACTTAAAAATCTGCCATCGGTAGACAAAGTCCTCGATCAGTCGGAGCTGGATTCGTGGAAAGGCAGCGCAGCCGCTACAGAGATGGTGCGCGCCGTGATAGCTGAAATTCGCGAAAACATTCTGAAAAATCATGCAAAAGTTCCATCTGAGACAGATGTCGCAAGGATCGTAAACGAGAGGATAGGGAATAAGTTCGCACCACGGCTGAAACGTGTGGTAAACGCAACCGGGATAATTATCCACACAAATATTGGAAGGAGCCCGTTGAGCGAAGAGGCTATCAACGCCATCACAGGCGCTGTTAAGGGTTATTCATCCCTTGAATATGACTTGGATAAGGGTAGGCGTGGATCAAGGCATAACCTGGTAAAACATCTTCTGCTCTCTTTGACCGGTGCGGAAGATGCGCTGGTGGCAAACAATAACGCTGCCGCCGTATTACTGGCCTTAACAGCTCTCTCGAAGAGAAAAGAGGTGGTTGTATCCCGGGGTCAGCTGGTTGAAATAGGCGGTTCATTCAGGATCCCCGATATCTGTAAAGCGGGTGGCGCAAAACTTCGAGAGGTTGGTACGACCAATAGAACACGTATAACAGACTATGAAAAAGCGATTTCCTCGAAAACTGGTTTATTGCTCCAGGTACACTCCTCTAATTATAAAATTATTGGTTTTACAGAAGAAACCGGGTTGGAAGATTTAGTCAGAATCGGGGAAAAACACGATCTGCCCGTTGTTTATGACCTGGGCAGCGGGGCCTTGTTTAATCCGGGTACAGTTACTCCTCTCCGGGGTGAACCGGTTGTTTCTGAGATAGTGAAATCCGGTGTTTCAGTTGTGACGTTCAGCGGCGATAAGCTGCTTGGTGGTCCCCAGGCTGGGCTTGCTGTCGGTAAAAAGAAGTATATCGACAAGATGCGTAAACATCCCTTGATGCGTGCTGTTCGTCCGGATAAGATGACCTTTGCTGCTCTTGACGCAACCCTGAGGATGTACCTGGTGCCTGGAAAAATCAAAAACCTACCCCTCTGGAAAATGCTCTCAGGGACAACAAAAGAGCTGGAAGAATACGCTATGAAACTAAATACCAGCCTGAAGAATGAAATAGATGAGGCGGGTTTTAAATCCACTGTTGAAAAATCTGACTCTTACGCCGGTGGAGGTTCGCTGCCAACAGAACTGCTTGAGAGCAGGGCGCTGGTTCTGACTGGAACGGGAAAATTGATAGAGACAATCCAGAAACGCCTTAGAAACGCAGAGATCCCGTTGATTTCATATATCAAGGATGGTGGATTACATTTTGATATCCGTACCTTGTATCTGGAAAACATGGATGAAGTTGCGGGATTAATTCGAAACGCATTAGTTCCTGCAAAGGGAGAATAAATCATGATCAATAAAAGGCAAAAATTTATAAGCATGCTGGTAATTACCCTGCTGGCAGTGCCGATCCTGACCCTTTCTTCATTTGCGGGATTAGTTCACCAGATAGATGTAGACTCACCTATCCATCCTGTATCGATGCGGTTTATCCAGGACGCGATCGAAAGAGCTGAAGAAGAACGGGCGGATTTGCTTTTAATTCGACTGGATACACCCGGCGGATTGATGGAATCAAGCAGGGGGATTACCAAGGCAATCCTTAATTCCCGGGTGCCGGTGGTTGTCTACGTTGCGCCAGAGGGTGCGAGAGCCGGTTCGGCAGGTGTTTTTATCACTCTGTCTGCGCATATCGCCGCTATGGCTCCAAGCACGAACATTGGTGCTGCTACCCCGGTAAGCATCGGGGCTGAAGGACTTGGTCAGGACAAGGAGGAGGACGAAAAATCCAAGTCGAACGAAGAAGCGATGATGGCAAAGGTTACCAACGACGCAGTCGCCCAGGTGCGAGCCATGGCTGAACGCCGCGGAAGAAACGCCGACTGGGCGGAACAGGCTGTACGGGAAGCAGCAAGCATTACAGCAACCGAAGCCCTTGAAAAAAATGTAATTGAAATAATCGCAACCTCCGTTGACGATCTCCTTAAACAGATTGATGGTATGGAAGTGGATGTTCTCGAGGAAAAAGTTACAATATCCACTGTCGACAGCAGGGTGGAGCTTTATGAACTGAACTGGCGGGAGAGGTTCCTGCACACCCTGGCTAATCCTAATCTTGCCTATATCTTCATGTTGCTCGGTTTATATGGTTTAATTTTCGAGTTATACAATCCCGGAGCGATTATCCCAGGTGTTGTTGGGGTTATTGCCCTGATCCTGGCGTTTTTCGCGTTCCAGACTCTTCCCCTCAACTGGGCGGGTCTGCTCCTGATTATTGTCGCTTTTGTCCTATTCCTGTTGGAGATCAAGGTGACCAGTATGGGCTTTTTAACTTTAGGTGGAATTGTTTCACTTGTGATAGGATCTATCATGTTGATTGACACAACTATTCCTGCTCTCCAGGTTTCGTGGAAAGTTATCATACCAACTGTTGTTCTTACAGTAGCCTTTTTTGTCTTCGCACTGACAATGGGCATCAGGGCCCAGAAACGCAAAGTCGCGACGGGGCACGAAGGTTTAATAGGCGAACCCGCTGAAGCGTTTAACCGTCTTGATCCTGACGGAAAGGTTAGAATTGGTGGTGAATACTGGAAGGCTGTTGCCAGTAAACCACCCGTTGAACCCGGTGAACAGCTGGTTGTCACCGGAATCCAGTCTGCCAATACCGGGGGAACCCGGCTGGTATTAACAGTCGACAGGAAAGCTTGATCTTAAAACAAAAACAGGCCGCCAATGAATTTTCCTGAAATCGTGTTATTATCAGGAAAGACAGATAAAAAAGGAATCTCCAACCTGCTGGCTTCCATCCTGGTTGCCGGCAAATCACCAGCTCGTCGTCTCGTTATTGCTGCTGCAGCGTTTTCAATTGGTATTCTGACAGCCCCTGTTTTATCTCTGGGATTGAAAACAAGGTTGATACTTGGAGCTTTAGTTTTTGTCATATCGCTGGTTCTGTTCCTGGTCCAAAAGTATCAGCCTTTGCAAAGTATTCTAATCGTGCTTTTCTGGATTATTCTCGGTTTTACCGCTGGTTTCAGGGGGACAATAGACACGCTCCCAAGGGGAAAAACCTGGATATATGGCACAATTACTCTTCCCATAGAAAGTAATGACAATGGTTTTCGTTTCCGGCTGCAGGATATAACCACCCGACAGGCTTCAAAGACAGGAACAATCCCGGGAAAAGCAGTCGTTTTGATCGAAAAGAGCGATCTTTATGGAATTAAACAATTATGGGCAGGAGACAGGGTTTCATTTATCGGAAATTTAACCACTTTTACTGGACCCAGGAATCCTGGTGATTTTAATTCGAGGGTATACTGGGGAGTACGTGGGATCAAGTACAGGATAAATGTTGGTTCTGGGTTTAAAATTGTTAAGAGAAATGATAATATTTATGATTTTAATCGATTTACAGACATTGTCCGGAAAAAAATAGTAGAGGTTTTCGGCAGTAATATTTCACCGCATCTGTTTCCGACGGCAAAAGCGTTATTTATCGGCGATAGAACAGGTTGGGATTTATCTGAAAGGGAAATGTTCGCCAAATCCGGACTCATGCACCTGTTTGCTATTTCCGGCCTCCATACGGGAATCATCGCCTACCTGCTGTTTCAGCTTTTTAACGTACTGAGGCTAAACAGGACAATTTCCCAAGTCCTGATAATAGGACTTTTATGGTTATATATACCTGTTGGAGGAGCAAATCCACCGGTCATCAGGGCAGTAGTTATGATTACAATTGCGTTGTCCGGCAACCTCTTCGGACGTTTGTACCGTTCTGGCTATGCACTTTTACTGGCATACATACTCCTCCTCGCCTGGAGGCCAGATAACCTTTTCGATGCAGGTTTTCAGCTTAGTTTTGCTGGCACAGCGGGGGTTCTTTTCGCATTTACATATATAGTACCGAGGGAACCGCTATTTTTGCCGCTGACCTTAAATCCACTTAAAAGACAGTTTTTCCAGTTATGGGACATAAACACAAGATATTTATGGATATCCCTGTCGGCATTTGTCTTTACATTGCCATTTATACTGTTGCATTTTGGCAGAATTCCCTGGTTTGGATTTATCTTCGCACCCTACCTGAATCTTTTTCTTCTACTTGCCATGACGGCCGGATGGCTGGCTTTCGGATTTTCTTTCCTTTTGTCTGTTATCAGTGAAGCCTTTGGCGCTTCCTTTAACCTGGTTCTTCACCTGATGTATGCCCTTGTAAAACTATCATCGGAGAACCTGTTTGTCAGTGAATTTCTTTCAAGAGATACCATAACCTGGGCACTACTGGCTTTAATTGTATTCGTTGTCCTGTCACCCGGATATAAAAGATTGAAAATCAAAACGCTGGCAATACTTTTTCTTAGTTTTGCAAACCTGATTGTCTGGTCAATGGTCTGGGCACCGGCTCAGGAAACGAAACTTGCGGTTCTCGACGTTGGACAGGGTGATGGGATAATAATCCGAAGGGGAGAAAGGGCTGTAGTTATTGATGGAGGGCCACCTCCGGGATATGCCCTGCAGCGCCAACTGATGACTACTGGGATAAAATCAGTTGACCTTCTCCTGGTAACACATGGAGACGCAGACCACGCCTCGGCCGCACAGAACGTTATCGGAAGAATTCCAATTAAAGCCGCTCTGATCGGACCCGGAACCACCTTGGACGAGCAAGGATATAAAACAACTAAAGCTTTATTAGATAATAACATACCTGTATTTGTTGGAGTTGCCGGCTGCGTTATCGAACTTGGCAAAATGGGTATATTCTCAATTCTATCACCCGGTGCCGAAATCAATCTGTCAGAATATTCCGATAACGATCTTTCCCTGGTGACTCTCTGGGAAACTGATGGGATAAAAGCCCTCTTTCCGGGAGACATCAGCGATGTTGTTGAAAAACAACTGGTAACAGATTCCTGCATTCCGGAAGTTGATATCCTGGTAGCCGCTCATCATGGGAGTAAACATTCTACAGGTAAATCCTGGCTGGAGGCACTTGATCCCGATTATGTCGTTATTTCCTGTGGAAGAAACAACCCCTATGGTCATCCCGCCGACGAGGTGCTTGAACGAATCCAAAAAGAAGAATCACAAGTATTTCGAACAGATATTTCAGGTGCTATCTTGTTTAAAACTGGCAGGCAAGGGATTAAGCAAATTTCCAGTTATAGAAAGTGGTAAAAAATGAGGTTAAAATCTTTTCCGGTAAGGAACACAGCTGCGGTAAATAGAGTAAATCTTTTATTGGTGGGGAGATTTTCATACCAGGAGACTCAAGAGGTATTCGTTAAACAGCCTGTTTTCCTTGACAAATAGCCGTTCGAGGGGTTACATTTAGTGTTTGTCAAACCAATAACCCACAGGAGCATTACCCGGTCGTTTCGTTAACAGTTGGTTCTTGATTAGAGGTTCCTTAAGTCCGGTAAGAAATATCCAGGCTCGGAACAGAAACAGCATTTGATATTAGGTTTATGAACCCTGAGAACGGACGGACGGGCGAAGCCGCTCGATCCTCCCTTTAAACGGCACAATATGTGGGTTTTTCCATGAAAATAAAAGTTTTTAGCTTGCTGCTGATCGCCCTGTTTGTGGTTCCCTCTGCTTTGTTCGGGAACGTGGAAGTTCTCGAGGATACACCCTCGCATCTCATCCTGAAAGTTGAAACAGGCATATGGGGAGATCATGCCGTTCCCGGTGGCACCGTCCCTGTTCCCGAGGGTGCGATGGTGGATGATCGTAATACCAGCAGGGTTATGCCGGCATATCGAGCTCTGGTCGCTTTACCCTCGGAAAGATTACCTTCTCTATCAATATTGAATTTTAATTGGGGTGACAGGAATCCGGGATTACCTCCAATGGGTACGGAACCCCCCAGGGATGACAGGCTTCCTCGATTTGATAACACAGGTCCGGTTGTAATGGGATCGCCATATCGTTGGCGTGGCCGTTGGGTAACGGATGTTTATATAATTCCTCTCCGGCTGGATAATTCAGGCGCGACAAGGCTTGACAACATTACCATTAAACTGACCTACACGGATACAGGTAGCAGGGGTGAAGTTCGTGCTGATCGACTTGCTGATATTTCATTGGTAAATCCAGTGGCTGCAAGCAGGTGGACGAATGTTAAAACAAGAAGGATGAATCGGGCTGCTTTTTCCTGGGATAGAGAGGATTGGGTCAGGATAGAACTCGAAACCGAAGGTATCTACGAGATCAGCAGGGAAACCCTCGAACAATCGGGTATTGATTTCAGTGGATTAAATCCTCAGCTATTCCGTCTTTTCGGTAACGGTGGCGAAGTATTAAGCGAAAGTGTAGACGCAATTCCGGATTCAGGTCTTATTGAAAACGCGATCCTGGTTGAAGGTGAAAATGATGGATCATGGGACACCGGCGATAAAATAATCTTTTTCGGGCGCAGTGTTAACACCTGGGTTCCTTCGGCTCCAGCGGGGGAATATGAACACACAAACAATCCATTTACGCTGACCAACGTATACTGGCTGCAGGTATCACAAGACGGGATACTTGGTAAGCGAATGGAGCAGCTTGGAAGCGAAAATCCTGTTGAATATCCAGCGACGATCGCAACATCACGAATCGCAATCGAAAACGATAATTTTATTTTTCACAGCGAACATACACCTGATTCGGGAAAAAGATGGTACGCCGCAGAGCTGTTTCAGGGTGAACAGTACACGACAACATTCCAGGTGAATTCACCTGTTCAGGAAGACAGCGCCAAGCTACGAATTTCAACCACGAGGATTACAAGCGACGGTTACGCCAGTGCAACAGTATTGATAAACGGAATTCAGGTGGCGGTGTATGATCTGGTCTCGAGTGTTATCTGGATAGATTTTTCATCTGATTTCCTGGTTTCAGGCACAAACACTTTTACCCTGTCCCTTAATGAGGGGCATGCGATGTTCGACTGGTTCGAAGTGCATTATAACAGGGAATTGACCACGACCACTGATCGTATTCAATATGATCGTTTTCCACTGGATGGGACACTCCAGGTTTCCCTCGACGGGCTTGAAGATCCCTATATATTTGATGTCCAGGATTTTGAAAACGTCAAATATACACGCAGTAACCCCTATGTTGTAGAATCAACACACAACTCGCCACGAAGATATATTGCGGTATCGGATGGTAATTTTTATACACCCACCCGCTTTCGTCAATACAATTTCGGTAATGGTGAATATCCCAACGGTTTACGGGACACCAATCTTGGCGCGGACTACCTGTTTATTGTCCACGAAGATTTCTGGGATGCTGCCGCAGAACTGGAAAGCTATGTTGAGCAAAGGGATAATATAGAAGTCATCAGGGTACTAGTCTCAGATATTTACGATGAATTCGCCTGGGGCCTGTTTGATCCTACAGCGATCCGTAATTTCCTCCGGTATTCAGTTGAGGATTGGACTGGTGGTGAATCTGGAGCAGTACCTGTTGCTTGCCTGCTGCTGGGTGACGGAGACTATGATTACCGTAATAAAATTCCCAGTGAAGATAAAAACTGGATCCCTCCTTATGAAAATAACCAGGTAACCCGTGACGACTGGTATGCTGAAATCAGCAACAGCCCTGATCCTCAACTTATGATGTCGAGGCTTCCGTTCCAGAGTGAACGTGAACTGGAAAGCTACACAGAAAGATTGCAGTTATATGAATCGGAGGATGACGCTGAAACTGGCGCATGGCATAGCAGGGTTGTTCTTGTAGCAGACGATGAGTATGTCGAAACCGGTCCGCAATCTATAGATAAACAGCACCTCCGTTATTCGGACTCACTTGATGTTTACGGGTATATCCCGTCATATATGCAGGTTGAAAAGATATATATCGGTTCGTATCCCACAGAATTCAGTCCCACAACCGGGGAACGGATTAAACCACTGGCAACCCAGAGCCTGATAGATACCTATAATCGTGGTGCGCTTTTGATCAATTACATGGGTCACGGCAACGCCCATGTCTGGGCTCACGAGGCTTTACTAACTGACAGCAGGGACCTGAATGCTCTTGATGCCGGAAATAAAGAACCGTTAATAATAGCAGCAACCTGTGGTTGGGGTCATTTCGACCGGCCGAATAACGAGGCCTTTTTCGAGTCGCTGCTTGGGCAACGTGGCGGAACACTGGGGGTTATAGCTGCGACACGGAACACAAGCGGCACCTCGAATTTTTCGTATATAAAGAAATTCTATGAGTTTTTCTTCGACAGAACAGAACCGCGTTCAATCGGAGAATGTAATTACCTGGCGAAAATCGCGTCTCCCGGCGCCACTAACCATTATTATCATTGTTTCGCAGAGGGTATGATGGTGCCATCGGTTCCGAGGCTGGATGTATCGGTAACAAACATCGAGGATGTTAACCTTGTAGCTCTTGAGGAGGAGACGATAGAGGGTGTAATCAACCGGGTTGAAGAAACGCAGCAGGTTGCTAAGTTTGACAACTTGAAAAACAGCTTCAGCGCTGAACCTGTGCCGGATTTCACTGGTGAGGCTCAGATCACGGTTTTTGACTCTTATGATTCGCTGACATATGTCTATTTTGACGGCTCGGAATTTAATTACCGTGTACCCGGCGGAATTCTGTTCAGGGGTATGGTAAGCGTTAATAATGGTGAATTTGAATCAAGCTTTATCGTTCCAAGAGATGTAAGCTATGGATCTACAGACAGTTGGGTGCAGATGTTTGCCACGGACGGTCAAAGCAATGCCGCTGGATCTGTTGGTGGAATCCAGATATCATCAGTTTACCCGGACGAATTTGAAGACACAGAGCCACCTGAAATTTCAGTGTTCTTTGATCACCTTGGATGGCGGGAAGGCGACCTGACACATTCTAACCCGATGTTAATCATTGATCTGGCAGATTCAAACGGGATAAATCTTACGGGCGAAATTGGTCACTCGATAAAGGCTATACTTGACCCTGGCAGCAACCATGAACAGACCATCGACCTGACGGAAGATTTTATCTACGAGCGGGATAGCTATCAGCGCGGATCGGCTCAAAAGCAATTGTCGGGATTGTCTTCAGGTGAACATCTGATTGAAATATGGGCCTGGGACAACGCTAACAATGTTGGCCGCAAGCAAGTCAGTTTCATCACGATCGACGAAAGCCAAAGCTTAAGCATTACAAATGTATTGAATGTACCAAATCCGTTTGATGACCGGACCAGCTTTACTTTTGACGCCATTGGAGCAGACGAAGCGACCATAAAGATCTATACCGCCAGCGGCAGGCATATTAAGACAATAGGGCCTGTAAGTACGTCTGAAAACTTCAATTTTATCGACTGGGATGGACGTGACCATTACGGCGACCAGGTAGCCAATGGTGTGTACTTGTACAAGGTTAAAGTAAAAGGAGCCTCGGGAAAGACGGACGAGGCTCTTGGGAAATTAATTCGTGTGCGTTAACTTCATAAATTGGCTTAGGATCAGGGGGCAAAATATTTAACACTGTTTAAATATCGTCCCTAAACAAGGAACTTATTTGAAAAGTGGGCAAGAAGATGAAAATTAAAAACTTAAAAAACAGTAAGACTCGTACGTTCGGAATCATTCTGCTGGCGATGCTTTTAAGCGTGGGTATAATGAGCGACGCGCGGGCTATTTCTGTATCACAGGCAGGAGTACTTTTCCTCAAGATCGCGCCTGGAGCACGTGCCGGGGGAATGGGTGAGTCTTTCGTCGCTATTGCTGATGACGCAACTGCAACCTGGTGGAATCCTGCCGGACTGGCATTTCAAGACCACAATGAACTTACACTGATGCATGTAAACTGGCTGCCCCAGTTCAAGCTCTCTGATTTATACTATGACTTTATCAGTTATGTACACCAGGTACCGGAATGGGGAACCTTCGGCGGAAACATAATTTTCCTCAACCTTGGTGAAACCGAGCGGAGAGGCGAGAATAATGAATACCTGGGCACCTTCTCGTCTTACGAATTTGCCCTCACCGGCAGCTATGGCGCCAACATGACCGAATCCACCGCCCTTGGTGTGAACATGCGCTTTATTTATAGTCATTTGTCCGACAAAGGGCAGGGAGCAGAGCAGGGCTCCGGTGTTGCAACCTCTATAGGTGTAGACATTGGTGTCCTTTCCAAGGGACCACTGGGAGGATTGTGGGCTCCCCTTGACAGGCTTGACATTGGAGCGAATTTATCAAACATGGGGCCAAAAGTAGCCTATATCGATCGTGCGCAGGCTGATCCACTGCCAACAAACCTCAAGGTAGGTGTAGCTTACCATCTCGTAGATACCGCCTATAACCGCCTGACAATCGTCGGAGATGTTAACAGGGAAATGGTTTACCGCGATGATAGCGGTGATTCCGATCCCTTTTATCTTGCGATTATCAGAAACTGGGGTGATGGGGCACTTTTCCCGACCATGATCTATAATACAGGTATGGAATACTGGTACAGTGACCTTGTTGCACTCCGCTTCGGATACTGGAACGATGACCTTGGAAAGGTTAAGCCATTAACCTTTGGAGCAAGCCTTCAGTATTCGTTGTACCGTTTTGATTTCTCTTACGTATCAGCTGGTGAAGGCCACCCCTTGCAGGATACGATGCGTTTCAGCCTTTCAATAGGATTCTAAGTCTGGGAAACGACTAACTGCCATGAAATTGCATTTATCTATTCTTCTTGCCTTGGTATTACTGCTTGGGGCTGGTTCCTGGATGGTTTTACCGGTTTTTGCCGGAGAACCATCTTCCAGGCTGTCCATAAATTCGTTCCGGACTCTGGGGGAAAAGTCCCGGCTGAAGAGTATGGCATCACAGGACGAACTATCCGGGCCAAATCTCCCGGATACATTGAAAATTGTAGCAATTCGTGTTGATTTTGAATATGATACACTCACAACAACTTCCGGAACGGGGGAATTTTATTATGAAATTCCCGATACCGTTGATCCGGAAGACTGGATTGTTGATCCACCACCCCATGATAAACAATATTTCGAGGATCAGCTGGATGCCCTTCATAATTATTTTAACCGTTTCAGCGACGGAAAAGTATCCATAAAATCTCGGGTTTTCCCTCCGGAAGACAGGGCTGCCTACAGGCTACCTTACCCGATATGGCATATCAATTATGGAAACGATGATGATGAAAGGCTAAACCGGATGCTCACCCGGTTATTCGTTGATGCCTGGACTATAGCTGCTGATTCTCTTCGGGATGAACCGTCTGCTGCTTTTACCAATTCAACACTGTTTGTAATATTCCACGCTGGTGCGGGAAACGAGTTTGATACAGGCTTCGATACCACACCACATGATATACCTTCTGTCTACATAGGCCCCGAGGATCTTGCAACCTATGCTGATCTTCCCGAAGGAATTCCGGTGGACAACGGTTCGTTTATGATCACCGAAGGGGTGATTTTACCGGAAATGCAGCGCCAGGGGGATGTTGAAGTCGGTTTAATCGGAACCATCTGCACCCAGGTAGGCGTTTTAATGGGGATGCCACATCTTTATCAACCGGAAACGGGTGATCCCGGTATTGGGATGCTTGGTTTGATGGATCGTGGTTTTGGTGGTTTTTTCGGAATCATACCTATCCCGCCAAGTGCCTGGATGCGAGAATACATGGGATGGGATAGCGTTACAGTTATTGAAGACGGCGATATTTCTCTCGGTGCGCTTCATCTCCCCGACAGCCTCTTTTCTGATGATTTACACCGACTGGTGAAAGTCCCGATTAACGGCGATGAATATTTCCTCCTCGAATCTCGCCTGAGGGATCCCGAAGAAGACGATGTAACCTATGCCTATGACCGAGACGGGCGTGTAATGACGTTCCACCACGATTACGAGATAGAAGCGGAAGAGGGATTTCGTGTGCCAGTGGAAATAGAGGACCACGACTTCGATTTTCCCTCAAGCGGATTATTGATCTGGCACATTGATGAAAGTGTAATACGTGATAAAATAGATGCTGACCGTATCCAGGAAGACCGTCATCACCGTGGAGTATCTCTTGAAGAGGCAGACGGAAGTGAAGACATTGGTGAGGAATATGAATTCCTGACACCCGGTGATGGTTCGGAATATGGTGTCCGGGAAGATGCGTGGTATGCCGGAAACGAGGTCTGGTTGCTGGCAAATTCAGGTAGTGAAGTAGTCTTTGGACCAAACACAGCACCTTCAACCGATGCATATTCCGGTGGTGCCAGCCACCTTACCTTCTATGATTTCAGTTCGATAGATGACACGATGACCTGCAAGGTTGTAAACGCCTGGAAACAGGGTAATTTCCAGAGGAATTTCTTCTGGAACCAGGGAGCGCTTGTTTATTCAACGTTCGCTGACCTCGATGGTGATGGTATAGCCGAACTGGTTCTATATGACACTGTTGACAGATTAAGGATTTTTAAGGGTGACGGCAGCCCGTTACCTGGTATTGATGATCAGCTGATAATTGATGGAATCAGTAGCATTTATAAAGTTGCAGCTGCACCTATTGATAATGATGCAGGCGACGAACTGGTTATAGCTGCCGATTCAAAGTTGATTAAAATATCCTACGATCGAGATTCTGAAACGTTCGATATGGCTTCCGTTTCGATTGCGATGGAAGAAGCCGTTTCACTGCTTATATCTGGTCCATTTGAATCTCCAATAACGCTGGCGGCATACCGTGATCCGAACCATGATAGATGTTACGTCTACAAGTTAGAAGACGATTTTTCGCAAGCAAATATAGACTCTTTCGCCGTTGAATCAGACAATGTTCGAATGGTTGTTGCCGGAACACAATGGTCGACAATAGTTGCAATCGTTGATAACTATGGAAACCTGGTAATATATCATGCCCCCATGGACGATATAATTGAAATTCCCCTTCCCGGCAGTATGGATGATGTGGAAATTGTCAACAGGCTTCTTTCCGGTGATATAGACGGCGGTGGAGCCTGGGATATTATTGCCGCGTGTGACAACCAGAAATATATCCAGTGGTATGGCGAGGAAGAGTGGGAAAACCCGGAGGTGATTTCTGTAGATGTGCCTTTGTGGAAACATTCGATGTTTGACCTGGATAATGATGGTTTGCCGGAACTTGCAGGTATCAGCGCAAATGGATATCCCGGGATCTATGGAATAGAACCATCCGGAATCTGGACCGAGGATACTCCTGTTCCGGTTCCCCATGGCACACATTGGGCTGCTTTCTCTCCGCTTGTTGTGGATTTTGAAGGTGACGGACACGAATCGCTTATTATGGCAACCGTGCTGGGAGATTCCAGTGGGTATGGTGTTGTTGCCATAGATCTTTTATCTGAACGGACGAGGCCTGGTTTCCCAATTGATTATGCAGGTCATCAACAAAACTTAAATATCGCCGCAGGTCAGATCGACGAAGACGCAAACATTGAATTAATAATGACTTCGTCAGCTTCAGGTGACTTGAAAGTTGTTAATATTCCCATCCCGGCTGGTGATGTTCCTGAAATTATCTGGGGAATGGATGGTGGTAATCCCAGGCTTACAGGGCACTATTACTTTCCTTCAGCACAGGGTTCAGCAGGGACGGGCGCCACAATTGAATCTGCCTATTGCTGGCCTAATCCGGTTAAGGACGATGAAGCACATTTCAGGTTCCGTCCTAAAAGGGATGGTGTGGCAACACTGAAGATCTTTGATCTCGTGGGAAGAGAAGTAGAAAAGATAGAACAATCCGTTGATGGTGGTTTGGAACAGGAAATAGTGGTTAACTGTGAAGATATTCCCAGCGGTGTATATGTTGCCCGGCTTGAAACGGGTGGAGAATACAAGATTATCAGGTTCGCGGTTGTTCAATAACCGGTTAATCCCTAAATAGATTTTTCGATATTGCAAGAGCTTACGGTTAAACATAGATGTTGCATTTATGAATTATTCAAATAAAAAAAGATTCTTATCCTTGCCGAGCCTGGTGATAATCCTGGCCGGTCTGATATTGTCGATTCTATCCTTTAACCAGGGCGTGGCTCAGCCTCTTGACGCCAATCATCCGGAGTTGATGTGGCATACATTTGAGACGGAACATTTTGTCATTCATTATCATGACGGGGCGGAACGAACAGCCAACACCATCGCTAAAATAGCCGAGGAATTCCACCCCAAGGTTACAGCACTTTACAACTATGCACCGGACACAAAATTCCATTTTATCGTCAAGGATACCGACGATTACGCCAATGGTGCGGCATATTATTACAATAACAAGATGCTGATCTGGTGTACAGCCCTGGATTTTGATCTTCGCGGTACGACAAACTGGCTCCGGAACGTTATTACCCACGAATATACCCATATCATCCAGCTTGGTGCAGCCAGGAAAGCGCCACGTCCGATGCCGGCGTTTTACCTGCAATGGCTGGATTACGAAGAGGAAAAACGGCCTGACGTTCTCTACGGATACCCCAATATCCTCACCAGCTACCCGTTTGCCATGACAACCATTCCCATGTGGTTCGCGGAGGGAACAGCTCAAAGCACTACCCCCGATATTAACTATGACTATTGGGACAGCCACAGGGACATGCAGTTACGAATGCGGACCCTGAATGATTCCGTATTGACTATCAACGACATGGAAGTGTTCGGTAAAACGAGTATCAGCAACGAAGGTGTATACAATCACGGCTATGGTCTTGTTCAGTATATGATCCGTGAGTATGGCGCACAGTCAATGGCAGACCTGACTCATGAGATGAAGAAATTGAACAGGATCACATTCAGTAGTGCCTGTAAATCAGTCCTCGGTATATCCGACCGCCAGCTTCATGCCGATTGGGTAGCGGACATGGAGGAAAGGTATACCAGCCAGACAGAGTTAATTAGCGCCAACCTGTCAACCGGGAAAGAATTTTTCCATGATGGATACGCGAACTTCTATTCCCGCTGGGATCCCGATGCCGATACAATTTATGTCGCCTCCAATAAAGGTCACGACTATTTAGGCCAGAGAAATATCTGGGCTGTTCCGGTTGGTGAAGGTGAGCCGGAAATGATCGCGCCCGGTGCAGACAGTCCATTCGATCTCACTTCGGATGGTAAGTGGATGATTTACAGCAAAATTGTACGCCAGAAGAACGAAAGTTATTATGCGGACATCCACCTGCGTAATCTTAAGACCGAAAAAGAAGTTCGTCTCACACGAATGGCACGTGCGATGGAACCGTCGTTTTCACCTGACGAAAAAAGTATTGTATTTGTCGTCAATCACGATGGATCTAAAGATTTAGCCACTATGGAACTCCCGGATCGTGGATCCTGGGATAAAATTAAGCCGGCAAAATTGGACAGCATCCACTTTTTAACCGATTTTAATGACGGTACACAATGCTGGCGCCCAAAATTCAGCCCTGATGGTGAGTGGATTGTATACGCCAGGGGACGTGATCTAGGTCGTGACGTAGTGCTGGTCAGGCCTGATGGATCAGACGAAAAAATCCTGTTGGGTGACAATGTAGATCAGAGGGATCCAGCCTGGTCTGCAGATGGAAGCAAAATCTACTATGCATCCGACGAGACAGGTATCTATAACCTCTATTGCTATTCGATTGCCGATTCATCAGTACAGCCGATAACCAACGTCCTGGGTGGGGCATTTTATCCCGACGTAAATGAAAACGGTTCGATCGTTTATTCGGAATTCACGGGACGCGGTTTTGAGCTGAAAATAATTGATGATTCCCAGCCTGTTGATCCATCAGTAATGACCTATATTCCGCAGCCACAGGAGCGGTTGCCGGAAATTACCTACGATGACACTGACATTGACAGTGCAAGCGTGGAAAATTACGCGAATCCCTTTGAAAACATCTTCGTGGTTCCTCGTATAGCTTTTGATTACAACACCTTCAAGCCGGGTGTTTACCTTTTCAGTAGTGATGTGCTCGAACGGTTGTTCATGATGGCCGGTTTTGCCGCTAACACCAAAAAGGAATTCGATGCCTTTGCCCTGCTTGATTTTAAGGCTTTACGTCCTACGATTTTCCTTGAAGGTTATTATATAAAAAGAACGGATAATGCCCGTTTCCCGGATACATATAAGATTATCGGGGAAGAAATGGGGCCGGACAGTGTCCTAGTTCCGATTTTTGATACATATGGCGCCGATTATAAATTCCACCTGATGGAGGTTGATGGTGGATTAAGGTTCAGGCTCAGCACTCCACTGGAGATGGAATTAAGAGGTGTCTGGAGTCGCTACCAGGCATTCCTGAAATTCGAAGATCTTTCGACTTTCCACTACACCTATTTTATAGGAAAGTACGTCCAGGCACGTTTGGACGCTGATTTTACCGTTCCTTCGGTCAAGGGTAACGTTCATCCGAAATCAGGATGGGCGGGTCAGGTTACAGCCGCTTATGAAAATAATGATTTTATCGAAGGTTTTGAAGTTAACCTGAAGGGTACGATTGAAGAGGTATACACACCCTATAAATATTTCCGCTTTGAAACCGACATAACCAAGTGGTGGAATCCGCTGGGAGAATTGGTCGTTCAGCCCCGGTTCAGGCTTGGTTACCTGGACAAACAGGTTGATCCCTTTATGCACCTGTACGCCGGTGGTCTTCATGGAATGCGGGGGTACAGCTACTACAGCCTTGGTGGAACCAGGAAAATTATTGGCTCGCTGGCGCTACGTCATCCAATAATTCAACCTGACCGTCCACGGTTTGGTTGGTTGCATTTTGACGGTCTGTTCCTTGGGGTGTTTGGTGATATCGGGGATACCTGGAGAGAACGTGATTTTGATGTAGACAGGCTAGCGCGTGACGTTGGAGTTGAACTCAGGGCCAAGTTGTTCTCGTGGTATGGATATCCCACAGCGGTAACCTTTTCGGCAGCACGGGGAATTGACCGGGTTTCAATTACTGAAAACGGTAAAACTACGGTGTACGATCCGGAATGGAAATATTATGTTACCGTTCTCTTTGATTTTGAAACGATATTCCCCTGGAAAAACCGGAACAGAAATATGCTGGATCCGGGTAGGTAATGGAAAACAGGAAACATAAGATTATTTTTAAACATAAAGATCGTTGCGGAGGATAAGATGAAAACCAGGACATTTAAACTGGTGTTGCCGGTGATACTCCTGTTTGCTGCATTTTCAGCTTACGGGGAAATTGTATCTGCAGAGCAAGAATCACAGGTTGATGAGCCTGTCAGGGAATCGGTTGTGTTTATCAATTCTGATGAAACAATGGAGTTGACGGGCAGCAACCTGGACGACTCTTTTAGCGAATTATTACCAACAAGGCTTATTTCCCCTTCGGAAAAGTCAGTAAAGCTGAACAGGCAGATGACTTTTGACATGCAGGTGGAGGAAGGTGGTGATATCGGAGCGGTAGAATCAGATGTACTCGACCGCACAAGGCTGAATCCCGGAAAAGCGATCCTGTTGTCCGCCCTGATTCCTGGTGCCGGTGAATTTTACATCGCCCAGAATTCCTACAATCCGACAGTCCAGTACCTGAAGTCAGCAGCCTTTTTTGCCATTGAGGTTGGATTCTGGTATGGAGCTATTTCATATGCTATGCGGGGCGAGGATGCCGAAGACCAATTCGAAAAGTTCGCCGATGACTACTGGAACGAGGATGTCTACCTGGAGTATGAATATCATTGGGCACAAACTCAGATCGGCACCGATGAAGAATCCATATATGATGATGAGGGTGGAATAAGTGCGTGGCAATCGGAAATCTGGGATGATAAAATTGGCTATCTTCCTGCCAACTTCACCCATGAATTACCCGAAGATAAAGACCAGCAGTATTATGAAATGATCGGCAAATACCTCCAGCAGTTTGGGATCGCCTGGGACGGTTCATATGACGAATATAACCCGGACAATCCAGGTATTTTCTTTGATATTTATATAAGCGAATCGCGATGGGATAACTATAAGAATACACATGCCAATCGTTATGCTGATATGCGCTATAATTCAAACCATCTTCTTGACGTTTCAGCGGCGTATTTTATGCTGATTATGGTTAACCATGTTGGTTCTGCGCTTGACGCTGGTTTTACTGTTCGTCTGAGGAATAAAAAAATCGCTACAGCTGAAATGGGTATCAACATGAAACGCATCAATGGCGAAAATGTCGCCCTTGGTGGTGTGAACTGGACGTTTTAAAAAGCGTCTGGTTATTGATTGAACACCCGGAGAACTTTCAGCACAAGAATGAAAATTCAGAAGGTTTCTGAATGTTAAAAGCCTTAAACAAAAAGAACATGAAGTTGAAGCAACTGGTATGTTTTACCATAATTTGCCTTATCAACGGTGTTGCTGTCGCTGACGAGTTGTCAAATGAAATCGTCACTGATTTACCGGCAAAAAGCATTGGGTATCGTCTATCACCAGACCAGCTACTGTATAGTATCTCCGCAACAGGTTTAGACGATACCGGCAGTTTTCTTAATTCGGGCAACAGTATCGGGGCTGCAGGTAAACCGGTTAAAAGATCTATACCGACCCTAAATGCCGACGAAAAGAATGGTAAGGCACCTTTCTTTATACCGGACGATCTCCAGTCGTATATGTCAAAAAGACCACAGCAGGCGTTTGTCCGCAGCTTTCTTTTTCCCGGTTGGGGACAACGATGGAGTGAACGCCCGCTCCGGGGAGCAATTTATTCAACACTGGAAGTTTGCCTTTGGGGTGGATTAATCTTTTCCTATGAATCACATCATTCCAACACGAATACATTTGAAGCATTTGCCAGGGAACACGCAGGGGTACGCGGCGACCAGGGACACCAGTTTTACGTTGATATTGGAAATTATCTGAACGTCGATGATTACAACGCGGCCAAGCGAAAAATAAGGGATTATGACTCCCAGTATACCAGCGACAGGCAATACTGGAGTTGGGACAGCGCTGAAAACATGAGGAACTTCGAAAAGATCCGCATCAGGGCAGACAACGATAAAAACCGTATGTATTATATACTTGGTGGCATGTTGTTGAACAGGCTGGTATCTGCTATTGATGCCGCAAGAGGACTTTCAAGCAGGCAGAAAATGTTAAAAAATTCAGGTGTCAGTATCGGAATCAATCCACGAACAATGGGACCGGGCTTAACCTGGACAGGAAATCTTCAGTTCTGATGATAAATTGTTGTAGTATTGGTAGTAAAAAAATATACGCCCCTGTTAGTCCTGTCTGCCTTAGCTTTAGCGGCGACGGATTGTCTAACAGGGTTTATTTGTTTTGACGTACTATAAAAAAATCAGGCAGCTTCAGGCTACCTGATTTGCATCTATATGTTTGTTTATTGCCTACTTAAGCAAGACCATCTTAGTGGTAGAATTAAACCCATCCCCTGCGTTCATCCGGACAAAATAGATACCACTTGCCAGCCCCGATCCGTCGAAGACAACGTTGTAAGATCCTGCGTTATATGAACCTGTGCTCAACTGGGCAACATTACGACCAAGAATGTCAAACACATTCAGGCTGACATTGCTTTTTTGTGGTAAATCAAACCGGATAACCGTAGAATTGTTGAACGGATTTGGATACGGTTTATGCAATGCGTATTTCGAAGGCATTGCCCCATTTCTATTGTCAGCAACCGCAACTAGATCAAGGGTCAACAATATCGGGATCATCGTCGGCGAATCTGGGAGGGTATAGGTCGCTATAATATCAGAACGGTAATCACCATCAGGCAGTCCCGCACTGGTAATAGACACAGTGACTTCCCTGTCCTGGCCGGAAACCAGGTAAAAATGATCCGGCGAGTAGCTTGCGTAGGGAATTTCCATGTTCAATTCACGTACAACAATCACACTCCAGTCATCGGTCGACATCAGGCAGGCAATAGCATTGAAGTATGTGTTGAATTGTTCCACCAGCGCTAACCCTTTCAGGCGTGTTCCGGCTTCTTCGAAATCAGGAAGTTCCATCACAAATTCAATACTGTCCAGCTCCGGGCTGGCCCTGTAAACATTTCTCCTGCTGTCGTTCAATTCACGAGCTGACATGTACAGGGTGAAACCGTCAGGTTCACCCGGCCAATGCGTTATAGCGTCTACGTACAGTTCAGACGTGATCCTGTCAAGTTCTTCACCGGTTTCTTTGTCGACACCGACAATGTCTTGCGTGTTTCTTGCGACCCATAACAGGTCGTTGTCGGGATCATACGCCATCGCCTGGTTGGGGGAATATGGACCTGCGAACTGGTTTACCAGGTACCCGGTCTTGGGATTCATCACGTAGATCCCCGCGTTGATGCCGCCATAAAGATAAGTACCGTCAAAAGCGAGATCACGCATACCCTGTGGATTTGCCCCGGGATGGTTGGATCCGGGCTGCTCGAACGCACCAAATAAGTTGCCGTCAAAATCTATCTTGTATATGTAATTCGGATTGTTAAGACCATTTGCCCCGGAGAGATAGAAAATTCCATCGGCGTAGCACATGCCGCTGATCCACGTATCGCCAGTCAACTCGGTTGGATTAAATGTCTGAACTATATCCATCGAGTCATCCAGCTCGAACGCTGGAACCATCTCCAGGAACACCTCTATCGGCGCAGTACCGGCATTCGACATTGTCAGGATATGGTCCTGCGGCAGATCGTCGGTAAGCAACACGTCCAATGTTTCAGGTTCCACCAGAAACAGTCCGATCCCCAGGCCGATATCTACAAACGTGGTCTCCGCTGAATCTACCTGGACATCTGCCTGTTCGAAGTAGGCGTATGGTTCGTGGTCGACATAAACCAGGTGGGTTCCCCGCACCACCTCCATGGAATAAAAACCTTCGGCGTTTGTTGTGTCACTCCAGAAACGACCGTCATTCAATAAAACCTCAACACCTTCCAGCGGTTCATCTGTATTCAAGTCCGTGACCGTACCCTCGATAAAACCGGTAACTGCGATTGCTGCGTCAACAGCAGCCAGGGCATCGACACGACCGGATCCGGAAGTATTATCTTTCCCCTCAGCATTCATATCCACTGCAGTGACCTGCAGAATGGAGTCTATCTGGACGGTACTCAATTCTGGTGATTTTGAAAGCATCAGGCAGGCTGTTCCTGCAGCATGGGGGGAGGCCATCGAAGTACCATCCCATCCATTGGCATATCCGCCGCCATTCTGGAGTGAATTTACTCCCTGGCCTGGAGCAACTACATCAGGTAACACTAAGCCAAAATTATCAACACCATCGTTCCAGTAATCATCGAAACCTGTAATTCCTTCCCAATCCATCGGTCCGCGGCTTGAAAAACCGGCGACATTGTCAGCATCATCGGTTGCACCAACGGTAATTACACCACTCTGGGTACCATCAGTAATTTGATCCGGATGGCGCCACGGTGAAGGTACATCACCCGGCGTACGGCATGATCCCTGGCCAGGTCCTTCGTTACCGGATGCCACGCAGTTAACAACACCGCCAATTTCCATGGCATCGTATGTTTCACGCCAAACCTGGCGGTCAGGACCCCAGGCGTGCCACCAGCCCATAGAGAGGTTGGTTACATCAACTCCAAGGTCAAGGAGATACTGCAATCCGTCCCAGATTCTCTGTTCGTTAGTTGGATCAGCCAAGGTACCAACTCGACATGAAACCAGGGATGCGTCCGGCGCTACACCAGTTTCTGTCCCGCCTGTCCCATCACCGCAGATCGAACCGGCTACATGGGTCCCGTGTCCATCACCGTCCATCGGGCTGTTGTTGTCGCCCTCGAAGTTCCAGCCGATAAAATCATCTACGTAGCCGTTATTGTCGTCATCCACACCGTTTTCATCATCAGGATCAAATACCCAGATACCGGCTTCATCATCATACTCCAGGACAGCACCATCACCGTCAAAATCCTCGCCGAGGTTTTGATTAAGGTGGTCATTCAGGTCTGTGTGGTTATAGTCAACACCGGAATCAATTATTCCAACAATAATTCCCTGTCCTGTATAGCCCTGGTCCCATACATCCGGGGCGTTGATCAGGTCGACACTCCAGACAACCTCATCGAGTTCGTTTAACGGGTTGAACTGAATGTCTTCAGGATAAAGTTGTCGGTATGGATCACCATTTATCCGCAATATATCCGGCCATTGAGCGAGATCGTAGACCAATTCGGGTCTTGCCTCCAGCCCGATTGCATTACAAATCCACAACGGACGTATCTCTCTCACGTCACCGGACAATTCCTTGTTTTCTAACCAGTAAATAAGATCAGCCTGTGAAAACCCGGAAAAGCTCTTTAATTCCTCAGCAACATACTTTTTTCTTTCGCTACGCAGCATTCCCCGTGTCTCAAATCGTAATCCGTCAAGATCAGGGCGATCTTTCATGATAATTACGATCGGCAGAAAATCTTCTTCGCCTGCTTCCGCAAGCATTTTTGTAAGATTTTCGTTGAACGGGTAATAATTATCAGCTGAAGAAATGGAATTAAAGCCAAGTATAACCAGGACTACCAGGCATACAGTCATAAGTATCCGCGTCATGTTTGCCTCCACCACGACACCACGAAAAGTCATCCCGCATGTAACGTAACATGACGGGATTGTAAATTACATCAGGAAGGAATAGACTTTAAATAAAAAGCCTATTTTAGCAGAATTACCTTACGCGATTGTGAACCAAACTCACGCCCCTCCGCGCGAACAAGGTAAGTACCCGCCGGTAATTCGCTGCCTTCGAAAACAAGCTTATGATGTCCTGCGTCCACTACTCCGGACACAAGAACATCCACCTTTTTACCAAGTATATCATAAACATTTACAGCAATAGGATGCGTTTTTACCAAATCCAAATACAATGTTGTGCTCGGATTGAATGGATTCGGATACGGTTGGCTAAGTTCGAAGCCGGAAGGTAAAACGGATACCTGCCGGTCCTCTACACCGGTTCCGTCCAGACCGACCTTCATCAGGTAAAAATCATCACCTGCCAGGCTGTATAGTGTCCCTCCCAGGATAAATCCGCCTTCCCATGTCTGGTGAACTGTTCTGCACTCTATGGTGGATTCACCCGGGTATGCTTCAACCCATATTTCATCGCCGTCGGTATCGGTCTTCATCAGCAGCATTGCGCCATCAGGCTGCCCGTATGAGGTAGTGTATCCCGCGAGTATATAGTTACCGCCACCTGTAACTACCATGGAGTAGCAATGATCCACTGCGTTTTCGCCGTAAATACGTGACCAGAGAGTATCACCTTCGGCAGATGTTTTGGTCATATACAGGTTTGGGTTCAGGTTACCCTTTTTACCGGCAACGATGATATCACCATTCAAGTCTTCGTTTACCGAGTAACCATCGTCATTGTAGCTGCCATCTCGCCAGAACTGATCCCAGATAACATTACCCATTGGACTTAGACGGACGACACACATTCCCTGCCATCCACCACCACCCAGGACATAACCGCCATCGCTGGTTTGATGAACAGACCGGCACCAATCACCAACATTGGACACTCTCGTCCAGAGAGTATCACCCTCAGAATCGGTTTTAATCGCGTAAAACTGGTCGTAATCAGCAAAAGAATCGGTCTGGCCGCCAATCAGGTAGCCACCGTCACTGGTTTGCATTACAGCGTAACAGACATCGTGAGAGTTACCGCCGTAAGTGCGGTCCCATTCTACTTCACCGGAATCATCCGTTTTGATAATCCAGATATCATGCTCTCCGGTTCCCAAATGCTGAACATATCCACCCAGGAGGTATCCACCATCATCTGTCTGGGTAACAGAATAACACCACTCGTTTCCTTCTCCCCCATAAGTCTGAGTCCACTGGGGAATTCCACTGGAGTTACATTTTATCAGAAGGAAATCCTGGTCGCTGGATACTGTTTTTCCAGCGAGAATATATCCCCAGTCATTTGTCGGTTGTATGGAGAAACAGTAATCAGGATTATCACTTCCAACCGGATTGGACCACTCAATCTCTGGCTGCGCTAAAAGGCTACCGGAAAAGAGGAGTAGGAAAACTAACACAAGCTGGACAAATCTCACGGCTCCCTCGGCTGTTGATTGAACTTTTTCCCACCATTTGCTCGGAAAGAACAATATCGCAATGTAATCATAAAATCTCTACAATCAAAGCTTTTGGTCAAAGTCAGTACAATAATTATAGGTTCAAAACGCAGGAAAATGGACTAAAATGATGCTGAAAAAGAACACCGATATTTTTCTAATAGTCCCTCGCACCACTTGATTCTTTTAAGCAAGAACCAATAAACTATCCGAACCGGGGAAAATCATTCAAATCTATTAAAAGAACTTTAGTCAGATTCGACCTCGATCGTGGAGAAATGATATACGACGGGATTGAATATCAAAGCAAAAAGTAAATCGTATTGCTGATGTTGTTACTTGTAGGAGTAACATCTACTGATTGGAGTGAAGTCCTATTTACACTCATCAAGGAGGAAGATTGTGAAGAAAACATTGATCGTAGTTTTACTGGCAGCATTATTCGCAAGCCCTGCATTAGCAACCGAAAGTCGTGTGCTGGGTATGGGAGGAGTTGGACTTTATATCGAAGATGACTCAAATGTACTGGTATTTCCGTCTTTGATAGGGAAATGGCGCAGCGAACTGGTTGGCGAAATGTCCACAACCCCAAATGACAATTCAGATCGTTCAATTGGTGTAAACTACTACCTGGAAGATTATGACGTTGACCTGGGATTATACCTGAACTTGCCTGCTGATAATTACCTGCAGGACAATATGATGAACAACACCCTTCTGGACAAGAAACACATGCTTATGATGGGTAAAGACAACTGGGGGCTGGGGATTGCGTTTTCAGGTGACTCCTACGCTGACGACCAGGCACCGGACGGTGGGGTCGAAACCGAAGGCAAGACATTGATGGAAGTCCTTGCCGGTATCAGCATGGACATGGGCGGTATGCCTGTCGATTTGGGAGCCAGAGTGTTTCTTCCCAGTGGAAAACAGGAATTTGCCGGTGAAACACCCGAACGTACAGAAGGTGGATTTGGCATCAATCTCGCCGCTCGCGGATGGCGTGGTACCGGCGACACCAGGGTTGTTCCTGTCGTTACTTTCGGCATGGGTTCCAGTTCAGTTGAACAGGATGAAGTGAAAACAGATTACAGCATGATGGGTTTGGGGCTTGGACTTGGTCTGAACCACTGGGTTGATGATCGCAATCTCCTCGTTCTGGCTGTCGAACCAATCGGCATCAGTTCGATGAAAATGGAAGCTGATCCGGGTGGTGGCGGAGATGTTACTGAAACGATAGAAAAATCAACAGTACTTCCCGCATTCTATATCGGTGTAGAATCAAAGATAACCAAGTGGTTTACGGCACGTGTAGGCGCCGGGCAGGTCTTCACTAAAACCAGCGTAAAATCAGAAACCGGCAGCACAACAAATATTGAACAATCAATGACAAACTCTGACTTTGGAATCGGTTTAGGTGTGGGATTCCATATCGGACATTTTGATATTGACGGTCTCTTTAACGATCATTACCTCTATAACGGCCAAAATATATTATCCGATGTCAACAACCAACTGCTGACCAAGGTCTCAGTAAAGTATACCTTCGGCAAGCACTAATCAGGAGAAAATTATGCGTAAAATATTATCAATAATTGCAGTTGGTCTCTTCCTTGCCGGATTTATTATCGGGTGTGGCGCCCAGCCAAGTGGTGATGGAGTTGCCGGTAATACAGGCGGTCAGGACGGCAATGGATATGGTGATATTGTCGGTCCGACAGGAGACAACCATGGGCATCATCCTGAATGACAATTCACCGGGAGGTATTTATGTATAAAAAATGGCTACCATTAGTTGTTGTCCTGCTTAGCCTTGCCCTGGTTTCCGGGTGTGGTGTACAGCCCAGCGGGCTGGGTATTGCCGGCAATACCGGGGGATTAACAAGCACAGGCTACGGCAACCTTGTCGGCTTTACAGCCGATGATCCTCACCACGGAGGTGGTGGCGGTGGAGGGGGTGGTGGATCTACCCCTAATGAGTATGAACTTCTACTGCAGGGTATGTGGGCTAATGACTTCTTGCAGGTATGGGTATCCCTGAATATTTTTGAGTCAGCTATTGTAGATTCTGATTCATATACGCTTTCGGGAATGTGGAGCGAGTATGACGAGGAAAGCGACTATTATTATGAGTATAGCTTTTACTGGTCTGCAGGATCGTCATCTTTTGAAGTTCAATATACTTCAGCTTGTTATTATGATCCTGATCTTGGAGATTATGTAGATATTCCCATACCATCAGATGAATCAGGTACTTACACCTTGTCCGAGGACAATAATACCTGGACAGTTTATATGGGTGGTGACTCGATCGAGTTTACCAGGCAAATATTTGGTTGATCAATTTTATTCCTGGTTTAAAACTAAAGGGCTGGATTTTCCAGCCCTTTTTACATTATATGCCAGGTTCCCACATGTAAACAGGGTTCTCTGAACCCGGCTCAATTAGACTAATTATTTCAATAAAATCATCTTCTTTGTAGCTTTAAAATCATTTACCTCCAGGATGTAGAAATATATGCCATTGGCCAGGTTTTCTGTCCTGAACTCAACTTCATGCTGTCCAACAGGCATCCATGAACCAGCAAGGTTCCTTACGTGACGCCCCAGAATGTCGTAAACATTAATTTTAGCGTAGCCAGCATCCATAAGGCTGAAGCTTATCGTTGTCACCGGGTTAAAAGGATTCGGTCTGTTCTGTTCAAGGCTGTATGAAACGGGCGTAGAACCAGTTTCACCTTCAACGTTGTCAACATATGCTGACCCGGTTACATAGATTGGATATGGATGCTCCAGGTCAGGATCGTTGTGATACAACAGCAGGACGGTCTCAAGGTCTCTATCTTCCACGGGGGTCCAGAAAATCGGGATGATTGTTGTTTCACCGGGAGGCAGATCAATTGGTACACCACCCGCAATCGTTATCTCGTCCAGGTAAAGGGAATCGATCTCCACGCCCAGGATACGACCTTCACCCTCTCCGTTGTTGTTTACAACCAGGTCAGCATAACCAATATGACCAATCTCAACATTTCCAAAATCAAGGGAATCTTCTTCTATAACCAATTCGGGCAGTACAAAGCCAACCCGGACCAGGGAGGCCAGCTCGAAATCCGCAGACGTATCCGCCGGCATTGAAACAACAGTCGCAATTTCGCCAATTCCTGGTGCCATCCATCTGTATGTATGTAATGCGTCAATCCGGTATAATTCCCCAAGTGGTAGCTCAAGCCTGATGGCGCCCAGCCAAGTGATGGAATATCCATTGGCAAAACCTTCGAGGCGAATATGTTGCCTCAAGACGTCCGTTTCTCCTCCAGGGTATGCTAAACTTCCCCAAGCGTCCAGCGAACTGCTGCCACCTGCAATCAGTTCAATCCTGATGGAATCGGCAAAGGGTATCGAATCCGGAGCAGCGAAGATATAATTAACCGTATCCAGGAAAGCCCACTCCTCACCGTATTCGGCTGGCATAGGCAGCAATTGCGGTGGTTCACGAAAGATGACCGGAAAATCCACATCAAGCCCAAATTCAGCCAGGGAAACATTAATACCCGACATAAACCAGCCTGAATCATTCAGCGTTTCATACTGGTAGGAGGGCTCATCAAACTCACCGAAAACAGTTGTTTTTGTGAGGATTACCCGGTTCGCGTCTGGGAAACTGTCGGCTAACGGGGCTTCAGCGGGAACAACTAGCGAATCAAACAGGATTTCACCTGAAACATATCCAGTGAAATCCCAGAACTGGTCTTCTCCTGCTTCCCCAAGGTCAACTTCTACACCTTCCATATCGTCGTTCATGTAATATGGAATGACTATGCCGGCTTCAGATGGTATGTCATCCGGAACAATTAATACCTGTGCCGTTGACCATGTTGGCATTAGAAATATCACCAGGGCAAAAAGAACTACTCTATTTTTTATAGAACTCATACTTCCCCCGATTCTGATAGACTGATTTTTAGAAATTCGCTCCCATTAACAGGTAAAACAATAATTTAACGACAATGTTTAAATAAATATGTGTTTCTTATCACCATATGAATTTTAATGCTATCCTTTTCTTCTTGCCTGCGGGAATGCCCGCCAGATCCTTATAGCCAGGATTAGTCCCAGTGCTGCGAAAGGCACAAGGAATGGTGGCCAGTAAGACCAGTTTGCTGTAGTCAGGAATCCCAGGCAAATTGATTGCAAACCTGTTCCCAGGTACACAAATCCGTCTATCAACCCCACCGCCGTAGCAGCAGCTTTCCTGCCGCCAAAATCCATTGTCGCTGTGCCTGAAAGCATTCCGTGTACCCCGATCACACTCAGGCTCATGAATGCAACAATGAAACCAAGTACTGCCCAGGGTGCATTCAGCGTAAAGACCAACGCGATTGAACCAAGCAACATAAAACCATACAGTAGTGCTGCAACCGGACCACGACGGGAGCCGAAAACTTTATCAGAAATAAACCCGGCGAACATTCCACCAAAAACACCCGCCAGCATCAATACGAGTCCCCAGTTGGAGCGCATAAAATGGTCGGCAGTGTAGAGGAGTTCCTCCTTGATATAAATCGGGTACCAGTGCATTATCCCGTTGCGCATCACACCTGAACAGAATTCAATCATGGCAATGGTAAGAATAATCTTGTTGGTTAGAATTCGCTTAAGCAGGTCTTTGAGGTTAAACGGGGTGTCTTCTTCGCCGGAGGAGGCATCCCCGGTATCAAAATCTTCAAACCCGGCGCCGGAAGGATTATCGCGCAGGAGGAATGTTTCTACTACGAACATTATGGCGAGGAGAATCGACGGCATAAAGAACACCCACCAGGTGGCATCTACGGTTGCGCCCTCTACACCTAGGACATTACGCAGCAACTCCTGGACAATATTAAGATGGCTGGAAACAGACGCCCTGGTTGCTTCAACAATTGCCGTTCCCCAGTCAAAAGCGAAATAAATACCCATAGAAATCAGGATGCCGAATATTCCGCCAAATATTCCCCTTTCACGGACATGGAACCATGAAGCATTAACCTTGACTATAGCAACAGCACCAAAACTCTGGAAATACATATTAGCTGCATAGAGGATGCTGAAAAGGACCCGCAGGTTCCAATCCGAAGCACCAGTCAGGATATGATGAACGGTGAATCCCATTGCCAGGTTCATAATCGCCGATCCCAACGCGCCGATCAGGATTGCCTTTTTCCCGCCGATACGGTCTGTCAGCGGACCGTTGATCAGGAACGCGAAGGCGTAGGTTATTGTTCCTGCGGCGAAAATAATCCCGAAATCTTCCTTAGTCATTAAATCACCAAGAGCGTTCTTGGATACCGTCAGGTTATAACGACCCATGTATAAAAACGCGTATGTGAGCCCCATGGGAAACCAGTTCAGGAAACGCCTGAGCCTGAATGCCTGTGAATGCTGGATGGGAATTGCTGAAGCCATAAAAATCCCTGGTTTTTACAATATTGATGTCAATGTGTTTGTTCAAAACCGGCAGGTGGTTTTGTTTTCCACCTTTTATGTAACCATAACCACTGATCCGGTGTTTTACGAATATCCTCTTCGATCATTTCGGTCAGCCGTTTAGTTAAATCGTAAACATCCTTGTCGCGTTCACCGCTGGGCTCAAATTCAACAGGGCGCAGTTCACAGTATATTTTGCCATCATCTTTTCGTTGAGCCGTAATCACTGCAACGTTTGAATTCATTTTGAGAGCCATTAACGCAACACCACGGAACGTGCTTGCCAATCGTCCGAAAAATGGAACAAAATCTCCATGTGATCGGGCATCCTGATCAATCATCATTGCAAGGATACGGTTGTTTTTTAACGCCTTGATCAATCCGCGTGCAGCATCACTACGCTTGATAATCTCGATGCCCACCGACTTACGGGCGTCGTCTATAAGTTCTTCAATCAATTCATTGGCCTGTTCAGCGACAACATAAGTTACAGGCCACCCCTCGTTTGCTGTCCAGGCTCCGTTGTATTCCCATCCGCCAATATGAGCTGAAGCAACCAGCACACCATTACCCCGTTCCAGCAGCCTCGGTATGTGTTCTTTGCCGTTAAATACAACCCACTTCCGTAATTCATCACCCTTCATTACCGGTAAACGAGCGGTTTCTACGGCGACTATTCCCATATTACGGTAAACGTTCCGGATTGTCTTCAGAATCCATTTGTCGTCTTTGTCAGGAAAAGCCTGTTTCAGTTGTTCACGGGCGACCTGTTTACGGATGCCTACCAGGTCATGAAAAACACCACCCAGAAACCTCCCCATGGCCTGCGCTTTCCTGTGGGGAAGAAGCTGGCAAATCTTCATAAATCCCCGGGCAAGCGCGAGTTCAAGCTTCGAAACAGTATTTGATTTACGTTTACTCATTACTATTGGAATATTAAATACATTCGCAATTATTTGCGGTTCTCCGCGGTTAAACAGAAACCGGACAATTTATAATCATTCTTTAAATCTTCAAGCGATAACCTTAACTCACCCACCAGCGGATCACAAACGATATAGCCGTTTTTACTGTTAAACAACACGGCTATATAATGCGGAACTTCCGTTCTTTCGGCATTACCGGGAAAGCTTACCTCTAAAATAGATGGTGAAGGAATTTTATCAACGGAAGCCTTCAAATTTTCCACCTTTATCTGAAAACCACGCTTGGCCAGCGCTTTTCCCATCGCCCACCTTTGGGTTCCCAGTGTCGTAGTAAAGCATTCCCTTGCCATTTCACGTTCATTACCCTCCATGCCTGAATCACGAAGGATGGTCGCAACACAACAGGAGCCGGATGTGTATTCGGTGGTCTGAGTACAGGCTGCGCCTTCCCAATGGTTTCCCATTGTTTCGTGGTCGAGAGGGTAAATAAACGGGTAGATAAATGGAACAACTGCCAGAATCAAGGCAGTCCAGAACAGTGATATTTTCAGAAATCCTGGCCCACTCCGCATGTCAAACCGCATAATTCCGTTGTAAAAACCGGGAAAAAATCCCATCCCCGCGGCAAACAGCTCGGAGAACGGCAAGGATCTCAATTTCAGCAGGAAACAGATACGGTCAACCGGCGCGAAAAACGAAGCAGCGTAAAGCAGGCCGGGGAGAAAAAGAATAACTCCAAGGATAATCCCCGCTACTTTATACCAGCGGGTATTGCTGGACCTGGATAAAACCATGCCGACAATGTAAAGAATGAAAATCAATACAATTGTCGGCACCAACATGATGTTAAAATACGGGATAACAATTCCAAAAGGTAAATTCATTACCTGGATCCAGTGAGATTAGACAGTTTGAAAAACCAGGGTATGCTCCATAAACCTAAAACAGACTGACCAATGTAACCTTTGCGCCATCAAACGGAGCTACATACCGGCATTTTCCTGAAGAACAGACCAGTCCTCCACGCTCCTCGCCATAAAAAACAATTAATTCATGCCGATCGGCGATATAGGCACGCCCCTGCAAATTGAACCAGCTGTCCGGCCCCATCCAGACATCTTCTCCATAGGTTACGGATTCTGATTCATCCTCACTCCATTCGAGAGTTGCTGTCAGCGTATAATTTGATTTGTAAATCAAACCAAGCTCGAACCTGGCTTCAGGATAATTTTTATCAGCAACCTTCTTTTCAACAGCAAGGCGTTCTGCTGAGATCAAACCAGCCCATTCTCCTGTTAACACCGTTTCAAGCCTTGCCCCAATGATCATCCTGTTTTGCCATGATGTTCTGCTTCGTACCGACCCTTCGTTAATAAAAATCAACTCTTCGCTGTATCCTGCCCATCCGGACAGGAATTTTCCGGTGCCGGGGTATGAGTTTACCTCGAAGAATACTTCACGGTAGGGGCTGTCTTCTTCTTTAACAGTTGGTATCCATCCATCTTCATCGGGATGACGGCTGCTCATGCTTGTAGCCAGCACCATGTTACCCCAGGATCCTGGAGCCCATGTTATTTCAACCTGGAAACCGACCTCGTCATCGAAACGAATGAGATGAGGATGTTTGCCGAAAAGATTACTGGTAAATTCTCTCTGTACAATCGGTGGACTGTGGAAAGGAAGTACACTGGGCGAAACGGTATAAGGAGAATCGCTTTGTCCGCTTGCGTACTTGAAATAGTTATAATTTTTATAGTCTATTGAAATTCCCCAGTTGCCATAGTAGCCACTGACATACAGGTAAGTACCGTGGTTGTCTTCATCAGCATGTGTAACGTATTCCTGTGCGTGTTCCGCCCATGCGGATATATACGATCCATCATATGAAACGTATCCGCCCCATGTATGGCTTTCACCATAGGCATCGTTTTCCAGGTCGGAAGGAGAATCTACGATTACAGCTTGTGAGGCGAAAGTCAGTCCATAGGGCGCGGAAACTGCTATATGCGCGCCGTTAACCTGTGCTTCCTGGACAAGTCCAAGCCACCCGTTTTTACTACGCCCGGCCAGTACTTCTGCCTCAACAATCCCCCAACTTCCGCCGGCAAGAACACCATCGAGCCCGGAATCAAATCCCTGGGGAATATCTTCGTAGAGAGCCAGGGTTAACCCGCGCCCCCAAACAGTGTAGAAATCACCTGCCCGTATAAAAACATCTCGACGTGGATCACGATACTCCAGGAACCGCTTCTCCAACGTTTCGCTTCCAACCTTGGTTTCTCCGAATTCTGACGGCTGAAACATGGTAAAACGGGTTCCAAAACGTAGATTATCATAATACAGGTCAAGATTTAACCTGTTTTCCAGGAAACGTTTCCCTGTCTGCGTCTCACCAAGGGTTTCTTTCCCGTCAGCCCATTTAACTTCATTGTTCCCCTGTATGGAAAAATTCTGGCTGAAAACCAGGGCAGGCAGAGCGAATAAAATGATAAACAACAACAATCCAGTACGAATATTGATCATTCTTTTGTCTCCTCTGCTGAAGCATCAGCAGTTTCAAGCAGTTTGACAATTTCGCTCTCGATTTCTTCTTCTTCACCGGGATGATAGCCGATCCATGTTTTTATGATGTTTCCTTCCTGTGAGATCAGAACTGTATGCGGCACAGACGTTCCACGGTATCTTTTTAACAGCTCATTATCCGTATCCAGCAAAACAGGGAATTCCCATTTCTGGCTACGGGCGTAAGGACGAACCTTACCCACGCTGCGGGTGTTGTCCGTGCTGATGGCGAGAAGGGTAAAGCCTTTATCCTTGTAAGTTTCATGGATTTTTGCCAGGTGCGGCAGTGCCTGTTTGCAGGGGACACACCATGTCGCCCAGAAATCGAGCAATACGGGTCCGCTTTCCAGTACCTGTGACAACTTAACCTGCTTCCCGTTTATATCTTTCAGGGTAAAATCAGGTGCGCTTGTGGTTTTGCTGCTTCCTTCTGCGAAGGCAGAAAAAGACAGGAGGAGAATACTTAACAATAAAACCAGGGGGAAGAGTGAGCGTGCCATGATGGTTTCCTTTCGTTCCGTTATATAAAAGGATGTTTTGTTTCGGATTTAAGGATCGAAGAATTGATAAATGTACGAAACAAATCGAGGAATTGCTTTATCCAAATGAAGCTCAACTCTATGAAAATTATTCAAAGAAGCAATAATATTTACTTAAGAACAACAAATTTCCCAGATCTGCTTAGCCGGTCGGAATTTACAGTGAAATAATATATTCCGGACGACAGCTTCTCAGCAGGAAATGTGGTTCTGTAATGTCCGGGTTGATAATTTGCGGATTCCCTGTGAATCATTCGCCCCAGTATATCGTAGACTTCGAGACGGACAACACTCGCCTTTTGTAATTCTACTATTATTGATGAGCTTGAATTTGTCGGGTTAGGATATGGTCCCTTGATGGTAAAAAACTCCGGGTTCAGGGAATTTTTTTCGTCGACATCAAGCCAGTAATTAATTGCCGAGGAGATATTCACTATACCCCATCCCAGGAATATATCCGGGACATCTGCTTGCGAAGACGTCCGGTGCAGAATCCTGATAATATCTGCCGGAAGCAACTCGGGATCGGCTTGCAGGAGTAACGCGCAGGCCCCAGCCACAGCAGGGCACGAAAAAGATGTCCCGCTGTTAGTTCTATAGAGATCCTCTGTCGTATCGTTGATAACATAAGTACGAAGCCCCATCGCGGATACATCAGGTTTTATTCGACCGTCTGCTGTAGGACCCATTGAGCTGAACAGGGCATACGAACCCAGGCTGTCCGTTGCTCCAACCGTTAAAACCGAATCCCCATCCGCGGGAGCACCAAGGCCATCTGCGCCGGCATTACCGGCGGATGTAATCACCAGCAGTCCTCTTGCTGCAGCCAGGTCAGCGGCAATTGTTGTGATGGCGGTGTTGCCGTCCATATCTGCTTCTGAATACCAGTTGTAATAACCCAGGCTCGTTGAGATCAGGTCTGCGCCATGTTCTTCAGCCCATTCGAGACCGGCCACCCAACGGTCTTCCTCCTGGACATACTCCGAATCGGTGTCTTCTGTTTTAACAAGCAGAGCCTGGATGTCAGGGGCAACTCCTATCATAAATCCGCTGTCCTGGGCGGCAGTGACAGATAAAACATGGGAACCATGGTTATGCATTAAAACGTTTTCAGTTGAATCGTAAGCGTTCCATCTACCGGAAATCTCAAGATTATCAAATGCGACATGGTCATCTACACCACGGTAACCGGTATCAAGAAATCCAACCCTCACACCCTCACCGGTAAATCCCATCTCATGGGCTTCAGGTGCATGGATTAATTCATTTTGAATCCAGGCTAACCCATATGCAGAGGAGTCAATTTCTGAGGTAGCCCTGTATTGATCGCGTACTTTGGACGTATTGTGCGTATTAACGACTATATCAGCTCGACGGGTGACCACTGGACGTGTTTCTTTTGCTTGGATTGTTTCAACAACACGCTCAACAATATCTGCCGATCCTACAACAGAAACAGCATTCAGCCATTTACTGATAGTTCTTATCTTAAGGCCATTGTTTATAATTATTTCCAGGTCAGCAGGGTGGGGAGGAAGGTCTTGTTCCATCACAGCTTGACCCCGAGCGCGAATACGACGGGCTATAGCTTTTGAATCGAGTTTATCATAGACGTCAGAGTATGCTTTTTGGCTCGTGTCACGGCGGTCAAGGAAAATCCAGTAAACCGATGGCTCTTTTTCCTGGGATAAAAAATAACTTGTTTCCCCGAAATTAATTGTTTCAGAAGCAGGTAATATCCCGCAAAAAACAAGGAGAACAATCAGGCCGGCTGTTAATAAATTCCGCACTTTACACTCCTATCCATTCGATTCCCATCAATATCGCCAGTGCAAGGAAGAGAAGGCTCAGGGCAATCCGGGTAAATCCGAAATTGCGTTTTGACCATTCTCCAAACCGCTCAGAAGCTACACCACCATAAGCCAGGCTAAACACAAGGATCAACGGTGCAATGAAGAGCAGGTTATATAAAATAAGGTATAAAAACGCGTGATTGCGCAGTTCGGGATCCTTTAAGACGAGCACAATTGTGGGAAGATAAACCTGACCGGTACATGCCGCTTCAAAAAGGCTCACCAATATCCCGATTCCGATTGCACCGATCAAAAGGTTTCTTGTTTTTAAACCCTTCTTCATGATATTGTGAATTCGACGCTTGGATGAGCTGGAAAGTTGTAAAACCTGGTCTGTCGTCTTTCCGCCGCTACTATAGTATCGAACAGTATCACGGACAGAGACGATAAAAAGAACGACAAGCAGGATAAATGTAATTGCATAAATTGCTTGTGAAATCACACCGAATATTTGCAGGGCTTGTAAAGCTTTAAAAGCGCCGATACCAAGCAGGAGATACACTGCAAAAACCGAAACTGTAAACCCGATCCCCACCTGGAGCATCTGTCGTTTTGACGATCCGGTATAGCCAAGCAGGCTAATGAAAAACACTATAGTTGCAAAAGCACAGGGATTTATTCCATCCAGTAGTCCTGCGCCAACTATAGCCCAGAAAGTGATCGAGTTAAAAACATTTGTTATCTGGTCGTCAAACTCATTTCTGGTCAACGATTGAGGAACAAAGGTTGTTTCATTATCTTCCAGGGCTTTATCGATAGCTTCATTCAGCCTCTCAGCCAGGTTTTTTCTCCCCAGGACCACGGACTCTCCCACGTAAAACGAGAACGGGCTTTTCCCGTCAGGATCCCCGTAATGTTCACGAAACTTCAGGAGTATTCCATATCCCTCCGGATCTTCAATATTAATACGAACAACGCTGATTCTGTCGCCGAAGTTTTCTTCCAGTTGTGGAAGTACAAACTCTTTTACTCTTCTGCAACTTTGGCAGCCAGGAGATTCAAAGAAATAGACTTTCAGTGATTTATCATCTGAGATAGTTTCCGAAGAAGATTCGTGTTCAACAATAATTTCACTGCTTTTAACTATTACTGGGTCGCTGATTGTGACATCCTGCTCTTCACCTACAACCTCTACCTGGAGAACTATCCTTAATAATTCAAACTCCTTGTTGGTTGTAAAAACATAAACGACCTTTTCGACCAGGCCAAATTTTTCTTCAGGCTCTACATGGAAACCTAAGGCAAGACCACCGGTTGGGTGTAATGAGTCCGGCAGGAGAGTTTCAAACGTTATACAATCGCAGGTTACGTCAGCATCAATAGGGACAACCGGTTCAGCAGTTTCTCCCTGAGGTTCAAAATAAAGTGTATCACTGAAAACATCATCATGATGTTTCTGGCCGTAATGGATAGTGAACGTTTCATTTTCAACCGGGATAGTGGTTGCTAAGGTGTAGAACGAAGGAAACAGTGAAAGAAAGAGACAAGCGATAACCAGGCTTTGGTGCAGGAGCAATTGCTTGCTCGAGTATTTGTCCGTAAGAAGGTTGGGTAGTCTATTCATTTTACCGGTTGTTTAAAAACTTAAGATCAGCTGTTTTCTACAATAATGTAAGCAGAGAAAAGGGCTATTGGGGATGGTTTTCGGTAGTTTCTGATGCTTTTTTCACACGTTTTTTATGTTCTTTAAGAGAGATAATGGATACCTGCTGAATTTCAATTGGTTCTATAGGAACATTGAGGGCGTCTCGTTCAGCGCGCGATATTTTCTCTACAATATCCATTCCCTCAATCACTTCACCGATAACAGTGTATTTACCATCCAGGTGCGGTTTTACATCGAGGCAGATATAAAACTGGCTGTCGGCAGTGTCATAGAAGAGGCTGTCACGGGACATGGGATCTGCGGAACGAGCCATTGCGACCGTTCCACGAAGGTGTTTCCTGCTGTTAAACTCCGCCTTAAGTTTTGTTCCGCTTCCACCGCTTCCATAGCGGGAACGGGGGACATTGGGATCTCGGGTTAACGGATCACCGGCCTGGACAATAAACCCCGGGACTATCCTGTGGACAAGGGTGCCGTCGTAGAAACCGGAGATTGACAATTCCTTAAATCTTGTTACATGACGCGGTGCATCATCCGAAAAGAGAACGATCGATATTTTCCCATACCCGGTTTGAACTTCAGCCACCATTTCCGTGTTAAAAAGCTGGCATCCGTTAAAACATGCAATAGCCGCAATCCCAATTGTCAGAATTACGGCTATTGACGATATTCTTCTTAACAGATTCATTCTGCAGGGTTATCTTTTTTCGATCTTTACAGAAAGAATTTGTACCGGCTCTATGGGATTATCTCCCTGGTCACGTGGAGTTGTCACGATTTTTTCCGCGACATCGACACCCTCGAGCACATGCCCGTATACGGTGTATTTATTATCGAGATGCGGTACACGCGCGACACAGATGAAGAACTGGCTGTCTGCGGAGTCCGGATGATTTGAACGAGCGGCAGAAAGAGTTCCCCTCAGGTGCGGACGGGAATTAAATTCTGCTTTCAGGTTTTTCCCGCTGCCACCGGTACCCATCAGATGTTTTGGGGTTGCCGGGTCCTTTGTTTTCGGATCCCCACCCTGGATAACAAATCCGGGGATTACCCTGTGAAAGAGGATGCCATCGTAAAATCCCTCTTTTGCCAGCTCTTTAAAACGTGCGACATGGTTCGGGGCAACATCAGGGAAAAATCCAAGCTTAATCGTTCCCATGCTGGTTTCCATAATCGCGATTTCCGGGTCAGCCTTTGTCTGTTCGATAGCCGCTAATTCTTCGGCCGGCACTTTCGTTGTCTCTTTTTCCATATCGATTGATCTTCCTGTTTTCGTTTCTTTTCCAATTTCATCTGTTTTTTTCGCTACTTCCTTAGCGCACCCCGCGGCCAGGAGCACGATAATGATAAAAAGTGTGATCAAATGAAGTGTTCTTTTCATCTTGGTTTCCTGTTTTATGTTGATCTTTTACTTTTCTTTAGAAGACAATTCTTTCTTTTTCAGCTCTACCCACGGACCGGGTTTACTCTGCCGGGCAATATCAATTGTTGGATTAAATCCGGCTCTTTTAAACATATCTGCAAACACCTCGTGCGCGATTTCCGGCGTGTTGTTCTCTTCACTCAGGTGCCCGAGGATAACGTGGGAAGTTCCATGTCTCACCGCTTCAAGGGCAAGGCTGGCGCCGTCCTCGTTTGACAAATGCCCCAGGGGGGATGCAATCCTGTGTTTCAAGTATCCCGGGTATGGGCCGTTTTGCAGCATATATAGATCATGGTTTGCCTCGCAGGCTATGACATCAGTTCCCCGTACTCCCTCAAGGATAACAGGGTTTAAAGAACCCAGGTCTGTCACAACGGCAATTGATCCAAGTTCACAATCCATCCTGAACGCCAATGGTTCAGCGGCGTCATGACTGATTGGAATCGCTTTAACTTTAATATCACCGGCGATTTCCTCGCGACTGTTGAGCAGCCTGACCCTGGTCCCACCGGGGATCTTTTTCCTCAACCGGTGGAGAGTACCACGTGATGCCCAGATAACAGGCTTGTATTTTTTCAGTAGAACCGGAAGCCCCTGGATGTGGTCAGTATGTTCGTGAGTAATAAAAATATGGTCAACCTGTTCGATCTTGCGTCCAATTTCGGCAGCACGGATTGTAAGTTGGCGCAACGATAATCCAGCATCGACGAGGATTGTGGTAGAAGGTGATTCTACCCAGTAAGCGTTTCCCTTGCTTCCTGAAGCAAGGGGGCAGATGCTGAATGTGTCCCTATACTTTTGCACGTCCACTACCCGGTTTGATAAGCGGAAAGTCTGACGCGCAGAGCGGACAGTATTCCGGATTCGGTTGGTATGTTTCAATCTCCAGCTTAATCATTGCTTCAACAGGTTCCGGTGGGGCAAATCTGCCGGAGCTGCGGTCTACCAGCAGTGCAAATGCGGCAACTGTACCTCCATTTTCCCTTACCGCGTCAGCAGCCTTCAGGATACTTCCACCGGTGGTGACAATATCTTCTATCAGTAGAACTCTTTTTCCCTCAACATCAAACCCACGGCGCAGAGCCATACCTCCATCACCGGTCTTTTCAGTGAAGTAGGCAAGGGTACCCAGTTGACGTGCCATTTCAAACGAGAGTATTACGCCCCCGGTAACAGGCCCTACAATTACTTCAGGATTATATTTTTTTACTCTTTCCGCCAGGCCAGCTACCAGCTTTGCTGTTGCCACAGGATTTTCCAACAGCCGGAATTTTTCTACATACTTGCCGGAATGTAATCCGCTTGCCAGGAGGAAATGTCCCTCCAGCATCGCGCCGCTTTCTTTTAGCAATTCAAGTGCTTGTTGTTCGGTCATGTTTTTCAGCCAGCTATTTTAAACCGTCATTTGATGTTTAAAAGATCCAATAAAAAAATTCTTAGAATTGTCAGGTGTTCTGCCTGACGACCTGCGTAATTTTTTCTTTCTGCTTTTCCGGCATGTTGATAAACGCTAATTGAACGATCACATATGTCGCTTGTTTTGGATCCGGGACTACACGCCGGATTTCCACAGCAGTTCTATCAAACGAATCGCCCGTGACCAGCGAAAAATTAAGCATGAACTGTTTACCAATCGAACCGGCGGATTCATTCAAGATTCCCACACGGGGTACACTGCATTGCAGACCGTCAGCGGACACATCGAGAACGTATCCCCTTAAAGTGGATACTTTTTCTCCCGGCAGGTGAACATGAACAGTTCCATCCAGTTTTACCCGTGGGGATTCACGACGCTGGTATCGTGTAATTCTACCGGGGAAAGAGAAACGAAGATACTCGACGCCTTCCTTTTCTTCAATACCGGTAACCTGCGTCATAAACTGGTAAGCTGAATCTTCACGGTAATACCGCATCAAAACCTGCAGTCCCGGCTCGAATTCAAGCTCCCCGATCTCCGGGATCATTGTAAGAATACCATCGGTGTCCAGTCCTTCAATACGTAGATCGAAAGAGATAACCTTTTCACCGATCTCCATCCGGCAAGTCAGTTTTTCGCGGAGATACAACTTGGTTGGATCGTTGTCAACCTGCATATGGTCATCGCAAGGAAGTTAGGATGTTATGTTTCTATCGAACCTCAACCTGGCTGGGTGGCAGGGAGTCGAACCCCGATTCCCGGGACCAAAACCCGGTGTCCTGCCATTGGACGACCACCCAAGTGCAGCAAAAGTACATTATAACCTATTTATTTCAAACACCGCTACTTTTTATAATCTTCAGAGCTTCCCTGATCTTATCTCGCATCTTTTTCGCTTCTTCAGCGGCACGTTCTGCATAATCCTCACCCGACGAGGCGTAGATGATTCCCCTAGAAGAGTTTATAACACCTTTTGGAGCAGAAGGGTGCAATCCCAGTTTTACGGCTGTTTCTAGGTCACCTCCCTGAGCCCCGACACCCGGGATCAGAAATGGCAACGAAGGAGCGAGTTCTCGAACTTTTTCAATTCTATCGGCACGAGTAGCTCCAACTACCAGTCCAATATTTCTGTTTTCGTTCCATAGGGTTTCAGCAAGGTTGGCAACCTTGAGGTAGAGGGGATCGTTTTCTCCGCCATGATCCTGTAGCTCAACAGCGCTGGGATTTGTTGTCATTGCAAGCAGGTACACTCCCTTATCGTCACGCTCGGAAAACGGAAGGATACCATCACTGCCAAGATACGGGTTGACCGTCGCAGCATCGAATCCCCACCGGTCAAACATTGCTGAAGCGTACCTTTCTGCAGTTGAACCGATGTCTCCGCGTTTAGCATCGCCGATTATAACCGCATCAGGAGCGTATTTTTTGATAAATGATACAACATGCGCAAGGGCAGATTCGCCACTTGCTCCCATCGCTTCAAAAAAAGCAAGGTTAGGTTTGTAGGCGGCGGTATATAACGCTGTAGCTTCGATAATCCCCTTACAGAACGCTATAACTCCACCCTTTTTTTCGCGAAGGAACTCGGGGAGACGTTCAGGAACGGGATCAATGCCAACACAAAGCCCGCTGTTCTTTGTTGCCTTTTCAAGGCTTGAATAAAAGGACATATCGCTCTATCGGTTGATATTCGCCAAGAGAGGAAAGGTAGACCACTAAAAACTGTCTTGCAAGAGTCTCTTCACCTGTAAATCCCTCATTGCCTCGGTTAAATTTTGTGCTTGTTAAAGAATAGCATCTCCGCTATATTTTTCACCTTACAGTTGGGTATAACAAAGAGCCGGATTATACACTTTTACTCTTTTGTTAATTATCGTTTAACCTGCTTTAAATAGGAAAATAATGGCAGCGAGAAATAAATCAAAAAGCCTGATGGATGTTATCGTCGCACTGGCGAAACGTCGTGGTTTTGTCATGCCGACATCGGAACTGTATGGCGGGATCGGTTCAAGCTATGATTACGGTCCACTGGGTGTTGAAATGAAACGGAAGCTTGCCGATCTCTGGTGGCAGCAGATGGTTCGTAAGCATGATAATATTGTAGGGATCGATTCATCAATTATCTACCATCCACGCACCTGGGAAGCCAGTGGTCATGTTGACGGTTTTGTCGATCCGCTGGTTGACTGTAAACAATGTAAAGCTCGTTTCAAGGCTGATGACCTGGTAAAACACGCGAAAACGGCAAAGGGTGTAGACAGTCCACCACTAACTGCGGATGGCCTGGCGCTGGATCCCGGGCACGATTCTTACGCTCAGCTCCCATGCCCTAATTGCGGAAACAGGGGCACCCTGACGGAACCTCGCAGTTTTAACCTGATGTTCAAGACATATATCGGCCCGGTCGCTGAAGACGCCAACACTGTTTACCTGCGTCCGGAAACCGCGCAGGGTATTTATGTTGATTATCCCCAGGTACAGACTGTCAGCCGACTCCGGCCGCCATTCGGAATCGCGCAGATAGGAAAAGCGTTCCGTAACGAAATCACTCCGGGTAATTTTATCTTTCGAACCCGAGAGTTCGAACAGATGGAGATGCAGTATTTTGTCGAACCGGGTGAAGACGAAGAGGCGATGGAATACTGGAAAGAGGAACGAATGCGTTTCTGGCGGGATGTTGTCGGTATCCGCGCTGAAAACCTGCGTTTCCACGAACATGGTGAAACAGAACTGGCTCATTACGCGAAATCCGCCTGGGATATCGAGTATAATTTCCCCTTCGGCTGGGATGAGTTTGAGGGAATTCATAATCGGACTGATTATGATCTTAAACGTCATGCTGAATTCAGCGGGAAGGAGAAAGACCTGCTGTATTTTGATGACCAGAAGCGCGAAAGGTACTTCCCATATATAGTAGAAACATCCGCAGGTTTGAACCGTGGATTACTGGCAACGTTGCTCGATGCCTACCATGAGGATGAAATTGAGGGGCAGACAAGGGTAGTCATGCGACTAAATCCAAAGATCGCCCCGATCACCGCAGCAGTATTTCCTCTGACTAAAAAAGACGGACTTCCGGAAATCGCACGTGAAATTTACGAGGAATTACGGCTTAACTTCAGCGTTTTTTATGACCAGCAGGGTAATATCGGTAGACGTTACCGTCGTCAAGATGAAGCGGGAACACCGTTCTGCATCACAATCGATCACCAGACCCCAGAAGACCAGACTGTAACAATCCGTGACCGGGACACCCTCGAGCAGCCGGAACGACCTAAAATAGAGGACTTGAAGAAAATTATTGCTGCTAAACTGCTGTAACGTCTTGCGATTCTGAACGGAAACAGATTAATATTTAATAAATCCCGTTATAAAATAGCGAGGTTCATTATGTCTGCTTTTGTGATCGCCTACGACAAAACAAAGCTGGAAATGCCGCCGGAAGAATTTAACAGTTTGGTCGAGGAGGTGGCATCAGAAAGCCTGAGATTCAGCGACGATTTCTGGGTGATCGTATCTGATCAATCTGCTACCAACCTGATGAACCGTCTCAAGACAAAATTATCCCACCGTGACTCGGTGCTGATTATGCAAATGGCTGGTAAATGGGCAGCTACCCAGGGACTTGGAGATGAACATACAGACTGGCTGTTCAGGAATATGTTCCGGTAAATCTTTCACCTGAAGATACTTACCAACAATACCCCCGTAAGCCTATCACGTGGGTAGAATATAAACCGTCTATATTGGCCCGGTTTGGCTTGCAAACCGGGTTTCTTGTGTCCAATGTTGGTTTCTTTATTATCTTTTACCTTCACCAGGTAAATCTAAGTTGTATAGACTACTAAAAACGAGAATATCTATTATTAATCCAATACCGGCTAATCCTATTAAGTTAGTATGCTTCTTATCTTTTACAGTTATTTCGTATATTGTTGCCCACTCAATGATGTAACTCATTCCAAACTCTTTGTGGAAAGTAGCTCCTTTTTCCTTTGAAGAGAGAATAAGATATTTTGCCGGTATTATCTCGATTATAGTACCACTGTAATATTCGCCCGTGTTTGTTTTAACCTTTACAATATCTCCCTCTTCACAGTTACAACCATCGTTCGCAATGATTGCTTTATATTCACGACTCCTTTTTTCATCAATGGAATTACCAATACCCATTCCTATTGCGGTACATCCAATCGTTGTCAACATTAATAGGATCAGGAAACTAAGGGCAACATATCGAAGCATAGATTTCCTCAAAATACACAAATATGTAAGTCGGGTTCCCCAAATCCGAAACATTGCACATGGTTACCTGGTCGATATAGAAAAGCCGGATTCGGGGAATCCGGCCTACCCTTACTTCATAAACACCATCTTTTGGGTTGCAGAAAACTCACCACTCTTCAGTGTATAGAAATATACTCCCGATGAAAGATTGTTGAATTCGAAAGGAACATTATAAGAACCGGCGTGCAGCTCACTGAATTCCTGTCTAAACACCTCCTGCCCCAGGATATCGTAAACAGTAATTTCGGTGTTTCCAGCCTGAGCGATATCAAACCGGATATTCGTACTCGAGTTAAATGGGTTCGGATAGTTAGAGTAGAGAGTATAGCTACCTGGTATAACACCTTCCTCATCGTCTACATCAAATTCCTGGTCAATTAGTAAATCAGCATTAATCACCAACCGTTGATAATTGACCAGTTTTTCAGTGTTATCAAATACAACATACCACGTCCTATCATCAGGAAGGATAATTTCTGAATCAATGTCGCCACTCATGGTACCGGTTACCATGTATTCAAACGGTTCCCCTGTTGTGAAAAGATTATAATTGGTTTCATCGCAGACAAAATAATCGACAGAGGCTATCCCAAGCTCAGCAACGAAGTTTGAGTAAGAGAACATAATCCCTTCTGTAGCCTCGTTAAGGGTGTTGCCCGACAAATGAAGCATGTAATGGTCAACCGGGTTTTCTACCGGTTCAGCTTCTTCTTTGGTCAGGAGCGGAACTTCGTAATTAAAGTTGTATGTCCACTCGTACTCCACTTCGGTATCACTGTCCTCGATAACAAGGGTAACCTCACCATCACCTTCAGGGTAATTTCCCATCTCGCTTGCGAGGTTGAGGTAAATGTTTTTATTCCCACCGATTATAAATTCAACCAGTCCATTTGAATCTGTCCATCCACATGTCGCGAATTTAACACCTCCATAGAGGTAATCGCTGTACATTCTAACCCTTACACCATCGACGGGATGATCATTAGTGTCAAGAACTTCAACAGTGAAGCTTGTTGTTTCCGTATGGTAACGTTCCGTCACTGTCCAGAGGAATCCGTCACCACGCCAGTCAAACAGGGCGGGAAATTGTTTACCCCACCCCTGGTAAGCCAGCGGATGGTTTATATAATTATTTACCGGTTCCCAGGCAGTCCATTCTGTACCATTCCAGAATTCATTCCAGACATGGTCTTCTGTGAACGATGAGGTGCAGACGGTGGGGATTAACGCTGCCCTTGCAGCAGCAGCGGTAAAGTCCTGGTGTTCGCCGCAACGCCCCATATGCAGCCCGTAAATCCTTACCGGCTGAATAGGTCTTTCGGGTCCGGAATCAAAATCAAGCACATGATGAACCCAGCGTGTAACCCGACCGATCGCTCCATTCACGTCAGAATTATCATTCTGGACAAATCCGTACATGATTTCGCAGCCGTCAAGTGTATCTGCCAGTGATGTAAATCCCTCTTCAGGTTCATTGAGGAAAAAATCACGCCAGAATTTACCCTCTGGCGGATCATCGGGATCGCCCGTAAGCGGATTGATGTACTTCGGAATTTCATCGGAAATCCGGGGGTGGACTATATGCCAGTAATAGTATTCACGGTCTATTTCAACAGTTATTGTGTCACCCTCTTCGTCGCACATTGTATATGATGTTGTAGACCAGTAATCACCGCCTTCGTCAGCTGAGCCATAGTCGATAATTTCTACATAATCCAGGTATTCATCTGCCTCGTAGACGCCTTCCACATTTTCTACAAACAGATCCACATCCCAGTTCATGTTAAAAATAAACAGGTCAGGCGAAAGATGTGCGGCGATAAACGCAAGTTCATCTACGTAAGGATCTTCGGCATCAAGGATCATATCCGCCAGCTGTTCACCAACAAACTCGAATTCACTATAGAGACGGAAATGGTCTGTAAGATCATTTCTGAGCCAGGAAGGAGCCCGTTCAATGGCTTCTATAAACGTTTCCGAAAGTTCATCCCAGCTCTTTGTCCCTGCCATTTCGCCCTGCTGTAAATCCAGGTGAAGAGCAAAGTGTTCTCCCGGCGGAATACTGAGTGTTGTTTCAACAGACTGACGGAGAAGCCACTGGTCGAGTTCGCTGGAAATGAAGGAGGCTACCGGATTATTTACCAGTTCCTCAGGTACCAACAGGCAGCTTATGTCTTTCAGAACAGGCGTCGCCAGGTTAGTTTCTACGGGTATAAACCCAGTGGAATTAAAAGAGTGGGTGGTTGAAAGTGCACCTTCAGTCTTCTGATTGGAAGCTGAAATATCGGCATACGAGAATGAAACTAATCCTATTAGCAGGAACATGAGGAACAACATCTTAACCAGGCGCATTTTACCTCCAGTATTATATCAACATCAGCCCCGTTGATTTTTTATAATATACAAAGAAAATTTTGTCGGGAGGGGAGACGAAAAAACCCGGAGTATACTCCGGGTTCGATCTTTGAATAAAAATTCAGGTTACAGCAAAGCGATCACCTGTTTTTCAAAAATCTCTTTTTTCACGTACCCAACATGCATTCCGCGTAATTTACCGTCACGGTCGATTACGAATGTAGTTGGTATGGACTGAATTCCACCGTATTGATAGGCAACTAGTGGCGTAGCAAAAACGGTTGGATAGTTGATTTTATACTCGTCTACAAACTCCTTGACCTTATCCTTGCCGTGTTTACCGAATGCCGCACCGACAATAACAAGTCCATCGTCACCATACTTGTCCTGTAATTCGATGAAGCCGGGGATTTCTTTTTTACATGGAGGGCACCATGTATCCCAGAAGTCAAGAATTACTACTTTTCCTTTATAGTCGGCAAGCTTCAGGCTGTCGCCCTCCAGGTCTGCCATGGTCCATGCTGGCGCGTCGATGGTTTTATCCGCGGGGACAAGCCCAAGTTCATCAGGTTGAAGAGCTGTTTCTTCGGTTTTAGCTTCCTGTTTAACCTCTTGTGTTTCCTTTGTGTCCGGTGCGTTTTTGCTGCATCCTGCAACCATAACCGCCGCCAGGACAAACCCGGTAATTATAAAATATAAAACATTCTTTTTCATCTTGAACTCTTTGTCGTTGTATTAAGTTAAAATCCGGTTCTATGCAGATGTTGAGCTGCTGTTTACTTCAGTTTCGCTTGTGTTCTCCGTTTTTACCTTTGGCTTAACCAGGCCACCGACCAGGTACCCAATCAAAACTCCATACCCGGTTGACAACCACGGGTTCGACAAAATCGGGCAACTGTTTCCAAGGCAACCGACATAACGCCAGTAGAGCCATCCGGCCAGGCCGCCGATTACAATTGAGAAAATTGTAATTAAATGCTTCTTCTTCATATAGTTTCCATAACAACAGAGTTTGATTATTCTTCATACCCGGATTCTGGACGAAGAGGAATATCGAGATGTAATTCCTTCATCAGGCGCCATTGCACATCATTCGGTACTTCCTTATCCGGAATTTCTTTAAAAATTTTGATTGTCTTCTGAAGAGTGTCCACTTCAGCACAGCACTTAGGACAACTCTTGATATGCGCTATCAGTTCCTGGCACGCTTCTTTTCCTTTTTCGTGACCGAGGCTGAACTCCAGGACATCACAAATCTGATCCAGTGTTTGCTGACAGGGGCTGTGTTTATCCATTTTCCCCTCCTTCCACGAACTCGACCAGCTTGGCGCGAAGTTTTACCCTTGCCCTGTGCAGGTCTGCCTTGATAGCCGAAACAGTTTTACCGGTTTCTTCAGCAATATCAGCCATTGATAATCCATGCAAATCTTTTAGAACAAATGCCGTACGTAAACTCGGTGGAAGCTCGACTATCGCACGATCCAGTGTCTGGCGTAGTTCCTCGTTTAACGCCAGGTCCAGTGGACTGCTGTCCAGCGATTGCGCGATATGGACAACATCCCTGTCTTCCTTGTCATCGTTAATCTCTTCCTCGATCGGGACAAAGTATTTCCCCTTTTTGCTCCTGATACGCATCAACGCTACATTTGTAGCGATTCTGTGTATCCAGGTTCCAAGTTTGCTTTGTCCGCGGAAGTTATCCAGTTTTTCAAATACCTTCAGAAAAGTATCCTGGAGGATACATTCCGCTTCTTCTTCGTTTCCGCTGAGACGCAGGCCGAGGTTATAAATATTACGTTGATGCTGCAGAACAATTTCAGTCCTCGCTTTATCGTTTCCAGCGAGTGCCTGCTCTATCAGCAGTTTTTCTTTTTCCCTGATCTCTGCGTTTTCGTCAACACCGGTTTTTTTACCGGTAATTTGGGCATTTTTTGTCGATTCCATATCCACAAAATAGCCCTCGACCGACCTTGATGCTACCCGTGTGCCGCACTCATCACTTCTGAGAGCATCTTTGACTCCGGTACCATGCCCTCAATCGTGTGTTCCTCGTTGACAACTGTACGTGGTACTCCCCTGACGTTGTAACGGTTCGACAGATGTGGAAATTCTGTCGCTTCGACCATATCTGCACTAACCTTGTCCGATTCAAATGCCATTTTGTGGGCTGTTAAAACTGCGCCCGGGCAGTATGGGCAGGTTGGGGTTACAAAAACCTGCATATGAACGTCATTCTCGAGCTTCGCCAGTTCGTCTATTATTGCTGACGATAGCCCCGACTGACCGCTTGAAACCATCAGGATATCTTCCAGCAGAGTTGCGAACTCATAACCCGAGGGGATACCATAAAAACGAATTCCGTAATCCTTGTCGTTGCCATCGAGCATCACAACAGCAGGAATTTTATCGACCTTGTATTTTTCTACAACCTCTTTATCGTTTACAAAATTAAATGTTTCAACTTCAAGAAGATCGCTGAGTTCGGCAAGTTCATTTAATAAAATACCTGTCTCACGGCAGAACTGGCACTCGAGCTCCTGGGTAAAGTAAACCAGTTTTACTTTTCCGGTCATTGCCTTTAGCCTGTTCCTGATTTCTTCTTTATCTTTGTCTTTCAAAATGCTCATTATATATCCTTCAAATATTTAAGCAGCGATATTTATTTTTACTCTATATTGAGATGCTGACTTTCAGGAAAAGTTTCTAGATGTATTTTATGGGAACAGAGTTTTTGCTGTAAAAACGAGTAGATAGAAACCCAGTTTAGATTGATCCATAGTGATACTGCGAACAAGTAATTATGCGGAGACAGGATGTTTTTTCCATACCGAGACGATAATCCTCGAGATACTTTTCCGTTTGTTACAGTATCCATAATAATTGTAAATGCAATAGTATTTACCGCGCAAATTACACTGCCAAGTACCCAGTTAAGTGCTTTCTTCCAGGATTTCGGCATAATACCGGCCAGGCTGGTTCAGGTTGACCAGGTTTTCAGTCTCTTTTCTCTTTTCCACCATGGGATCACATTTTTAAGCAGTGTTTTTATTCATGGTGGATGGATGCACATCATTTCAAACATGTGGATGCTCTGGATCTTCGGGGACAACATTGAGGACAAGTTTGGCCATGGTCGTTTCCTGTTGTTCTATCTTGTGGCAGGAGTTATGGCTGGTGTGGCGCATGTTATCATTAACCCGGGATCAGGGATTCCCACAATAGGTGCCAGTGGCGCTGTTTCCGGGGTGATGGGAGCATATTTGCTCATGTTCCCCAAGGCGCGAATAAAGGCCATGGTATTTATCTTTATTGTGTTTTTTGTCCGTGTTCCAGCATGGGTTTTCCTGGGGATCTGGTTTTCCATTCAACTCGCAAGCGGCATGGAGTCGTTTGTCCTCGAAGAGGTATCGGGAATCGCCTTCTGGGCACATATCGGCGGATTCCTGGTAGGCATCGTGGTAGTATTTTTCAGAAAACTGGTATTATTGTTCAGGCGTTGATCTATCGAGTAAAAACCTTTTCCAGCCAGGGTGGACCAGTAGCACTAAGGGAAATGCTCCAGTAATCATCAAACACTTCACCATCTTTATTTGAATGCACAAGCGCCATGTCGCCAACGCCGCCTTTGTCCACAAAGATGAATCCAACTCCACCCTCGACGCTGCTATACCACCAGGCTTCCATACTTTTATTTTGGAGCCCGCTGGTGTGCTGTGTATGGACTAACCCGGAACTGTCTACAGGTTTATTCATCGTTTCAGCCGTAGTTCCGCCGTATTGTGTATATGAATCACTGGGCTCACCGTAAAGACAGTAAATCCTGCCCCGGTCAGTTCTCCAACCTTCACGATCTACAGTTTCAAAGAGCATGTTGGCTGTATTAACACGCTTCAGGTATGCTTTTCTGACCTTCGAACCCTCGCTGGGTTTTGCGGGATTTATGTTGTTCCAGAAGTTTGTTAGATATTGACGCAGATCCTCGTCGGTCATAAACCTTGTCTGATCCCTGTCATGCTGTGTCAGGATATATTCAAGGCATTCGATTTCTCTGGCTACCTCTGCGTCACTCATTTTACTGAAATCCTTAGCCTTCAGCACCGGTACAGCTGGTCTTGGTCGCACATAACATCCAGCTAACAAAAGAGAAGTTATGGTAATGACGATCAATATATAGAATCTGGAATAATTCATAGCTGACTGTTACCCCCCGGGTTTAATCAATCTTTTGCCTGAATTTACGATAATCCTCCAGGATTTCGCGATGGTCAAAAGCTATTTTATCAGGAAGATTTTCCAGTTTGAAGACTTTCGCGTCGGTAGCATCATCACCTGCCTTTAATTCACCAACGCCTTCTGCCTCATAAACAACTGTCAGGGTGTGATGCCTGGGATCACGTACCGGTGAAGAACGCACGGTAAATAGTTCAAGGTTGGCAAGTTCCAATCCGGTCTCTTCGCGCATCTCACGGACCGCTGCATTTTCCGCGCTCTCGCCGTAATCAATAAAACCACCGGGAATAGCCCATCCGAAAGGTTCACGACCTCTATTAATTAAGACAATTCCATCACGGTAGTTTATGATAACGTCTGCTGTTGGCAGCGGGTTTCGATATTTTATTACCTCTGTTCCACACCTCGGACAGGATATATGGGTTATAATCTCGGTCATCTATGTGTCCTGAATATTTTGAAAGCTCCATCAGGGAAATTTTCATCGCCTGGTGAATTTCCACATGACAGATACCAGGAATATATAAAAAGCCAGGCTGTTATAATTACAACCTGGCTTACGATATTCAGATTATATCTAGCTTATTAATCAATCTTTGCAAAAACTTCTCCCGGATCTGGGAACCTGCCGACGGCATGCTTCGAGAATAACAATCGATCGTCCAGGTATACATCGAAGATACCGCCACCTCCCTTTACAAATTCAACATCAGATCCAGGATATTTTGATTTTAATGCATCCGCCAAACTAGCGGCTTTTGGATAATAGTTTCAATCCACACAGTAAGTAATGGAGAAATGCATAATAACCTGTTAAAATTATTTCAGTTTATCGAGAGGTACCTGCAGAGCTTCTTTAATTTTCCTGCCGGGGCGGAAATGGGTTTTGCGACGTGCCGGGATATAGATTTCCTGTCCTGGTTTACGTGGGTTACGTGCTTTTGGTTTCGGTGCAGTATTTTTAACCTGGAGTACGCCAAAATCGCGGATTTCAATACGGCATTCGCCGGTGGTGTTGGTGATCATTTCACGTAATGCGACAAAAGTAGCGTCAACGATTGGTGCTACAGCCTTCGGATCCAGTCCGGCATTTTGAGCAGTCTGTTCAACAACATCTTTTTTAATGAAAGTACGAGGACGGTTGCTCATCATTGTTCCTTTCTCTATGCAGTAAAAATTTGCTATAATTTTGTTCTTTCGGAGGAACAAACATAATAATTTCACAAGGCTTAGTAAAGAGCTGTGTCTCTCGATGGGAGACGAAAGCCTTCCAGATTAACGAATTAGCTTGGCATGTCACGGCATGTAATGTACCTTTGACAAAATTATCAAGGAAAAAGTGATGAACAAGCTGCCTCTCTATATTTTTGAAGATCCCGGATGGCGAAGATTCGGGCCGTTGACAACCCTCAGGCCGGTCTGGGACCTGAGGATTGGACTGGAAACACTCGCCGAAAGGATTACTCGTCAACTGGACATTTCACCGTCAGGTTATTTCCCTCGTACATCCTTAAAACCATTGGTGGACGAGGCTAAATCGGGGATGATGCTACAGGATATCCCTTCGGAAGGTGATGTTTTCCTGGTAAATGGAAGAGCAGTTAAAAACATTAACACAGCTGGTTTGGCCGAAAAATGTCCCTGGACAGTCTGGACGGATGGTCCGGATATCGTTGCCGCGCGTTTACCTGCTGATATTGCCCGGAAATGGGTAACACGGGACATCTATGATCCGTCTGAATATTCGGCAAGGGCGTTGCTTGCCATTTGGGGTATCGAAACAACAGCACCGGAAGTACAGCTGGTTGATAATCCCGATTCACTGGTCTACTGGCCATGGGAGATGCTGAAGCTGCAGGAAGAGCTGATCAAGGAGGATTTTGACAGACTCGGTTTCGGCAGGATATCGGGCGAAGTAGATCATCGTGCGATCCTTGTTGAACCTGACAACATCCATATTAATGAGGGTGCAATAGTTTCTGCCGGCGCAATCCTTGATGCCAGCAATGGACCAATTATTCTTGGCGAGGGTGTAAAGGTGTCACCGGGTGCGATTATCATTGGACCTGCAGTCCTGGGTAACGATTGTTATGTTAAACCGGGTGCGAAATTGTTGGGTCCACTGACCATCGGTCCAGCTTGCAAACTTGGCGGGGAGATAGAAGACTGCATTTTCCAGGGGTACAGCAACAAGCAACATGACGGTTTCCTTGGCAATGCTCTCCTGGGGGAATGGGTCAACCTCGGCGCCGATACTAACAACAGCGATCTCAAGAACAATTACTCCAATGTAAAGGTGACAATTGATGGCGAGATTATTGATACCGGGGAAACATTCTTCGGTTCAATTATCGGCGACCATGTAAAAACGGCAATCAATACCCAATTGAATACTGGAACGGTTATCGGAATTGGAACAAATATCTTTGGCGCAGGGTTTCCTCCTAAAGCTGTTGGTGCTTACAGGTGGGGTGGAGCGTCAGGTCTGGAGATGTATGATTTTGACAAGTTTTTACACACGGCAAAAGTAGCCATGAAAAGACGGGACCGTGTTCTTTCTCCGGCGATGGAAAACCTGTTGAAACAACTATACCAGAAGGCAGAAAGAAACGAGATTTAATCTTCAGTACAGGTAATATATACGGTTAAAATAATGTTTAAAAAACTTGAAGATTTATTTAATAAAGAATCCGGCGAGGTTTCCGGTGGCTATAACGAAACGGCCCTGGCGGTCTGTATCGTGCTGCTCGAAGCAGCCCGAATTGATGGCGAGTTTTCTGACGAGGAATACGATGGGATAATCGATACCCTTTCCATATACTTTAAACTATCAGAGAACGAAGCAGGGAAACTGGTAGATCTTGCATCAAATGTAAGAGAAGAAACACTCGATATTTTCCCCTTCACGCGACGGATTAACGAACAATTCAGCCGTAGTGAAAAAATCGAGATACTTGAAGAGATCTGGCGGATTATCTTTGCGGACGGCCACCTTGATTCACACGAGGACTACCTGGTGCACAAACTTGCCCGCCTGTTTAACCTAAGGCATTCAGAGCTGATAGACGCCAAGTTGACAATTAAAGATGAGCTGGAAGGCGAATAAACCTAGGTAGTCCGGGGTCATCGTATCCAGGGGAATACCTGATATTCGTGGGTGGCCCTGTCAGCTCCGATGACAGGGTCTATTTGTGTTCGTCACAAAGGCTACAGTATATACCTCGAAAGATCCTCGTCTTCCACCAGGTCATCCAGGTAGCCCTGGACCATTTCCTTGTCCACATGGATCGTTTTAATATTCCTGCTGGGAACCTTAAAGAGAAAATCTTCCAGTAGTGAAGTCATCACAGTATGTAACCTTCGCGCGCCGATATTTTCAGTCCGGTCGTTAACTGTCGCCGCGATGTAGGCGATTTCCCTGATGGCGCCTTTATCGAATGTCAGCTCAACATTTTCCGCTGCCAGCAGTGCGACATATTGTTTGATCAGCGAGTTTTTTGGCTCAGTGAGAATCCGGACAAAATCTTTCCTGTCAAGCGAATCCAATTCCACTCGGATCGGGAACCGTCCCTGCATTTCAGGAATAAGGTCAGACGGCCTCGCCACATGAAAAGCACCTGCGGCAATAAAAAGGATATGATCAGTGTTTACGGGACCGTATTTCGTGGATACACGAGTACCTTCAACTATCGGCAGGATATCCCTCTGGACTCCTTCACGGCTGACGTCCGGCCCATTACCCGGTTCGCTGGCTGCTATTTTATCGACCTCATCGAGGAAGATAATTCCCATCTCCTCGGTTCGAGTCAGCGCCTCGGTAACTATCGCGTCCATGTCCAGTAAACGGTCAACCTCTTCACCCATCAGCAGATTACGCGCTTCACCCAAGACAACCTGTTTTTTCTTCTGCTTTTGGGGCATCATGCTGCCGAACAGTTCCTGGAGGTTGATTCCCATCTCTTCGATGCCGACAGGACCAAAAACCTGCATCACTCCGCCGGCTTTTTCACGGAGTTCAAGCTCAACCTTTGATTGTTCAAAGTCACCATTATGGAGACGTTTACGCATCTTTTCACGAGTGCGCTGATACCTCTCCATCTGTTTGTCGTCAGGGCTGTCGTCTTCGACCTTTACTTCTGTTTCAACGACCGATTCCGGTGCAGAAATCAGTTCCTGCAGGTTACCCAGAACATCGGCGGGTTTTGTTTTCGAACGTTTTTTCGATGGAGGAGGAAGAAGAATGTCCAAAAGTCGATCTTCGACTCTTTCCCTGGCCAGTTCTTCCACTTCGTGGGTTTTCTCCGAGCGAACCATGGCGACAGCCATCTCCACCAGGTCTCTTACCATACTTTCTACATCTTTGCCAACATATCCAACTTCGGTGAACTTGCTGGCGTCCACTTTTACAAATGGCGCGTGTGTCAACCTGGCAAGACGCCGGGCGATTTCTGTTTTTCCCACACCAGTTGGACCGATCATCAGGATGTTGTTCGGGACTATTTCTTCCTGGATCGGATCGTCGATCAGGCGTCTCCGCCAGCGGTTACGCAGGGCGATCGCAACGGAACGTTTGGCATCAACCTGCCCGATTATATACTGGTCAAGTTCACGGACTATCTGCCGTGGTGTCAGTTCAAGTTTGTCGTTCACAGCTCAATAACTCTTATTTCATTGTTTGTATATACACAAATATCCGCGGCAATTTTCAGAGATTCGGCAACAATTTCAACAGCACTCATGTCCTTTGCGTGACTCACCAGTGCACGGGCAGCCGCGGTGGCGTACGGTGCGCCACTTCCAACGGCCAGGATTCCATTGTCCGGTTCAATGACGTCACCGGATCCACCGATCAGGAACAGGTTTTTCCTGGTCGCTGCGACAAGCAGGGCTTCCAACCGCCGTAACGCTCTCTCCATTCGCCAATCTTTCGCCAACTCTACTGCCGCTCTGCGTACATCCTGGGGGTGTGCCCTTAACTTCTCTTCAAACCTGTCGAACAATGTTAAAGCGTCAGCGACACTGCCGGCAAATCCGACAACAACGTTGCCACTGCCTAATTTTCGCAGCTTGTCCGCTGAGGCCTTGATGATTGTCTCGTCAAATGTTACCTGTCCGTCGGCGCCGATGGCGCTTTTGCCTTTATGGCGGACAGCCAGAACAGTTGTACTTCTAATGCGATATGGTTTTTCCGTTTTCGCAGAATAGTCCATTATACCTTACCTGCAAACTTTATTTCTTTTAAGCCCATCAAAATTAAACAGTATTCATTCAAAATGCAGTTCCAATATACAACACGCCCGGGAAATCGAGCTTGTTTCGCTCAAAACCCGGGCGCCCCTGGAAGCAATTGTAAGGTAGGCGAAATGCTCTTTGCTGTCAAGATAAAAGAACAAATGGCTGCAGATAAACAGAGAAAAATAAGGGCATTAATCAGGACACAATGGTTTTGTTCTGATCGAAAGACTAAGCTCCCTCATTCTTTAAAATGTCGAATTCTAACACAATCCTAACAAAATATTCATAAATAACGCAAATTTGTAGCAATTTAGATCGACAGGACAGATTTTGTTGTATTACAAGCAATTAGGCTCAGATTGTGTTTCCAAGAGCACTAAATAATTCTTGACCTTCTTGCTTTAGCATTTTTAACGTTCATTCACTTATCTTCAGCATGCCGGAGGAAATGATCCGGTTGTCGCTAAAAGTTTTGTGGAATTGATTAAAACTTCAACAACTTGGATTAACTCCCTGGGGGAGATTTGGACACAACACTATCCTCAAAAAGTACCAGCAGATCATGGTGGAGAATTATCCTCCTGATTTTCCTGGTGTACCTCTTCCTTGTAAGTATCAGCCTGATGGGATCGGGTTTGAAATTGATCGGGAAAGAGTTCATCAAGGATTTTATCGCTGGTACGAACAGTGCATTTATCGGTCTGTTTATTGGTATCCTGGCGACAAGTATTATTCAGAGTTCGTCAACGACAACCTCTATTGTAGTTGGTCTGGTTGGTGGTGGGATGTTTACCCTTCCACAGGCAATTCCGATTATTATGGGAGCAAACATCGGGACGAGCATTACCAACACCATTGTCTCCTTCGGGCATGTAAAATCAAATGTGGAATTCCAGAAGGCTTACGGAGCCGCGGTTGTGCACGATACTTTTAATTTTTTGACGGTGCTGATCTTTTTCCCGCTCCAATTAAAATTTAATATAATCGGCCATTCTGCTACTTTGCTGGAAACTTTCTTTGAAAAAGGGGGCGGATTCCAGTTTGTCAGTCCTTTGAAGTTTATCGTCAAGCCGGTTGTCGGTGTTCTTGTTGATCTAATTCAGAACGGCTGGGTTGTGGTAGCAATATCCCTGGTTTTCCTCTTTGTTGCTTTGCGTTTCATCGTTGTTGTTATGAAGTCATTAGTTCTGGATAAACTGAGTGTTTTCTTCGATAAGATTATTTTCCGCACACCACTGATCGGGCTCTTTTTCGGAATGGTATTTACGGCGATTGTCCAGAGCAGCTCTGTTACAACATCGCTGGTTATCCCCCTTGCGGGTGCGGGTGTGCTGAGTATTGCCCAGATATTCCCGTATACACTTGGCGCGAATATAGGCACAACAATTACCGCTCTACTGGCTTCGCTGGTGACGGAAAGCTCAACAGCTGTTGCGGTAGCGTTTGCTCACCTGATTTTCAACATATTTGGCATACTACTCTTCCTTCCCTTGAAGAGGATTCCGATATATATTGCTGAAAGACTGGCGGCGCTGGCCGTAAAAAACAGGTTGATACCCGTTGCGATTGTTCTCCTTGTATTTATAATAATTCCATTGGCTTTAATAAAGATTGTGGGGTGATAAATGCTCAGGTTACTAGTTGAAATATTCAAGAGGCAGGACCTCCTTCAACAAGCGTACGATTTATCAATAAACATGTTAAAAACAGAGCTGGACATGTTCGAGACGGCCTCTAATTCACTGAGGCATAACGTGGAAGGCGAGATAGACGTATACGAAAAAGACCAGCAGATTAATGAATACCAGAGAGAGGTTCGTCGTAAAGTTGTAGCACACCTTGCTACTTCTGCATCACGAGATATCGTCTTCGGATTGATGATCGTAAGTATTATTATTGATATCGAACGTATCGGTGATTATATCAAGAATATGATGGATCTCGCAAAAGACCATAAACATCCCATCGATTATTTTATCTTTGAGGAAGACATTAACAAGGTCGAAGCCAACATCAGGGACAGGTTTTCATCACTGATCAAAGCGTTCGAAGAATCGGACGACGACCTGGCATTTTCCCTGATGAAAGAGCACCAGGAGATCAACCCGATTTGCGACAATATCATCTCTTCACTTTCGAAGGGCAGTAATCCGGAAATTCCATGCGGCGAATCTGTTTCGATAGCTCTTTATACACGCTATCTGAAAAGAATCAGCGCACACATTACTAATGCCGCTTCCGGGATCGTCAATACCTTCGAAAACCTGGGATTCAGGACATCTTAAGCAGTTTTTTAAATAACGAGTTTTTTGGTGTGGCCCGGTCAGTTTCGATGACCGGGTTTATTATTATTAAAAATAGCCCGGGATTCAGCAGATACTGTGAAGCATACATCCCAGAAGGAGGTATTTTTAGCTTCTACCCTTCCACCTGCTGCCCATTCCTGTGGCAAAACCCAGCAGAACGAGAATAGTCAACAGGCTTGATCCACCGTAACTGACAAGCGGGAGGGGCAAACCTGTAATCGGCATGATGCCGGTTGTCATTCCAATGTTGACAATTACCTGGAAGGCGATCAGGGATGCAGTTCCCACCATAAATAGTTTTGAAAACGGAGAGCGTGTTTTTCGAGAAAGGTAGAACAGCCTTGCAATTAAAACGCCAAACAGCATTATTATAATCGCCGCACCGACAAAACCGAATTCTTCCCCGATCACTGAAAAGATAAAATCAGTGTGCTGTTCAGGCAGAAATCCACGATGGGTCTGGCTGCCGTGAAGAAAACCCTTCCCCCACGTTTCCCCTGATCCGATGGCTACCTTTGACTGAATAAGCTGGTAACCCGATCCCAGTGGATCGGACTCAGGGTTGACAAAGGTGATCAAACGTTGCCGTTGGTAAGGTTGTAACTGTGTCCATAATTTTGGGGTAACCCAGCCGATAATTCCAAGCCCCACACCCCATAACATCGCCAGGTGCATCCGTATACCTGCGAAATATCCGAGAATCAGCAGAACACCGATTGCGGCGACCAGGGCATACGGATTGATACAGGCTATCATAACCGCAATGGGCGACACCACCAGGATAACAATCAGGTATGGAATACCTGCCCAGTAAGCCATCACAACGGTAATAACAGGGATTACCAGGGAAGTACCGAGGTCTGGTTCTATCAGGATCAGGGCGAAAGGAATGGCTGCAATCTGAACCATGTAGAGAATATATTTCACCTTTGACAGGTCTGTTCTCCGGTCGGATAAAAAACGAGCCAGCGCCAGGATTACAGCCAGCTTCGCCAGTTCTGAAGGTTGTATATTTATCGGACCCGCGCTCAACCACCTTCCTGTAGGCCCAGTTCCAACCATCAACACCAGCACCAGTAGCAATAGCACAATTACATATCCGACATATGAAAAAGCGAATATCATTTTATCGGGGATAAATGCTGCAAACACCGCCATGCCCGTTCCAATGATCAGGAAAATCAGTTGACGCTGGAAGAATGCACCCCCGGTAGCCAACGACGCACTGTATAACGACACAAATCCGGCAACCAGCAACAGGATTGTTGTTACAGGAACGATCCATTCGATCTCTTTTCGTCCCAGTTTCATTCCTGCACCTCCGGCTGATTCTCCTGCTGCTCTCTCTGGCGGGCAATTTCAGCAAGCACTTTCCACCTGTATCTCTGCCAGGTTTCTTCATCGAGCCCCAGGTATTGCCTGACCAGTTTAAAGGCTACGGGCGCTGCGCTTGTCGAACCATGTTCTCCATGCTCCACGATCACAGCCACAGCGATTTGCGGATCGTCAAATGGTGCAAAAGCAACAAACCAGGCGTGATCCAGACCATGAGGATTCTGTGCTGTTCCTGTTTTCCCGGCGACATGGATTCTTGGATCGTAAAGCCAGGCTGCAGTTCCATACATTCCCTCGGTGACCAGCAGCATATTGTCCCGGGCGATTTTCATAACCGGATCGCTGAATCCGCTTTCATGTCGCTCCTTTGGAGGGTAGAGCGAAGTTTCACCCTGCAGGTCCCGGTGACCTTTGACAAGATGGGGTGTAATCCACCAGCCGCCATTTGCTAATGCAGCCGTATACGCTGCTGCCTGGATCGGGGTTACGAGCACTTCCCCCTGCCCGATGGATATGTTGAACAGCATACCCTCTGTCCAATTATCCTTCCCAAACCTTTTATCGAAAAATGCCCTGTCAGGCAGCAAGCCGGTTGATTCGTGAACGAGGTCTATTCCCGTACGTCGACCGAAGGGGAAGCGGTCTATATACTGGTGGAACTGGTCGATACCGAGTTTTAATCCAAGGTTGTAAAAATACACGTCACACGATGCTTCAATCGCACGTTTATGATCAACTTTTCCGTGTCCGGTTTTATTCCAGCATTTGAACCACCTGCGACCAAGCATTTGGCCGCCGCTACAGGTTACCTCCCAGTTGGTGTCGATCTCCTTACATTCAAATCCGGTTGACTGCACCGCCATTTTGAATATCGAACCAGGTGGATAGGCCCCCTGTACCGCACGGTGCAGAAGGGGGGTTGCCGGATCTTCCTGCATTTGTCGCCATTGTTCAGGCGATAAGACATTTGCAAATGTCTCCGGTGGATAATCCGGTTTAGATGCGATTGCCAGGATTTCACCAGTTGCCGGTTCGATACAGACAGCCGCCCCCGCTTCATCTTTCAGCAATTCTTCAGCGAGGAGCTGAAGCTCAAGATCAACGGTAAGTACAAGGTCCTTTCCGGGCTTAGGGGGTAATGGATCAACACCTTGGAGTGGCCCGATCATTCTACCTACAACATCAACCTCTATGTACTTGTAGCCCTTTTCACCACGCAGTTCCTGGTTCCAGGTTCTCTCCAATCCGCTTAATCCCACAACATCCCCCGGTTCGTGCCCGGAATACTGCTTGGCGCTTTCCTCTTTCAACTCGCCGATGTGTCCCAGTGAATGCGCCAGGATCCTGTATGGGTATGCCCTCTTTGGTTCGATCTGGAAACTGATGCCAGGCATATGGGCTTTTCGTTCTTCCAGTGCAGCATACAGCTGGAAAGGGACATCCCTGATTATCCTGACTGGTGTATATTTGTTGTTCCTGATTCGTCTTAATCTGTGTTCGAATTCATCATTGTCAAGATTGGTCAGCTTGAGCAGGGAATCCCTGGTTGATTGGTTATTGTCAATGACATATGGTGTTGCGAAAAGCGTATAAGAGGGGAAATTATCAACGAGTAGCTTTCCGTTCCGGTCATACATCAGGCCACGGATGGGTGGAGTCTCTATTACTCTGACGCGATTAGTCTCGGACTGACGCAGGTAGATTTCTGCCTGTACAACCTGCAAGCGGTACAGACGGAAGATCAGCAATCCAAGCAGGCCGGCAAAAAACAGGCTGATATGTATCAAACGTGCCAGGCTGAATTTCTGCCGTTCGTTCATTTGAAATGATCCCTCTTGCTACGATTTGCGGGAAATAATAATTTAAGTTCTTGCGACTCGTATTGAGCCCCGGTTTATATTTTTACCTGTCCACGTTTTTCATACAACGGGCTGATGGCCCAGATAGCTCCCAGCGCCCAGGTATACAGAGTAACAGGGAAAACATGGGTAAATAACATGGACAGAAAGGAAGGAGCTGTATTAAGTGAATAGAAATACGAAAACAGCACGGCGTAGATTAACACACCAGCACCACATGCAAGCATCCATCTTCCAAGGGGTAACGGAACATCTGAATAAAACAACCTTCCAGTAACAAAGCCGGATACGCTATAACAGAAGCTGGATAACCCAAAGAAACCAACACTGAACGAATCCACCAGGATTCCAGCCAGGAAACCAATCAAAATCCCCTCGAAAGGACCCCGCCGTGCAGCAATGTATATCAGTACAAGCAAAGGTAGATCAGGCCTGAACCATTTTATCGCAAGGTATGGAACGATTGTGCTTTGGAGAACAATTGCGATACCCATGATGATCAATGGAGTTCTAAGTTTCATTGCAATTCTTCTCCCTCCGTTGAATCGATGGGAGCCCTCTCCATCAGGACAAAAACTTCCTCCATCCGGGCAAAATGGACATATGGCTTCAGTCGAACATTCAGGAAGATATCGTTTTCTGAGGATTCGGCAGAGGTGACCACGCCAACAGCCAAACCTGCCGGGATCAGCTCGCCCAGTCCCGAGGTTACAATCCGGTCGCCGGGTTTAACGTCCTGGTTTTTGGAAATACCGTCGAGCATAAATGTGGCGCCCTTGTACCATCGCAGGATCCCGTCAACCCGGCTTCGTTCCACCCGGACACTTGCGGCGAAATTGGGATCTACACCTAGTTGCGCGATTGAACTTGTGGCACCCGCATGATGAATCACACCCGCAAGTCCTTCAGATGTAATAACAGCCTGTCCTGCTTTTACACTGTCCCGGGTACCTTTGTTCAGCAGGAGGGATGACATGTTTACTGACGGATTACGGGCTATAACATCGGCAGCGAGGTAATAAAAATGCGGCTGATCACGAAGCCCAAGCAGTTTTCGCAGCCTGATGTTTTCCAGGAGAGCGTCCCGCCAGTTGTCCCGTTCACCCTTTAAACGGGCTACTTCTGCACGGAGTTCAGCGTTTTCTCCCCAGACAGTAACAGTTTTAGGAACAAACATTAATGGCCCGGCAACAATGGATACAACTCGACCGATGCCAAAACGAAACCGTTCTGCAGAAGGGTGTGATGATGAATTCATCATCATTAATGAAATAATCAGGGCGACGACCAATGCTACAAGGTCTCTACCCCTGGATAGTAGAACCAGAAGGTTCATGTGATATTACTGGGAGGAGTTAGTTCTTTAATAAGACGGCCTCATACCTTTCAAAGTGGTCTAGTACGACACCGGTTCCCCTGACGACACAGGTTAAAGGATCTTCCGCAAGGCTGATCGGCAAGCTTGTCTCTTCACGTAGTCTCTGGTCCAGTCCCTTGAGGATAGCACCTCCACCCGTAAGGATTATGCCCCTGTCACGAATATCCGCCGCAAGCATCGGAGGTGTTTTTTCCAATGATAGCTTAACAGCGTCAACAATCTGCGCGACAGGTTCAGCGATAGCTTCACGAATTTCAACGGAGTTGATTTCAATCGCCTTGGGAATACCCGCGACAAGGTCACGTCCCTTGGCGATCATGCTTACCTCCTGCTCGAGGGCAACGGCTGATCCGACCTTCTGCTTGATCTCTTCAGCCATCCTGTCACCAATCAGGAGGTTATAATTACGGCGCATGAACTGGACAATATTATCATCCATTTCATCGCCACCAACACGGATACTTGTATCTGTTACAATACCGGAAAGGCTGATAACGGCTATTTCGGTTGTCCCGCCGCCAATATCGATGATCATACTTCCTACAGCCTCATCAACCGGCAGCCCCACGCCCAGTGCGGCAGCCATTGGCTCCGCAATCAGGTGGACTTCACGGCAGCCTGCGTGTTCCGCGGCATCACGAATAATTCTTTTTTCTGATTTTGTTACCCCGGAAGGAACACAGACAATGGCCTTAGGTCTCATCAGCCGGTTTTTGGTTACACGACGAAGCAGGTTGCGGATCATTATCTCGGCTACTTCATCGTCGTCAATAACACCATGACGCATTGGACGGATAACTTCCATCTGCCCGTGTGTTTTACCCATCATATTACGCGCTTCACGTCCAATAGCCATAACACGGTTATCATCCTTGCGAATTGCTACAACAGAAGGTTCACGGACAACAATCCCGCGACCTTTTACATACACCAGTGTGTTGGCAGTGCCAAGGTCCATGGCAATATCACTGGCGAAGTAGCGGCTGAATTGGAGGAACGACATTAATTTATCCCCGGGACTTTTGGTTTTATTAAATTCAGATGATCTAAGTTGTGAAAAGTTAAAAGTAAGAAAGTTTCAATTATTACGAAAGTACAAAAAGATAAAACAATAAATGAAGCTTTCGAAGTTAACTTTCTATTTTAAAAGTTTATACAAAAACATTTCTCATCAATTGACACCGGGAGCTTTTTACTCAAACTGGCCGGGAGTCAATATAATTTCTTGAGATAATTACACTGACACTTCTAAGCATGCCTGAAATGACGTCTGCCGGTAAAGACCATTGCGATATTGTGTTCGTTCGCGGCGGCGATAACTTCCTCGTCACGAACGCTTCCACCCGGTTGAATCACAGCTGTCGCGCCAGCCTCAGCAGCCTGTTCGAGGCCATCGGCAAACGGGAAAAACGCGTCAGATGCCAGTACTGTTCCCTTAAGATCCAACTTGGAATCATCAGCTTTTACCCTCGCCAGGCGGACCGCATCAACACGGCTCATCTGCCCGGCACCGATACCCATAGTTCTTCCCTTGAGAGCGAATAAAACGGCATTGGATTTTACATATTTTGACACTTTCCAGGCGAATTTCAGGTCTTCA
>JANQEY010000009.1 GCA_028278125.1 bacterium | reverse complement strand
GCCTGAAGTTTTAGAAATTCTGAAACAGCATAAAAGTGAATTTCTGGATTTATTGCGTGAGAGCACATTCGAGCCTGAAGAGTATCCACTTTCCCATGGTCAACAGGCTTTGTGGTTTCTTAACCAGAATGCGAAAGATAGTGCGGCATACAACACTGCAGCATCCCTGCGTATCTGTTCTCCGTTGAATGTTCTTGCCATGAAAAGTACATTCCAGTATTTGTTAGATCGACATTCCCTCCTGAAAGCTTATTTTCCAATTCAAGACGGTAAGCCACTGCAAAGAATTCAGCAAAGCCAAAATGTATGGTTTGAAACAATAGACGCTACAGATGGAGATGAAGAACAGCTGAGACAGCAGGTGATCCAGGCGTATCAACAGCCATTTAATCTCGAAACCGGTCCATTATTGCGGATACACCTGTTCCGTCGGACTGAAAAAGATCAAGTATTATTGATCACGGTACACCATATTGTCTTTGATGCCTGGTCAGGATGGCTCTTTATGGATGAGTTCAGTAAAGCTTATTCGTCAATAGCAGCCGGACAAACTCCAACCTTGGCACCTTTACAGTGCAATTACCGGGACTACATACAATGGCAAACGGAGATGCTGGCAGGGCCTGAAGGAGAAAGGTTATGGCAGTACTGGCAAAAAAAACTGGAAGGTGATATTCCTGCCTTACAATTACCTACGGACAGACCCCGGCCTCTCTTGCAGTCTTTTAAAGGTGCAACCATAGAGTTTCCTATAGATAAGACCTTAACTCGACAATTAAGAGAATTAGCACGTACGGAAGGAACAACATTGTTTACAGTATTGATGGCTGCCTTTCATGTCCTGCTGCACCGTTATACGGGACAGGACGATATCCTGGTTGGATCTCCCACAGTGGGTAGAAATAATAGAGATTTTACCAATATGTCAGGCTATTTTGTCAATCCGATCATAATCCGTGCCGATTGTACGGGTAATCCCACCTTCCGGTCTTTTCTCCGTCAGGTATGTGATACGGTACTGGAGGCTATCGATCACCAGGATTACCCGTTTCCATTGTTAGTTGAACGTTTGCAGCCAAAACGCTCTTCAGGTTTTTCGCCGATATTCCAGGTTGATTTTAGTTTACAAAAGGCGCAGGTAGGAG
>JANQEY010000001.1 GCA_028278125.1 bacterium | reverse complement strand
AACATGCCTTAAGGCACTTGCTCTAGGTAGTGCGCCTCTCATTCTGACATCCATAATTTCTTCAGTGTTCAATCCACTACCTGCACCACAGCAGAATGTGTTTTCCCTGATGGTATTTTCAGGCATTTCGAAGAAATTATTACATACGTTTTGAATCACATAACGAGGCTCATCCATCATACCCATAGCCCTGGACGGGTTACAGGAATCGTGGAAAGTTACCCTCAAGTGATCATTTCGGCTTGGGTCGAGCTTCAGCTTGTTATGCTTAATCAAGTCCGCTGTAAATTCAGAGATATGAACCATTTTGGTTGACTTGGCATTTTCAAACTTGGTTCCCGTAATCGGAGAAACAGGCTCTTCCATATTGCCAGGTGACGGGCCGTTCATGGTATCCATATACTGATTAATCACACGCCACATATGCCCACATTCTCCACCCAGAATCCATTTGGATCCCAGTCTTTCTGCTTCATGGTACATCTTGGCATTCAACTTCTTCATTAATTCATTAGAGTTGAAGAGACCAAAGTTTCCACCTTCCGAAGCATAAGTACTCAGGGTGTAATCAAGTCCAATATGCTCGAAGAGCATAATGTATCCCATCATGGTGTAGACACCCGGGTCAGCAAAAACATCACCGGACGGTGTGATAAAGAGAATTTCAGCGCCTTTTCTGTTAAAACTCGGCTCAATCGATATACCAGTGATGTCTTCAATATCATCCATCAAAGATTCAACCACAGTTCTGAATGTATGTGGTTCGATTCCCAGGTGATTACCGGTCCTGTTACAATTGGACGCAGGATCCATAATCCAGTTGATATTGATACCGACCAGGTTTAACAATTCCCTAGCCATCATAGTAATCTCGGCCGTATCGATTCCGTAAGGACAGAAAACAGAACATCTTCGACATTCCGTACATTGGAAGAAATAGAGGAACCACTCCTTCACCACTTCCATGGTCAAAGGTCTGGCACCGGCAAATTTCTTCAACAGTTTTCCTGCCAAGGTAAAATCGTTTCGATACACTGATCTTAGCAGCTCAGCTCTAAGAACCGGCATGTTTTTGGGATCACCGGTACCGAGAAAAAAGTGACATTTGTCCGCACAAGCACCACATCTTACACAGACATCCATAAAAATCTTAAAAGATCTGAATTTGTCCAGTCTTTCACGAAAACCTTCACTAATTATTTCTTTCCAATTTTCCGGAAGTTTCCAATCTTCATTTTCTGGCGACCACTCTCTTGGATTCGGCATTTTCAAGGCTTCCAGGGCAGGTACTTTTGCACTGTAAGCCCAGTTTCCTTCTCTGAATTCTGCCGGTGTATCCATCCATTCTTTTTCAGGACTTTTCCCATGCAACAGGGTCGGAGATTCCGCAATGTCCTTCGGCAGTTCTTCCGGTTCAAGCATTTTTGACATATTACTCCTTATCTACTGGTAGTCCAACTTTCTTCATGTTTTCCCTGTAGTCATCTTCGTACTCTTCATAGGTACGTATCTTTATATCGGGATTCCATGGATTAATGTGCCTGACAGCCCGGCTGTTGTTGGGCAGATTCCTGGTGGGACTTAAGAAAACGCCACCCAGGTGCATCAATTTGCTAAACGGAAAATAGATTGCCAGCACTGAAACAAGAAATAGATGAGCGTAAAACAATGGATCCAAACCTTCCGGAATACCTGGACTGAAAGTTACCAGC
>JANQEY010000156.1 GCA_028278125.1 bacterium | reverse complement strand
TCCCTCAATGGAATTTTGGGCGATCAGAACATCACGCTTGTGGATCAGTTTTTCCAGGTCTTCCTGGACCGGACCAAGCTTGTCGATTTCTTCCTGGATGCCACCGGCGAGGATATGGTCAATCGAGGCTTGAGTGGCTTCGATGTCACGCTCAATCGCTGCCATGAGCAACTGGTCATGATTCGCCGGTTCACTCCAGCTCAGGTCAACAAATCCATCACCAAGAATTGCGTTGAAGTTCTGAGGTAACATGATGTCTGAAACGTAGAACTCTAGCGGCATTGTTTCTTCTCGGCATAATACATTCAGGAATGTTGCAAAGTGGTTCGGTTGCGGTGTCTCATAGCTTATTTCAAATGAATAGGTACCAATCACCTGCGTTCCGAAGTTGAAATACCCATCCACGTCGGTTGTCTCAGAAATTCCCAGCTGTGGAATTGTTACAGTAGCATTCGGTACCGGAGTATCTGGTGTGTCTGATGACCAGAGGTTACCTTCAAATAAAGTCTCTTCCGTCTGTGGCACCATTGAAATATCTACAGTAGTAGTTTCAGCTTCCGGTACAACGACGTTCTCTATTGTTTGTTCAGCATAGAATGCTGCCACAGCGTCAATTGTGTAGTCTGCAGGGTTATACTCCGTTGGATTGACGTCAATAAAGTTGTAATAACCGGTATCATCAGTGGTTGTGAAATCCATTTCCTCGCCCTCAAGCCGCAGGGTGAGTTCAGCGTTCTCAATTGGATCACCGGTATCAGAATCAGTGACGATACCTTCAATTACACCTGGAACCGGAACACCGTGAATCCTGATATCATCCAGAGCGACACCATAACGCCAGTTCCAAGTGCCGTAGTAGCTTCCGGCATGGAACATGAACATAACGTTTTCACCGACGTAATCACCGATGGGGAATGCGACCTGTACCCAACCGTTTGAATTTCCACCGAATCCAGGTTCAGGGAACCATGTCCAGGTATTTGGATCATAATATCCCAGGTAATTAATATTCCCTGAATATCCGTCCAATGGTGTAAGAATTTCCCATGTTTCACCAAGGTCAGTAGATACCTGGAAGTTATATCCTGCGTAGAAGGTGCCCCAGGATTCGTAATAGTCCATCCAATGCCAATAGACAACCATAGCTTCTTCAGTTCCAACAAACCAGGTTTCAGTGGTCATCAATGTATCACCACGTAAGTCACCATAATTCACTGGACCAGTATGGTTTCCATCCAGTATGGTTGCCCAGCAGTTTTCTCCATCAGGGGTATGATCTTCACCTGGGCCGGCACCGGGTACTCCCCACTCCCAATCACCGGGAATGTTGTTCTCAGATACAATCCAGAGTCCATCATCCTCTTCGAAGTCCTCAGTAAAACCTATCGGGACTCCCTCAAGCTCAATATCAACTACAGGATTATTCTCGCCATCGTAGACAACATCTTCTATCAAGTTTGTATAATATCCAGGTGAATATGCACTTACGGAGAATGGGCCAAAATCGACGTCACAGTTTACTTCATAATATCCTTCGCCGTCAGTTTCGCCATACCACACATCACCGTTATTATCAGTAATTGTTATTTCAGCTCCAACGATTACATCACCGGTTAAATCCGAAGTAACTGTTCCATTGATATTACCATAAATCCAGTCAGCCGGAGTCCATCTGAGGGACATTTCATCTACGAGGTTGTTCATGTCATAGGTATATGCTATATCACCAAGCCCGTTTTCGATA
>JANQEY010000093.1 GCA_028278125.1 bacterium | reverse complement strand
CCGCCAGATGGCAGGGACTCCATCCGTGCTCATCAAGGCAGTTATGTTGTTCCAAGCCATGCAGGAACTCGTACCGCAGGAAAGGGTTATCGGTATTAGACAAATTATTCCATTCTCCGGCATCAATGGAGTTCAGATCTTCGAGTCGATAAATAACCAGATCGGATGTTAAGGGATCAGTATTTTGACTCACAGAGATTTACGCCGGGCACTTTAGTTTTTATTGCGACGTCGTCACGACGATATTTTGACCAAAAGCGATTGTCATAGCCCGTTTTGAACCTTGCAGTGAGAAATTGGTTTCCCTGTAATCACCGTTTGCCAGTATAAAACGAAACCTGATGGATATTCCGTCCATCAAAGCGAGCAATGTGGAAGAGGATACCTGCCCGTTGTTGACGTGCCCTAAAATAAATTCGGCCCATTGAGCATTGGTAATACAGGGAGCGTCATTGAGCGAACGGTTTATCGACATCCCTTTATCGATTTGATAGGTAGGACAGGACCTGTCTGCCAGTTTGGTTAATCCATTTATCAAGGTAAAACGGCTACGGATAGCGTCTACAGAGTCGCGATAAATTTCCAGGGTGTAACCCGAATCATTTTTTGTATAGGCGATGGTTGTACCTGAACCGGTATCCGGTGTTTCCTGTTGAATAACAGTCCATTCGGCAAGGACCGTTGCAGGAAAGTACAGTATGCCGAATATAAAAATACCTAAATATTTCAGGTCGGGAGTCCAAAAATCGGTTGATTTCATCACTATTTCCGGCTGTTTATTTTGTGTGCCCGAGAAACTTAATCTATCGCCAACATTACCTGTAACTTGAGCAACAATATAGAATACTTCCGGATATCAATCTAGGAATTATTCGACAAACTGCAAAAATACCGTGCTTTGTCCGGTTTTATTCCCCGCCTGGAAGAAACGGGGTTAACAGGGATACCGGAACCAGGTACAGAAGCTTTTTAATGGACTATTTCTCTCCGGAATCCTGGCTTTGGGTATAGGCAGGAAAGGGCATGATATTCCCCTCGGCCCCGGTAAACTCAGTGATTCTTGCCGTGCCCTGTTTATCCACTTCATCAATGCGGATGATTGAATGCATTGGAATATACGTCCGTGATACATTCTTGAATTCCGATTTCAGATTTTCCTCGGAGGGATCGAGCACAACCGTGGTTTTTTCTCCAAAAAGGATATTCTCGATTTCAATAAAACCGAACATGGCGCCTTGATGCACACTTTTGGCATATATTTCGTAAACCTTGCCCTGATTATGAAAGATTATTTTATATAAAGGTTTTTTCGCCATATCGTTTCTCTCAAAATGGGGCGCGATTCTAGCATATTTGAGTATGAAATTCTTTATGGAATGGAGCAATCAGACATGCTGGAACAGGTGAATGGTGAACGGTGAACGGTGAACGGTGAACGGTGAACGGTGAACGGTGAACGGTGAAC
>JANQEY010000067.1 GCA_028278125.1 bacterium | reverse complement strand
TGATATTGATATCACATTGTTGTGCTGCCTGTTCAATTAAATCACGCACACTGTATTGTTTTCCGGTAGCGATAACAAAATCTTCCGGTGTTTTCTGTTGCAACATCAACCACTGGGCTTCGATATAATCTTTTGCATGCCCCCAATCACGTCTGGCTTCAAGATTGCCGATATATAAACAATCCTGTAATCCATATTTGATACGCGCCAGTGCCCGTGTAACCTTGCGCGAGACAAAGGTCTCACCTCTGACAGGTGATTCATGGTTAAACAAGATACCATTGCAGGCATAGATACCGTAAGCTTCCCGATAATTCACGGTGATCCAGTAGGCATAAAGTTTGGCCACACCATAAGGAGAGCGCGGATAAAACGGTGTGGTTTCCTTTTGCGGTATTTCCTGAACTTTGCCATACAGTTCAGATGTTGAGGCCTGATAATAACGGGTTTTCTTTTCAAGCCCCAGGATCCTGATAGCTTCAAGGATACGCAATGCCCCCAATGCGTCAGAATCGGCCGTGTATTCCGGTTCCTCAAATGAAACAGCCACATGGCTTTGCGCCGCCAGGTTATAGATCTCATCGGGTTGTATTTCCTGAATCACCCGAATCAGGCTGGTGGCATCGGTCATATCGCCATAATGCAAAATGAATTGCCTGTCGCTTTGATGGGGCTCTTCATACAGGTGATCAATACGGTCCGTATTAAATAATGAAGCCCTGCGTTTGATACCATGCACCTCATAACCTTTATCCAGCAGGAATTCGGCCAGATATGCACCGTCCTGTCCGGTGACTCCGGTGATAAGTGCTCGTCGCATCATGGCTGTACTTTGCTCCGGATTGTTTATTATCCTGAGATTTTCAAAAGAGTTATTCTATTAATTACTTATTTCGATTACTAGTAATTCTATAATGTCAGCTAAAAAAATCCTGATAGCGATCAGGTTACAAGTACTGGATAATAAATCTTAAAAAATAAAAATATAGCCACAGAGCACACAGAGGGATCAGAGGATCAAAAGAATAAATCTAACTCTGTGTTCTCCGTGGCTGATCATTTTTAATGTTCAATTCGTCTATAGTTGTTTAAGATCTTGCCGTTGACATTAGGATATTTCCCATGAACTTGCACTATGACTATGAATGAATATGTGAAATTAGGAGCGATGAAATATCATTATCTATTACTGCTGACTTTCTCCATTTTTCTCGCAGGCTGCAGTGACAAACCGAAATTATCCCCTTTACCGGGAGATGCGATTATCCTGGCATTTGGTAACAGCCTGACTTACGGCACTGGCGCCGGGCGTGAGGAAAGCTATCCTGCCGTCCTTGCAAATATCATCAACCGTGAGGTTATCAATGCAGGTATACCGGGAGAAATCTCCAAAGCCGGTCTTGAACGCCTGCCCATGTTAATAGAACAATATCAACCCGGTCTGTTAATTCTCTGCCATGGCGGGAACGATTTCCTGCAAAAACGGAATCTCGAACAGGCAAAAAGAAACATCCAGAACATGGTGCGATTGGCAACAAGCCGGAATATCCCGGTGGTATTACTAGGTGTTCCCAAACCGGGTCTGTTTCTTAATTCAGCGGATATGTATGCGGAAATTGCTGACGCAACCGGTGCTATCTTCATTGAAGATCTGATCCCGGATATTCTCGGTGATAACACCCTGAAATCTGATACCGTCCACCCCAATAAGGCAGGTTACAATAAAATGGCAGACCATATTGCGACCGTTTTAAAGGATGCCGGGGCCATTTGATCGATTAATTTCATCGATATCATTACTTTGCTATTTCTCCGAAGTCCTGAAACAGCCCTCCTGAACCTTTCCCTTTATTAATACTCATACCTGTGTGATGATGATGGCCGGTGTATATTTTAAGGAATAAATAATGAAACAAACCTGTCTGCTTTTATTCTGTGTCATTGGTTATGGCCTGATGACCACTGCTCATGCGGAAAAACAACCACAGACGGAGGATGAAAAACTCAGTTATGTCTTAGGTGTTTTAGCGGCACAGAATATTTTACAACAACCTATAAAACTTGATGCCGAATCATTTATGCAGGCAATTACCGACGTATTAAAACAATCCGACATGAAAATGACCGGACCGGAAATGCAGCAGGTTTTTAACGGCTACCGTGAAAAACAGCTCCAGTTGCAAAAGGAATTCCAACAGCAGGCCAGCAAAAATAAAACTGATGGTGATGCTTTTCTCGCGGAAAACAAGAAAAAATCAGGCATTGTTGAACTACCCAGTGGTCTGCAATACCGGATACTGAAACAAGGCAGTGGTAAAAAACCGACACTGAGTGATACCGTTGAAGTACACTACCGGGGCACCTTACTTGACGGAAAAGTGTTCGATAGCTCTTATAAACGCGAGCAGTCATTACGAATTCCACTGAATGGAGTGATTAAAGGGTGGCAGGAGGCCTTGCCAATGATGGCTACAGGGTCTAAATGGCAAATTTATGTACCCTCACATTTGGGCTACGGAGCACAGGGGGCCCCGCCTGATATTCAACCGAACTCGACCTTAATCTTTGATATTGAATTGATTTCTGTTAATTAACATGGCATAAAGTGCGGTTTGACTCAGGAACTCCACTATAGCCGGGCAGCATTTATCGGATTTTTTGCAAGTTCCTGAAAATAAACACAATATCTTGGGCTCTTAGGGGTCTGGACAACTAAATAATGGCAACAATGAAATTATTCCGCTTTCTCACCATATTCGCCTCGATATGCTTTATTCCTGCAGTGGCGGCCAAGATAGCCCCTGATACTCTGTTCCGGCAGGCTCTGGAAAATTATCAAGCAAAACAATATGAAGTCGCGCTTGAACAGATTCAACAGGCGATAGAAATGGCCCCTGAAGTGTCTAATTACCATCATCTTTTGGGAAAATGCTATGGACGATTAGCCGAAAAATCCAATTTCCTGCAAGCCATTTCATTAACCAAAAAGACCCGTAAGGCACTGGAAAAAGCGGTCGAGCTGGATCAAAGCAATATCAGCGCGTTAAGGGATTTAATGGAATACTATCGACGTGCGCCCGGATTTCTGGGCGGCAGCAAGGAAAAAGCAGCTAAGATTGAACGAATGCTCACCGAAAATGAACTCCCAGGTTAGGCTCATTTATTGCAATAATTTTTAAGGAAATCCATCCCGGGATGATGAGCAGAACGTCCGAAATTTCTTGATATCCGGACGAAGTATCATAACGAGATGAGATATACTTAACATTTAAAGGATAGGCCGTACAAAATTCAACCCTGTATGTTTTTCTTTCAGAACATCATCATGAAATATCGCGGTACCTGTATATGATGAAAAAACGGTTACTGGCACTTCTACTCGGTTATTGTTTGTGTTTCACCGCCTGGTCAAAAATACCGACGGTACCGGAATCAGACCTTGTTCCCGACAAAATACATGAAAGGGCAACTGAAATAATTCTGCATATTATCCAGACCTATCATTATAAAAAGGTAAGACTGAATGATGAACTGTCCAGTAAAATGCTGGACAAATATCTGGAAAACCTTGATCCAAACCATAGTTATTTCACCCAGCAGGATATCAATAAATTCGAAAAGTATCGTTTCATACTGGACGATGATTTAAATGAGCCGGATTTAACACCTGCATTTCAGATCTTTAAACTATACCGTGCACGTGTTGAATACCGTTCAGAGTATGCACTTGACCTGCTGAATAGTAATAAGTTTGATTTCAGTATTGATGAAGATTACTTATTTGACCGACGAAAATCTCCCTGGTCAATAAATCAGGCTGCACTGGATGAAGTCTGGCGGAAACGTGTGAAAAACGATTATCTCAATCTGCTAATGGCTAATAAAAAAGTTGAGGAAATCAAACGAACACTCACCAAACGATATCAAAGGATCAAGACAAGTACCTTTCAGTTGAACGCCAATGATGTCTTCCAAACCTTTATCAATGCCTATACCACTACGATAGAACCCCACACTGCCTATTTTTCTCCACGTACATCTGAAAATTTCGATATCAGTATGAGCCTTAGTCTTGAAGGGATAGGCGCGGTATTAAGGGGGGAGAATGACTATACGATTGTACAAAAAGTTGTCCCCGGCGGTCCGGCTGATCTCGGCGGCGAATTGCATTCGGAGGATAAAATTACCGGTGTTGGCCAGGATGAGCGGGGTGAAATTATCGATGTTATAGGTTGGCGCCTGGATGATGTTGTTGATCTAATACGGGGACCTAAGGGAACAGTAGTACGTTTGGAGTTAATTCCTAAAGGAATGGGGCCGGAAGGTCCCAGCAAAGTTATCTCCATCACCCGGGACAAGATTAAACTGGAAGAACAAGCCGTACAGTCATCCATTATAGATTTACCTGAATCTAATGCAAAAATTGGTGTTATTGACGTGCCGACCTTTTATAGTGATTTTGCAGCACAAGCTCGAGGCGAAAAAAACTATAAGAGTACCTCTCGTGATGCCAGAAAACTCCTTAATCAATTAAACCGCGATAATATTGACGGAATCATCATCGACTTACGGGGAAATGGTGGCGGTTCTTTATCTGAAGCCCTGGAATTTACCGGGCTTTTTATCGAAACAGGACCCATCGTACAAACAAAAGACTCATCCGGCAGAATTGATATCAACACCGATCCTGATCCGGGAGTTGCCTATGGAGGACCTTTAGCAGTTTTAGTTGATCGTAACAGTGCTTCAGCATCGGAGATATTTGCAGGAGCCATCCAGGATTACCATCGTGGAATCATCGTAGGTGAACCTACCTTTGGTAAAGGAACCGTACAAAATATTGTCGACCTGAATCGCTTTATCCGTGATACCGATAAAGATCATGGCCGTCTGAAAACGACTATCGCCCAATTCTTCCGTATTAGCGGTGGTAGTAATCAACATAAAGGCATTATCCCGGATATTGTTTTTCCAACCTTCAAATATATCGATGAACATGGTGAACGTTCACTTGACAATGCATTACCCTGGGACAAAGTAGCACCTGCCAAATATGTTGCTGCCAGTGCTCCGGTTGATAGTTTCTCTACAGTCAAACGTTCACATGAAAACAGGATCAAGTCGGATAAGTTATTCAAGTTGCTGATGCAACAGCTCGATTTAACCTATGAGATAAATAACCGTAAGAAAGTCACACTTCTTGCCGTTAAACGCGAACAGGAAAGGGAAAAATATAAGAAGACAAGACACGAATTAACGAACCAATTCCGTATCGCACAAGGTCTTGAGCCGATTCCCGAGGATGTCGATTCCAAAGAAGAAGAAGAAGAAACTGAAGATGAAGAATCGGATTTGCTTGATGTGCTTCTCAATGAGACTGCTCAAATCCTGATTGACCTGATTACCCCAGCCCGCACAACTGCCGCGAATTAATATTTAGAAATTCTGAATGGACTTGTTCAGAACTTCCATATATTTTAGCGGGCTTGATTATTTACTTATCACACTAATTCATGTGGCATGAAAACGGGCTTTATCTATGATGAAATGTTCCTGAAGCATGATCCGGGAACAGGGCATCCCGAATGCAGTCATCGTCTGACCGCATCAATGAATTATTTTCACACCCGTCCGTGGTTTAATGAACTTACCCATTTATCACCAAAAGAAACCGATTCCGGATGGCTGACACAGTCCCATCAATCTGAGTATATTACACGCGCCAGGGACATGTGCCTGTCCGGCGCACCCTATCTGGATTCAATGGATGTAGGCATTTGCCGGGATTCCTATGATGTAGCCCTGTTGGCGATAAGTGCCGGCCTGACACTGGCTGATGAAGTTATCCACGGTAACATCGATAATGGTTTTGCATTATTGCGGCCACCTGGACACCATGCTGAAAAAAATATGGCCCTCGGCTTTTGTCTGTTTAATAACGCTGCCATCCTGGCCAGTTATTTACAGCAAAATTTTGGTGTAGATAAAATCATGATCCTGGATTGGGATGTACATCATGGCAATGGCACCCAGCATATTTTTGAAGAAGACCCGACTGTTTTGTATATCAGCGCCCATCAATATCCTTTTTATCCCGGCACCGGTGTTTATACTGAGACCGGTACAGGCAGAGGCAAAGACGCAACACTTAATTGTCCAATGCCCGCAGGAAGCAACGATCGGGATTATGAGCAAATCTTCATGGAAAAGATCCTGCCCAAAATACAGCAATTCAAACCCGAATTTATCATTATTTCAGCGGGATTTGACGCACATGAGAACGACCCGCTGGCTGAGATTTGCCTGAGTACCGGGTTTTATGGATGGATGACGGAAAGGGTTATGGAGTCAGCAAATCAACACTGTCACGGGCGAATCATTTCTTTACTGGAAGGCGGTTATAATCTTGACGTTTTGCCATTATGCATCGAGCAGCATTTACTCAAACTATCCCAGACCACTTAATCTTTTAACTTGATCACTGAGAACACAGAGAAATAAAAATAGAAGTCAGAAAAAGCGTGATTCTGATGCTCACATTGTCAAGTCTTTTATTCTGAATACTGAATTCTATATAAATATTAAATCATAAAATCCCACAGTTATTGATTGGAAACCAGGTCTACCTGACCCAGTTCATCCAGTTCTTTACCGGGATCGAGTGTTGAAATATCAGCGGCCTTTTCTATCTCTGTTGTATTGAACATTTTCATGAACTGACTTTCTTCACAAGGTCTTCCATATAGATATCCCTGAAATTCATCACAGCCGAGCACACGTAAGGCCCGTGCATGTTCCTCGGTTTCCACCCCTTCAGCCACGGATTTAAGTCTCAAACTCCGTGCAAGCATGATGATGGCTCGAACAACAGAGGCAGCATCAGGGTTACTGCCCATTTGGCTGACGAAAGAAATATCGATTTTTATATGGTCAAACGGGAGTTTGACTAGATAACTCAATGCGGAGTATCCGGTACCAAAATCATCTATAGCAAGCGTAATGCCCTCATTATGTAATAAATCGAGAACGAATTTCGCACGATCAATATCATCAACCAGTACGCTTTCCGTTACTTCAATTTCAAGTAGTTTTAATAAAGGCGCATAATCAGGATCCAGGGTTAAATTACGGATCTGTGCAATGATATCATCCTGTTTCAGTTGTACCGGTGAAAGGTTTGCAGATAATCTGATACTGGGTAACTCCAGTTCGTTCCATCTCTTCAATGTTGCACATACCTCATTGATTACCCACTCCCCAACAGGTCTTATCAATCCGGTTTCCTCCAGCAGTGGAATGAACTCACCAGGAAAAACCAGACCACGTTCGGGGTGCTGCCACCTTAAAAGTGCTTCAGCGGCAGTAAGTTTTGCACTGCTGCCACAAACACGCGGTTGATAATGCAGGATAAATTCCTCGTTTTTAATCGCCTGACGCAATTCGGCTTCAAGCGATAACCGTCTTCTGGCACGAACATTAAATGCGTCGGTATAGTATTGATAGGTATTACCACCTTTTTCCTTGGCATGATTTAATGCCGTCTCCGCATTGCTCAATAATATTTCTGCATTTTGCCCATCATTAGGATAGACACTTATCCCAACAGAAGCCGTTAAATAAACTTCTTCTCCATTAATACACAGAGGATCTTCCATTTTCTTAAGAAACCGATCAACAATCTCCGGTATATCACTGACAATATCGCTGACCTCTGATACAACACAAAACAGATCGCCGCTCATATGGAATGCCGTATCTGATTTCCTTATATAACTTACTATTCGTTCGGAAAACATCCTGAGCAGTTCATCACCGATAGAATAGCCAAAACTTCCATTGATTTTTTTGAATCCATCAATTCCCAACACAAAGACATTCAGCATTTGTTCATCTCTTTCCGCACGCTTTAACGCATGGGATAACCACTCAATCAGGAAGTTTTTGTTTGGTAATGCGGTTGTTTCGTTGTAAAAAGTAAGTTTGGTAATCTCCCGTGCTTTCTCCTCTATCCTGTTTTCAAGTGTCTTATTTAGTCCTGATAGTTTTTCATTTGCTTCCGTTAATTGGCTGGTGAGATACTCATTTTCCTTGGCCAGATTAAATAACTGAAATGCTTCATTGACGACATTGCACAACTCATCCCAGTCCCACGGTTTGTATAAAAACTTAAACACTGCTCCCCGGTTAATCGCCTGAACTGCCAGCTCATTGCCCTTATCACCGGTAAGTAACAGACGGATCGTCTTTGGATATTTTTCCTTTACTTCATTCAGAAACTGTATCCCGTCCTTACCGGGCATATGGTAGTCACATAAAATGACACCGACTTCCTGTGTTGCCATTAACTGCCAGGCCTGTTCAGTATCCCGTGCGACCAATACTTCATAACCCTTTTCATGAAATATTCGCTGAACTGCATTCAAGATAACCTTATCATCATCAATGCACAGTAACGTATTGTTTTTGGAATCATTCATAAATATACGACTGACCATATACGGGGAATGAAATAGTTAAGATCCATCTAAATCATCGTATCGACCTTATGAACCTGAACTTTAGCAAAGCATACGGTTTTAAAGCCGTTAAAAATGTCAAGTATTTTCTTCATAACTGATTGATTAAAAAACGTTTTATTGATCTGATACGAGTAATCTGAAGTTACCGGCCAGATAGATAAAATCGGTTATAATTCCAAACCCATTGCTGATATCAACAGCCGCAAAACCTGAATCACATGAATGTATATTTAAGGGCACTTGGTTGCCGCCTGAATGAAGCCGAATTGGAAAACTGGGGTACCGGTTTTCAAACCGAACACCATCAGCTAACTGAGTATCCGGAACAGGCGGATCTCATTGTGATTAACACCTGTGCCGTCACTAATGAAGCTGTCAGGAAGTCCAGACAACTGATCAGACGCTCGCACCGCCGTAACCCGGCGGCAAAGCTGGTAGTAACAGGTTGTTATGCAAGCTTATCCACGGATCTGGCCACTGAAATCTCTGCCATTGATCTGCTGGTCCCGAACAGCAAGAAAGATCAATTGGTTGAAATCGTAAAACAGGAACTCGCTATTGAAACAATGCCCTGTGTTGCAACCATCCCGGGTGAGATCTCGCTTTTCAAGCGTGGACGCAATCGTGCATTTGTTAAAATCCAGGACGGCTGCCGTCATCGCTGTACATTTTGTATTGTTACCATCGCACGTGGAGAGGAGCACAGTCGAAAAACCAGTGCAATTATTGACCAGATTCAGAAACTCCAGCAGCACGGTATAAAGGAAGTCGTTCTGACAGGTGTACATGTCGGAGGTTATGGGAGTGATATCGGTACCGGACTTTACTCTCTGATCAAGGCCATCCTCTCGGAAACGGATATCCCGAGGCTGCGTCTGGCGTCAGTTGAACCCTGGGATTTGCCGGATGATTTTTTTACACTTTTTTCCAAC
>JANQEY010000062.1 GCA_028278125.1 bacterium | reverse complement strand
AGGCAATCAGTTCATATACCCGCACAGGCTCAAGTTTACCCTTGACCCTGATATCGTCCAGTGTGCGGGTAATAAAAGTATCCGAGATATCCGCCCTTGTTTCCGGCCCGATCATAATGGATGTTCCATATGATTTATTGGCACCTTCCAGCCTGCTAGCCAGGTTAACGGCATCGCCCATTACCGTGTAATCGAACACTTCAAGGCAACCCATGTTGCCGACAATCATTTCACCGGTATTGATTCCCACCCTGCTGAACAGCTCAGGCCTTCCCTCTCCATGCCATTGTTGACGCAGTTCTGCCAAACGCTTCTGCATATTCAAGGCCGCAATGCACGCTTTTTCTGCATGATTCTGGAAGAAAATCGGGGCGCCCCACTCCGCCATGATCAGGTCACCCTCGTATTTGTCGATGATTCCTTCGTTATCAAGGCAAATCCTGGACATTTCAGAGAGATATTCATTCAAGAGATGAACAAGTTCTTCCGGGGACAGTTTTTCCGAAACACTGGTAAAGCCGGCAACGTCTGTAAACAGCGCAGTCATCCGCCTCTTTTCACCGCCCAGCTTCAGCATGTCGGGATTATCAATAAGTTCGCTGACAACCTTCTTGGGAACGTACTGAGAGAACATGCCTTTAATCATTGCCTTTTCCCGCTGAACGATGATATAGCGAATTACCGTGGTTACAATCCAGGCGAATAGTATCGAGAGAGCTGGCATCGCAAGAGAAATCCAGATTCGGTGATTTATAAAAAGGTAGAAGACACCAAGAATTAAGACTATTAAGAGGAGCAGAGTAAATACTATCCCGGGTGTAAGCTTAAAATAATTGCTAACCAGAAACACACCGAAGGCCAGTATAAATATAAGGATAAACTCCTGGAGGGGTTTAACGTTAGTAATAAATGATTCATCGAGCAGGGTCTGGAGGGCGCTGGCGTGGACCTCCACACCAGGTGTTTCCTGGTAGTCGCCTTCTCCCGGTTGAGTATAAGTATAAAACGGTGTCTTTTTGTTGTCCTGGAGTTCAGCCGCTGAGGCGCCAATAAAGACTATTTTATCTTTGAATGGATTCTCGTCTCTGAGATCACGGAATACATCAGCGGCCTCTTCCGGCATAACCATAGTCATAATATCAAATTCATCTTCGGGCATAACGAACCATTGCATATAGTCCGTGTCGTCCTTCATCAGGTTAAATTCGGTGTCATCAAGAACGGAAGCGAGGCTGAAGGTCTTAAATGTCTTTGCCGGCCCATAAAAATTGATCAACATCGTAGGCATTCCACGTGCCATCCGGGGAATTTCACGGTCACCAAAAACTATCTTTTCCGGATCGTCCCTGAAGAACTGGTCGGAGGGAAGGTCCATTAGTATCTGGTACGATTTTACCGCTAACGGAAGATAGTTGATAGAGTCCTTCTCTATAAATGTTCTGTATTGCCTGATAAATCCATCCCTGTCGGGATCATAATTGACTATTCCAAAATGTGCTCCAGTTTCCCTGATTACTTCAGTTGGTTCAACTACCTGCTTTATTTCCTTATCAATACGTGGATGTCTATAGACTGAAATTTTCCCACAATGAATGATTTTATCTGCAAACTCTCCTGTTGCCCTGGCAAGTTCCAGGTCTTCAGCTGGACCTCCGCGATCTGGCTCAACAAACTGAATGTCGAATACTATCAACCTTGCCCCTGCATTTGACAAATTTCGGATCAACCGGGCATACCAGCTCCTGGGAAAGGGCCAGCTTGAGCCGAGGGTGGCAAATGACTCGTCGTCTACAGCTACAATGACAATATCACTGGAATCTACATTCTGGGGACCACGCCAGACAAAACGTGCATCATACAGCTTCAGCTCAATATCTCTCATTAAGCCTCTTTGACCGCTTAACATCACCACAGCTGATACAAACAGGCTTCCAACCAGCCCTAACCACAACGGAATTCGTTTTTCCTGGCGTTTACTCTTTTTTTTGCTTCCCATATTACACCGCCGAGAGAGAAACCCGGGCATTTAAAGCCCGGGCAATCTTTACTCTTTAAAACTCATCACACTGCAACACCATATATACTAGAACCTGTATGTATAAGACAACGTTACCTGGTAATCGTCACGTTTGTATTCCGTTGGCTGGGTAATTGCAGTGCCATCATTGACAATTTCCGTTTCTTCTACACCAAATTCCGCGCCGTTCCAGTACTGCCACGTGCTGTTGTCCTGGTACATACTGAAACTGGCGTAGAGGTTTACCGTATGGTTTCGCCTGAATCTGTATTCAAATCCAGCGATCCAATCCATTTTATTAAAATCAATCAAACGTTTACGGCGGTCTGTTCGCCCTGCTTCAGCGATTGCATCCTGGTAGGCCTGGTCATCAACATAATCATCGGGATCAAGCCGTTCTTCCGGGGATTCATGCAGAACGCTGGTTTCCCCGCTGCCCAACTGGAGCACCGGCCCGAAGAATGGCACTAAAGCCCTGTCCAGGAAGTGGTATTCTGCCCGAGCGTTGATCGTTGTATAAGAGATGTCCGTCAACCCACCGATCGCCTGCTGAGTTGCATTTGAAACATTGAGGCGGGTAACCATCGGGAACTCGTATTCAGTCATTAAACCAAGGGACAAAATAAACTGATCGGATTCGCCAAATTCGTTATAATCATCCGTCCTGGCTGACGAGATCAAGCCAAGATTGACAAAGTTTTTAGTTTCGCCAAAATAAAGATTGTGGTTCAAGCCAACATTAAATGTGTTGGTGTTGTTAGTAATCCGGCTATCTACCAGGTCCGGTTCCGCACCCGTCGTATCATAATCTGCGTCATTATCATTCACCTGGTTACGATAAGTTAAGGAAAGATCCGGGTACATATCGCCCGTAAAGAAGCTGACCCCAACCAGCATTTCGTTCCTACTGAGCGTGTTGTCTGCCTTTTTCGAGAGGTTGTCGTGATAGGTCTGCCAACCTAGGTTGAGGTAGACCTTGTTCTCGAAAAGCCTGATCCTATCCCTGATATACCAGCCTACATCATCCCTTATCAAGGCAGGATTACCGAGGGTGATATAACTCTTGCTTATCCGTCTTAAGCCGACACTCAGGTCGTTATTGTAATAACGCAGCCGTAACCTGGTCTGGTATGATACCGCGTTTTTAAACAACGATTTAACAATATCATCTGTTTTAATGTCTCCCTGAGTAGAATCATCCTCTTCCGGCAAAGGTTCAAAATACTGGTTAATCCAGATAAAGTTTTTGAACTGATCCGTTTCATCCAACGGTTCTGCCAGGGTATTACTGTTGTAGAGTGATAGCGCCGCTTCTCCCTTAAAGCTGATCCGTTTTTTATCGAAGAAGGCTTCTATAGCTGTACCTGTGACCAGGTTGTCCTTTGGATATGTTTGCCCTGATGGCACTATCGTCAGGGTTGTGTCAATCTGGCCGGTGTCGTCATTAATCACCCAGCTTTCAGTTTCCCTGAAACCAACATTGGAGATTGATGACGATTCATCTTTGGATTTAAGGAAAATCAGGCTGAACTCAAATTCGTCAGGATCGCCAAATCCCATTTTCATGGCTGTAAGCCAGCGTTTATATGTCGCGCCGGAATAGAAATTTTCGGTAATAACATTGTTGGCATCAGCATAAGTTGTGTCCACACCAACAAACCGGCCTTCGATAGCACGGTTAACTTCACCGTAGATAGCGTTCAGGCGGAATTTTTTCGAGATCAGGTTCATTTCCGCGCCACGTACACGACGTCCCCATAAGACCAACTCATTATAGCGAGGATTGACGTCGCCAAGACGGATTCTCCACCAGGGTTGCCCGAATGAAACAAGGAACCTGTGCTGAGGCTGGAGATTGCCCTGTTCTTCACTGGTAAAACGTCCCCGTGCAACGGCAGAAAAATCACCCCATTTTCCTCTCAGAGAGAAATGCTCCCGGGCTACACTCTGTTCGAGCCCGCTATACCTCTGGGTTCTGCCCTCAAAACCAAATTCGCCGCGGACACTCTCTAAAAACGGCTTTTTAGCCCTAACGGGAATATCCGGAATACCAGATTTTTGTGTATAGAACCAGGTTTTCAGGACTTGTGGGGTACCATCGGTTTTAACCAGGATTTCAAAGCGATGTTTACCGGTACTAAGGTCTCTTACCAGAGCAGTGAGGACATTTTCAGTAATAGTTGCTTCCCCAGTGCGATCCTGTCCGTCAATCCTGATAATAACATCACCGGGATTAATCTGGCGTAGGGCCTGGTTGAAGGCTACAGCGACAAGTACTTCATTATCCATTGAGGCTTTATCAGGTTCAGGGCTGATAATTATTACTGATTCGTCTCCACCCTCTCCATATCCACGAACGTTGACTACTACAGGGCTTAACCTTGGTAACGAAGCGGGAAAAGAAACCTTACGCCCATCCTGCAGTTCAAACTCGATACAATACTCAACTCCCGTTGAAATCACCCTGTCGCCGGGAATTTCTCCAATGAACCTGTTCATGGTGAGTATCATTTCTTCGTAGTCGTAAGAGTCCTCGCTGCTATTCCTGAAGCGAAGGAGAGCCTGGACAACCTGGTCGTTGGGAATATCTCCCTCCAGAGTGGCAGTTATCCTTACAGGTTGCCCTACGTCTGCAAATGTCACAGGATCATGGGAAATAAAAACAACATCTCCCCCCTGACCGAACGCAGATGTAATTAAAACCAACGATAAAACAAAACATATAAACCAGGATTTTGCTTTCATAAAACACCCCGATTGTTTGCTGAACAAACCATCAGAAATGATGCCGTCATAAAATAGTTTGATACCGGGAACCGGTATCCGTCTTCATGCGTTTTGATGTCCTATTTTCTGAACACCGCAGTCAAAGTACGTATTTTCCAAAAAGGGAACAAACAAAAAGAAGCCGTGACACTATTTTTTGCCACGGCTTCTCTAACTAATTATATGTTCTTAAAGAGTCGTTATCTGTAACTACTCGATATGTTTCAGAACTTATCTATCGATTATTTCTCATATTCGATTATTAATGATTTCTGGTTACCGTTTTCATCAATAAAGTCAAGCTTGATTAAACCTGTTTCCTTATCTTCCGGGTAATCAGGTACATCATCCGGTACGTATTCTTCTGTGGTGAGGTTACCGTCCGTATCAACAGTACCGATATAACCGGCGGTTACATCAACTGTTTCACCTGTCAAATTACTTTTCAGCTCAACTATACCCTCAACGGTAATCTGTTCCGTTTGCCCATCGGGTGTTACCGTTACCCAGAACTTCGTGCCTTTTACCGACGCGACAGCCGTTGGTGTGCTGACCCTTAATGAACCTTTCTGCTCTTTGACGTCCGCAAAGAGTTCCCCCAGCTCCAAATTAATCCGCTTTGCCAGGGACTGGTCTGCCTGCCGGTCTGCATTGAGCGTGATTTCCGTACCCGGACGCAGTTTTATCTGACTTTTATCATCTGTAAACACGAGTGCAGCAAATCCATCTTTCCCCGTCCGAACCATATCCCCATCATTTAGAATGGTTCCGCGGGTAAGGTTTACCCACTTGCTGTCAGGTGTTTTTGATTCCACCTCGCCGTCTGTTTTCAGGGCAATCGCAATCGATTTAGCGCCATCAGCCAGGGCAGCAGATGCAAAAACAACAAATGATAAAACAATCAGTGTCCAGATAGCGATCTGTTTAGCTCGCATGATTTACTCCTTATATGTCCACACACCAGCAATCAGCGTATCAAAACGTTTTTAACTTCAACTTCCGAATTATTAAGATATTCCCTTAGATCCTGCGGGGTTTTACCGGCCATTTCCTCAATGGTAATGTTATTGAGATCATAACCCTCAAACTCTTCAAGCAGGGATCCAAGCATGCCCGCCGGCAACAGGTCAGATAAAATGCCAAGGACTTCGCCAGTTCCACCGTCATCATCGTCATCGTCAGGATCGGCCTCGTCCCCTTGCTCGGTTCCAAGCATATCCCGGCGACCTTCACCGACGTCGATAAAGGTAAACATACCGGGCACACCAGAGAAGGTGCTGTAGTCACCGAGAACTGTTGGTGCTGCTATCTCAATCATCCAGCAATATGTTTTTCCGGATTCAAGCGCCTGTTCAACACCACCGTCAATACCGCTTCCATTACCGGTATAACTGTGGTAATCCATAAACTGAGGTGATCCCTCGTACCTTGTGTTGACAAGATTACGGTTGTCGATAATTTCGCGAGGATCCATGCTCTCTTCACCCTCGGAAACCTCTACAACGATAAGTTGTACACGATCCAGTCCAACAGGGCCACCATTCCAGTTCCAGGAGAAGAATACCGGGTAGCCGTAAACTTCATCACCATCTACAGGATTCTGGACTGTTGGAATAGACGGATTATATACCTGGACGGATACGGTGCGAGTGTAGTGTACACCATTTTCCATTTCAACATTGATGGTAAGGACATACAGTCCGGTTACCAGGTTGGAACCGTCCAGCAGGCTGGTCAATTGACCCCTCGTCGCGCTTTGAGTGAGAGCTGGATCCTTATATATCCATCCGCTCTGTTCAGCTACATGCATCTCCAGGTTCGTGTACTGACCGTCACCACCACTGTAATCAATCCAATCCTGGAAATCGAACCATGTCGTCCAGTAGTTGAGCAACTCTGTGCCCATTCCTACAAGGTGAATATTTATCCTGGCTTCCATTGCACGATCTGCCGCATCAGCTGAATAAAGCCTTATCCAGAAAAGGTCAGGAAATGAACCCAGAGTCAGGCCGCTGCCCTCTTCCAGCAGGTCGGTGTCAACCATATCACCGATTGGAAATATCTGTGGCTCCGGATGCAGGAAATTGGCATCAACTTCAACTACCGCCCACAACGCTGACGGAGCAATTATTAAAGCCAGGGCTAAAATCCCTAATGTTATAATATTCCTTTTATTCATGATTACCTCCGCACTAAGATTTAATTACCCCGCTTGTGTTTCTTTTGTATCAAAGGGCAATTGAATCATTATTTATCGGCTAAAAGTACTGCAATCTAAATGTCCATGCGATAGTATAACGGACAATTTGTTATTTTTTCTTTAAAAGAACACCCGTTTTGGGTTTTTCGTGTTTGCAAACCCAAAAGTGTTGTTTCATTGTACTTTAAATTACGAATATTTTTGCTATTAGTTGTGTTATGTGTCACTGGAGAGACTTGGCGATTGTCACTCGAAAAGGGATAACATACCAGAAATCAGCTAATTCCTACCTCCTGGTTTTCCTGCCTTCCTGGATTACTTTGGCCAGGAAGCCCCTTGTTCCATTATTCAGGTAATGTTTTAAAGCGGTTCGATATCCTTCGCCATATGTGGGATCATCGGTTTCATTGAGATTATATATATGATAATCAGCCAGTTTGCTGTTTAACTCATCAAGTACCAGACGCATCGCTACATTTGCGCTGCCCTCGCGCCATCGAGGACTGCCGCCGTCCGCGTCATTCTCGTGTTGCCAGACATGGAATAGTTCATGACCCGCTACGGCTAAAAACAGGTCTTCCGGCAGATGTGTCAGGAAATAAATCGTTGTTTCTTCACGAATAACGCTACCATTTTGCGATTCCGTCTGAACGTAATGGAGGCCATACTGGTCTCCACTATCATGCATTATCAACTCCAACTGGTCGCGATCCAAGAGAGCTACAGTGATCTCGTCCAGTGGGGTTTCGATGTGAATTCCTTTATTTTCAAGCAGATCTTTCGCTTTTTGAACCAGAAACCTTGCGCGAACTTGAGACTTAACCTCGTTCTCTCCGCAGGTTTCACATTGAATCCTGCCGTCAGAAAATTGCCTTCCGTGTCCAGGTTTCTGAAACCTGCCACAAGTTTCGCATGTAAGGAGATGTTTTTTGTATTTAGAGAGAATTTTCTGGCCCCAGAAGTTTTCAAGATATGCGCCAACAATTGGTTCCCCGCTGATTACGCATTTCTGGGCAATATTTTCGAGGTAACATGATTCATGGTAAAATTTGTCCTCTTTTGTTACATACATCCCCTCCAGCGGCCTGGCGCAATACTCACAACGAGGAGCAATAAGTTTCTGGTAACATTCGGAATCATAAAATTTTCCATTGTGTTTAACATATCCACCATCCAGGGGCTCTTTACAGGCATAACATAAAAAGCAGTGGAAATGGTATGGCTGTTTCTCCACCTCAAGATAGTCACCGGTTATTACTTTATCACATTCAAAACAGACAACATGCTGTGAATACACCGGTTGCATGGCAGCGAGCAGGAGCAGTATTGCAGCCAGTAAAATCAATTTGATTCTAATCTGTTGATATCGCTTCATAGTCGAGATATATCAAGTTTATAACAAACCCTTATTCAACCTATATAAATTAGTCAATTATCCCGATTTCTGCCATGAACCGGGTCACATATAGAAGATTGTTATTGAACTCCTCAATATCATTGCCGTGGAACCCCGTTAATGCTACTTTCGTTATACACTTGAAGCAATCGGGATTATAATGAATGAAATAAAAAACGTTCTTGGATTTTACATTTTATTGATAACTGTTTTATTTATATCTGTTAACATATCCTATGGGCAGGCGGAAAGTTCCAAAAACGGCTATATATCTCACACCTCGACCCCGATCAACCAGGATTTTCTGGTTGCTTCAGACAACAACAGCAAACTACAGACGCAGCAACCGACAAAACAAAAGCGCCCAAAAGCCCGTCAACTCACAACAAACGATATTCACCGCCAGAATGCAAAAAGGGCAAGCAGTGCAAGAAGAATGGAAAACAGGGGAAACCTGGAATCGGCACTAAAGATCTGGGAACAGCTTTACGAAGCAAATCCAACCGATCAGACCTATTTCGACAGTATCATCAGGGTTCTCAGCAATATGGGAAGGCTTGAGGAGGCGATTTCGCTGCTGGAACAGCAGATTACCGCAAACACCGGAAACAACAGAACGTCCAGCCTGTACGCCAGGCTTGGCTCCGTCTATTACATGTCCAGGGAAACCGGTAAAGCTGAGATCGCGTGGGAGCAAGCAATCCAATATTCTTCGGGATCACCCCAGGGTTATTTAGCGCTGTCGCAGGCATTTTTACAGCTTCGCTTAACGGAACGTGCTGTAAAGGTCCTGTTCGATGGAAGGGAAAAGCTTAACGATCCGTATCTCTTCACCAATAACCTTGCCCCCCTTCTGCAATCCAGGATGGACTGGTCAGGAGCAGCGCAAGAGTACATTCTTTCGCTGGAGAAAAACGCCAAGCGAAAGAGCTACGTGATACGGAGCCTCTCTAATTTTCCCAACGATTCCACCGCAAACAGGGCCGTTCAACAGACAGTGGAAAATGCCCTTACCATTTTCGAAGAAACTGAGCCGTGGGAAGGATACAAGGTATCGCTGTGGGAGATACTTGTTGAGCAGAAAATGAAAAATGGCGATTATGACGGTGCCGTTAAGCTCCTTGAAAATCTTGTCAAAGAGGAAAAGCATCCCTGGCAGCGGCTTGTTCAATTTGCCATGGAAGCTCATTCCGAGGGCGCTGTGGAAGCGTCACAACAGGCCCTTGAGCTGGCAAGGGAACATTCAAAATCACTGCAGGAAAAAGCCGAGGTCGACCTCGCCATTGCAAGTTTACTTGAATCTCGAGGTTTATATCAGCAGGCTGATTCCATATTCAGCATGTATTGTAACGAAAACAGGCTTAAAACAATTGAAGCCCGGGCACGGTTCAGCAGGGGGCTTCTGAGGCTGGAACGGCTGGATTCTCCTGAAATGGCGCTTGATGACTTTAATTTCCTGCTTGAAAAAACTGAGTACAAGAACAACCCGGGTGTTCATTATTCAAAAGGCGTTGCACTGGCCAGGCTGGGATTGTTTGACGACGCACTTAAAGAGCTTGGGGTTGTCCTCAAACGGAAAGCGCCACAAAAACAAAGGCAACGAAAAGACCTTTTCCTGCCATCGGAAATTCAAAAATCGTTGGCAGCAGATGCTGCCCTTCTTGCTGCACGTATTCACTGGTGGCAAGGTGATACAAACAAGGCTGCCGGTCTGCTCGACAGCATGCTGACCAGACCAACGGGTGAAAACGCGGAGAACGACGCTTTTTCATTGTATAAGATGATTAAGGATGGAATTTCAGACAGTCTTTCACTTGAGCGGTTGGGAAAAGCTGATCATGATGTGTTCTGTAAAAACTTTAATTCCGCCGATTCCATCTACCGCAAGTTAGCGCAAGACACATCTCTTGCCTTGGGAGCTGAAGCTGCCTGGCGCCTGGTGTTGATGGAACTGAACTATAACGATTCTGTTGATCCTGATTCCAGTGCGACTCCCGAAGGCCTTGAATTATTCGTTACCCAATATCCCGACCACCCTCGAGCTGAAGAGGTCTGGCTGGAACTTGGTGCCTGGTGGGAAAGATCGGGAAACCCGGACGAAGCCCTGATCTGTTACGAGACGATCCTGATCCAATACCCCGAAGGCCTGCTTGGAGCTGAAGCAAGGTTAAGACTGGACCTGCTTTCAGGAGTGGAACTTCCCCTGCTTGCTCCGGACCCTATGCTTGAAGAGTGGTGAAATTTAGGTAGATGGCAGAGCTAAATTTTAGATAATAAAAAACCCGGTAACGAATAATTACCGGGTTCTTTTATAACTTGAGTCTTAACTATTTCATATAAACAATCTTCCTTGTTTCTTTCCAACTACCGTTGCTTACTGCAAGGAAATATACTCCCGATGGGGTCCCGGGGGTCCAGGAGAACTGGTGATGACCGGGCTGCAGCCAACCGGAATCTATCCTGTTTACCTCGCGTCCAAGGAGATCGTATACCAGCATTGTTATACGACCTGTTTCAGGCACCGCTATTGTAGCACGAACGGTTGAATTGAACGGATTTGGATAAACCGAGGCAAGTGCCCAGCGATCAGGTATACTCCCGTCACTGTCATAGATGCTGCTTAATCCTTCCCATTCAACCTCTACCGAATCCGGTATCACTGATTCACCTTCATCGTAGATGACACTGACTTCGTATACGTATGTGCCGGGTTCTTCCTCGGACAAATCATCTTCACAGAAAAGCGTTTCGCAGGTCAGTATCTGCTCGTCTTTCCTGTAGACACGGAACTCGATAAACTCATCCATATCCCAGTCAAGATATTCCCAGCTCAGGCTGACAATTCCCGTTTCCGCTTCAAGCTCGGCGTTGATGTTGTGTGCCGGTGCCAGCCAGAGAAGGTCTATGGGTTCTGTTGGTGAAGATTCCCCTTCTTCGAAAAGCGCTGTCACAGTATAAGTCAGCGCACCTGGTGGTACGTTTTCGAGGTTCTCTACAGCTACCGTGTCTATCCCCGACCACACCAGCTCAAGGCCTCGATAAAGGTTAAACTCTATAAAATTGAGATCTGGAACGTCCTCGAAACCCCACCAGAGCATTGCTTCAGCTACGATTGGATCAACCATTCCACCGGCATTAATGGGGGCGGGAATATTTGTTCCGGTACCCAGCAGCTGGACTGTAACCTCTTCGTTGTTGAAATAGACATCATTTGTATTAATAATTATCGGGCTCTGGAAATTGGCGTCGACGGAAGGAATAAATTCAACATAGAATGAATCCAGCGCCGCCGGTCCGATTATCACATTTTCAACTTCTTCAACATTAAACGCTTCCAGGCCTGGAATGACATTAATTATTGTCAGGTCAGATTCTCCAATGTTTTCCATTACTACCCACATTGTATCTGATTGACCGACCAGAACTTCACCAAAATCGAGCGTATCCGTATGGAGGAAAAACTCCTGGAGGGTAATATCTTCAGCAAAGAACGTTCCCCCGTGATCATCCCAGTCCCAGGCATAGAGATCGTCCCAGAACTGTGTGGAGTCAATGTGTATCGGGATATTCTGCAGCCAGGTGGCGTTCAAATTAAATTCATCTATCAGGTCCTGTTTGTCCACCCTGTGATAAACAACCGGGTTATCGGTGTATTCTCCCTCTTCCTGGACAACAAACCCGGCGTCGAGATCCAGAACATAGAATATGTTTAGATAGTCGCCGTCATTGTTGAGTGCTATCGAAGGTTCGCGTTCATTGGCGCAATCACCTGCCGCGGCTCCACCCTCCTCGTCATATTGTGTATTCGTGATATTTACACCTTCTGTCCACAACCTGCTGTAAAAATCACCCGGCGGGCTGGCGGTTACAAATATTTCACCATTGGCGTAATTATCATCGGAAATATCAAGATTGTTGCCCGGGACACCATATTGCTGGTAAACCATCCAAAGGATTCCGCTTTCAGGATCCTGGTACATGCTGGGGCGACCGACTATACGCTGCCATGCTCCAGGCAAAGCCATGTTCCAGAACATACCATCCGCTGTCAGGGTTACCACGTTTGATGCCTCATCCCAGTGGAAAATCATGCCCATATTGCTGGTTGACAGGTTCGGCTCTATGTAGGTTGGTGAAAGAGTAAACGCGACATGCAGGACATCATCATAGTCGAAATAGACATTGCAGTCGGTGTATGCCCTCAGAGTGTCCCGGTCTTCACCCCCCTCCGGGCCCTGGAAAGCAGTAACATCTATGGGGTTATCCCAATCCCAGGTTTCACCTGCGTCTTCGCTGATCCAGAGGTAAATATCATTATTAAACTGGCTGGCATCATCCCCCTCGTTTAACATATGAAATCGGCTCATTGTGGTCGCGACAGCCACCCGGGCACCGTCATGGGAGACAGCGACATCAACGCCAATATTCATACCGTCCGAAGTGACCAATGATTGTTCCGAGGTGACAATTTCCAGTGCATCTGGATCATATTCGTGGCGACTGTAGAGAATATCCATCGCATCTGTCGGCTCTTCCCGGTTTTCAGAGTTTACCATGTGGATATACTCGGTACCGTTGTATTCACCCCACGCTACATGAGGCCAGACACTTATGTTTCCTCCAAAGGCAGGAACAATCGACTCCCAGAAAATATCCGGAAAATCCGTATCCTGGAACGCTACAGCACTTTCCAGGTCAACAACCGGCGTAGTGTGGTATGAGGGGAAAGATATTCCATCTTCGGAATTCATCGCGAGTGTAGTGTACCCCGCCCGGGAACCTCCATCAACAACATAACCGTCCGGTTCTTCAATTACCCATTCGTTTTCTTCTTCCCAGATCCGGGTAAACTTGACATGACGATCTCCGTTTTCCTCGTAGAGATCTGTCCAGGAAATATGGATTGTAGGTCCGTAATCTGGATGATCCGGTTCAAAACCGATCATCCTGCCGACTGTCCCGTTATGCTGCGACTCCCAGTAAGTGTTTCCTATGAAGAGTGTATCCCCCATTATTTCATCCAGTTCATTATAGTCGGATGAAAAACCGGGGACATTACCAGGTATAACTGGTAACGGCAGGTTTTCCCCATATTGATTTACTAAGGTTCCATCGATTACAGGAGATGTTTGCTGTGCTTGTGTTGCCAGTGCCGGGATTAAACAGAGTAAAACTATAATACACCAGGTTTGCGACTTCATGGCTACCCCCACTAGATCATTAGTTTCGTCAAAGTTCTTAAAGACATAGTTATTATTTAAAGCCTGTTTCAGGTCCACGGCAAAAAGGGTGTTCACGCTGTATAGTAAATTGTTCCTACTTATAATCCCGGTGCAAGGTTTGTTGATGAATATTTTATTTTTTTCGCTTGAAGTTCTCCGAGCAGAGCCTGTTCTGTATCCAAAGAAGCTGCCTAATAAAGACGGGGCTTTAACCCGATTTGAGTCGAAGTCCCTTCCGTTTACTTATAATTAATCTAGAGACATCGTTTTCTTTTCATGAAATACTCACCCTTTAAGACAACGGGGAGCGTTTAAGTGTTGCGGTTAGCTTTGATTTTTTTATTTATTCATTTATCTTAAACAAGATGGCCGCTTACATTAGTCCAGTATTTTTTAGAGGAATTCTTCATGAATGAACCTAATCGCGTTTTAGTCGTTGACGACGAAGAGGATATACGCGAAAGCCTGCGTGAAATGCTTGAATTTCTTGGTCATCATGTAGAAACCGCCAGTAATGGACATGAGGCCCTGGCAAAGCTCGAGTCCGGGTTTGATTTAGTACTAACAGATGTGGTTATGCCGGGAATCGATGGATTCGAGGTTGTCGAAACCATCCGTAAAAAATATTCCGTTTACGACCTGCCAATAATTATGGTAACAGGAATGTCCGGAAGGCAGGACAGGTTAAGGGCTGTTGAAGTGGGCGCGAACGATTTTATCTCAAAACCTTTTGACCTTACAGAGATAAAAGCTCGGTCTTCGTCGCTGCTGCAGATGAAAGATGCACAGGACGCCCTCAAAAGACACCAGGTGGAGCTGGAGAGTACAGTCAGGCAAAGAACAGCCGCTCTTCGCGAAGCTCTTGACGAGATGGTTGAAACACAAAACCAGCTTCGTTCCGCACATCTCGAAACAATCCAACGCCTCGTGTCAGCCGCAGAATTTAAAGACAGGGACACATCGAACCATATTCAGCGAATGAGCCGGTACTGTGCGTTAATTGCCAACAAACTGCATTTACCGCCACATGAAGTTGAGCTGATCCTTCACGCCAGCCCGATGCATGACATTGGCAAAATAGGCACCCCCGAAGAGATCCTGCTGAAGCCGGGAAAGTTGAATGCTGAAGAATGGAAGCTGATGAGGAAACATACCCTTTACGGCAGGCAGATTCTCCGGGACTCGTCATCGGAGTTGTTGCAGGCGGGTGAGATTATTGCGCTGACTCACCATGAACGGTGGGACGGGATGGGTTACCCGAACGGCTTAGCCGGTGATGAGATTCCTGTCTGGGGAAGGATATGCGCGGTGGCTGACGTTTTTGATGCCCTGACCAGCGAACGACCTTATAAAAGAGCTTTTTCCAACGAAGAAGCTGTTCGCCTTCTTGTCGAAGGTAGAGGAAAACAGTTTGATCCGCAGCTGGTCGACATCTTCGTTAATAATTTTGATAACGTCCTGGATATACAGAGTACTGTTGCCCTGGAGAGTTTAAAAGTATAATTATTATTCCTGGTCTATTCCTTATTAGGTGGAAAATTTCATGCTGACAGAAGATTTTCATGAACTTACCAGAAAATGCAGATCTATACGCAGATATAGTAACGATAAACCGGTTACCCTTGACGATCTTCATCAAATTATAGATACTGCCCGGCTGACTCCTTCCGGAAGAAATCATCAACCACTAAGATACATCCTAGTAACCAATTCTGGTGTACGCGAAGAGATTTTCCAGTGTCTGCAATGGGCTGGAGCGTTAAAAGACTGGAATGGTCCCGATGAAACGGAAAGACCTACCGCATATATCGTAATTCTGAGAGATATGAGTACAGGGTGTACAGTAGACATCGACCTCGGTATTTCTGCACAGACAATTGTCCTCGCAGCGGCCAGCAGGGGAATCGGATCATGCATGCTGGCTTCTATCAAAAGGAAAAAGATTAAAAAGATTCTTTCTATCTCCGACGATTACGAAATTAAGCTTGCAATATCACTCGGCTATCCCGGTGAAAAGGTAGTTATCGAAGATATGCCAGATCCTGGCCAGTTTAACTACTGGAGAGACAGCGAAGAGATTCATCACGTCCCTAAAAGACCTCTGGACAGTATAATTGTGGGAACATTCTAGTCGTTCTCCCTTTTTCTTTCATCCACTTTTCAGGTCATATCCCCTAACAAAGACATATGCAGCCTAAACGAAGGGCCGTGTTGTGAAAACAACATTGCTTCTCGTCGGTGGTGTCAGGTTGTGAATGAATTTTTCGTTGTAATTGACGAAATATTCTCCTATTTGCTGATTTTTGATTTTATTCTTTATCATGCGGTGTCGGGCTGTGAATAACAAAACATCAGTTATTTGCTGTTTTTGTCTCATAATTGTGTTCTCATAGAGATAATTGACGGAGAATATTTTTACGATATGTTTAACAGATTCTTACGCGTTTTTATCTCAAAATTTTTTAGAATCTTCTTATGATTTTGGACTACAGAACTATTGTAATGCTAATATGGGATTAAATCCGATTAACATGAAAATGAATCTTGCCGATATTAAAAATAGATGACAGGTGAGGAAAATTCAGAAGAAGATCCAGAAATTTTTTCGGGGTGAAATGGAATATTTTGACAATTTGATGCTGACAGCGAAGAAATTTCCCCCGAAAACTATGATAGAAACAGACATATAGAAAAAGATCATAAATAATTTACTTTGTAGTCACCCTCTTGTGTGGCCTGGGCGGCAAAAATGCTTTTGACACTTAGCAGCACTTGAAACCCGGCAGGGCGACATGTTAACTTATTTGACCGTTCGTTCCAAAAGAAAATGAGGTTAAAAACACCCAATGTCACCTAGAAGACGTGAGTTTGAAACCAACCTGGTTTTAGAAAAGGCAATGGATCTGTTTTGGACTAATGGGTACAAAGCAACTTCCGTGTCCGACCTGCTTGCTTGCATGGGAATCAGCCGTCAAAGCATGTATAATACCTTTAAGTCAAAAAGAAAACTCTACCTTGAGGTTCTGGACTATTACGAGAATAATATTGTAAATAAACTATTTGAGACACTGGAAGCCCCAGAGGCAGACCTCAACGCAATTAAGAAGTTTTATGAAGAGCTTCTAAGGTTGTTGTATAACAACGATATAAAGCGAGGTTGCCTGATAATCAGGGCAACAACAGACTTCGCAACCAATGACGAGGAGATCGAAAAAAAGGTCAAAAGTTATTATGAACACTTAAATAGCGCGTTTTTTAACTCGTTGTCTGTAGCTTATCGTAAGGGACAGCTTACATACGGCCAGGAACCACGTGCCCTGGCCAGGGTGTTAACCGTAAATACGGTGGGTTTGATCGTATTATCACAAACAGGTATATCGAAAAGAGGTCTAAATAGTATTCTGAAGGCATATTTAAAAGAGATGTTCTCTAATGGCTATTTAGACTGATCGATCTATAAGGCTAATCCTTCCAGACTTAGTTGTTGTGCTTCTGCTGCTAACAATTGGAAATGAACTTGCGAAAAGATCTGGAAGAATTTCTTGATGAATTTTTGCTGACCGCCCCTTAGTGTTAGATCAAATTTTGAACTAATCTTCGCCTAGAATTTGCATAAATCATCCTGCCAGCCTCGAATTTTCGGTTTACCAAGTGTGTATATGAGGAAATTCTCCTCAAGAAAGATTTGGTTTTCCAGGAGGAACAGCTTCTTTGTAAATAGACTACCCGGCAAATCCACTTTCAAAGACTTTCTAATGAAGAAATCCCTCATGAGGAATGCAAACGACATAGAGAATTGAAAACGATGGTCTCTGATGGTCGAGGAAATCCATCGGCTTGAATTATGATTCATTTACACTGAATCAAACTCAAAATGTATCATTAAAGGTGAATGCCTGATCGCCCCTAAAATCACAACCCGCCCCCGGCTGAAATGATCAATTTTTTGCGTGCTTGTGAAACCGAAATATATTCATCTGTCATCTGTTTCTGTTTTCACAGAAATCTTGCCGTTTTTCATTTCCACAAAGAGGGTGGAACCTTCTTCTACATCTCCAAAGAGCAGAGATCTTCCGATTTGTGTTTCCAGTTCATGTTGAATGAATCGTTTTAGCGGACGTGCCCCGAAAACAGGATCAAATCCCTCTCTGGCGATAAATTCCTTCGCTGCATCCGACACGGATAATCTGATCCTGCGTTCCCTAAGTCGATCTTCCAGGCTATAAATAACAAGGTCAACGATTTTTTTCAATTCCTCAAGCAGAAGTGGTTTAAATAAAACGATATCATCAAGCCTGTTCAGGAACTCCGGTTTAAATCCTCGCCGAAGCTCATCGAAGACAACTGATTTTACCTGTTCCGATAATTCTCCATCTTTTGAAATACCCTCGAGAAGATGGGTTGATCCAATGTTACTGGTTAAGATTAAAACCGTGTTTTTAAAATTAACATTTCTTCCCTGGCTGTCGGTTATCCTCCCATCATCGAGAACCTGTAGAAGGATGTTAAATACATCAGGGTGTGCTTTCTCGATTTCATCAAACAGGACGACAGTGTAGGGTTTTCTACGAACAGCCTCGGTTAACTGTCCACCCTCATCGTACCCGACATAGCCCGGCGGGGCACCAACGAGGCGGGAGACAGCAAAACGTTCCATGTATTCGCTCATGTCTATTCGAACCATGTTGTCTTCGCTGTCGAACAGAGCCTCGGCAAGGGTTTTAGCCAGCTCTGTTTTACCAACACCTGTTGGGCCAAGAAACAAAAAGCTGCCTATTGGTCGTCCGGGATCCTTGATACCGCTGCGTGCCCGGATAACCGCGTCCACCACAAGCTTTACAGCTTTGTCCTGTCCTATTACTCTTTTATGCAGAACCTTGTCCAGCTTCAGGAGCTTTTCACGTTCTCCCTCCACCAACCTGCTGACTGGAATACCTGTCCAACGGCTGACGATATCGGCTATTTCCTCTTCTGTCACTTCCTCTCGGAGTAACTTCTGGCCATTCTGCCGTTCATTAAGCCTTGTCTCTTCAAGGTTAAGACGTTTCTGAAGATCGGGAAGTTTTCCATGTTTCAGTTCGGCAGCTTTGTTCAGATCGTACTCTCTCTCAGCCTGGTCAACCTGGTTTCTTACCGTTTCAATCTCTTCCCTGAGGTTGCTGACCACCTCAATTGCTTTCTTCTCCTTTTCCCATTGCAATTTTAACGTTTCTGATTTCTTTCGTTCAGATTCAAGTTCTGCCTGCAGGGATTCCAATCGTTGCCTGCTGGATTTATCCTTTTCCTTTTTTAGTGCTGCTTCTTCTATTTCAAGCTGCATAACTTTGCGAGACGTGTCATCAAGTTCTGCCGGAAGAGAATCTATTTCGGTGCGAATCATGGCGCAGGATTCATCTATCAGGTCTATCGCCTTATCTGGAAGGAAACGGTCTGTAATATAACGGTGGGACAATACTGCGGCCGCAACAAGGGCGTTGTCCTGGATTTTCACCCCGTGGTGAACTTCGAACCGTTCACGCAATCCACGAAGGATGGATATTGTATCTTCAACCATGGGCTGGTCTACCTGGACTGTCTGGAACCGCCGTTCCAGGGCAGCATCTTTTTCAATATGTTTGCGGTATTCATCAAGAGTAGTTGCACCGATACAATGAAGTTCACCGCGCGCCAGCATCGGCTTCAGCATATTGCCGGCGTCCATGGCGCCCTCAGCCTTCCCGGCACCGACTATCGTGTGCAATTCATCGATAAAAAGTAATATTCGTCCTTCTGACTGTTTAATCTCGGACAATACAGCTTTCAGGCGCTCTTCGAACTCACCCCTGAATTTTGCGCCGGCGATCAATGAGCCCATGTCCAGTGAAAAGACCGATTTGTTCTTCAGGCTCTCAGGTACATCTCCACGGACTATCCTGTGCGCAAGGCCTTCCACTATGGCTGTTTTTCCTACACCAGGCTCACCGATCAGGACAGGATTGTTTTTAGTTTTACGACTCAGAATCCTGATAATTCGTCGTATTTCATTGTCCCTGCCGATAACCGGTTCAAGTTTTCCCGCGTTTGCCTCGGCAACAAGATCTCTGCCGAATCTTTGCAGCGCTTCGTATGTATCTTCTGGATTCGCGCTTTGAACCCGCTGGCTGCCACGAATATCCGTCAGAGCTTTTAATACCCTGTTTTTGTCTACATTAAACCGAGAGAGTATTCTTCCCAGCGCTGAATTTGAATCTTCCGACAGCATTGCCAGAAAAAGATGTTCAACCGATACATACTCGTCCTTTAGCCTTTTTGCTTCGTCTTCTGCCTGAACTAATATCCGGTTCAGCCTGTTCGAGATATAAACCTTACCAAGTTCGGCACCCGGGCCGGACTGGCTGGGACGGTTTCGCAGGTTACGTTCTACATCGGCGGATACAGCCTCCAAGGGCACCTCGAGCAACTCCAGTATTCTTGGGACGAGGCCCTTTTCCTGTTCAAGCAAGGCCAGGAGTAGATGCTCAATGTCGACTTCAACATGACCATGTTGTGACGCTTTGTCCTGGGCAACCTGAATTGCTGCCTGTGATTTTTGAGTAAGCTTATTTATATCCATGCTTTGTTCTACTTTTTTATTCGACTAAAAATCAATGTAATTCCGAATAGATACAGCACAACTCCCGTGCCAGAATCCCATTCCTGTGTTAGTGTTGTATAAACATCGTTTTAATTGTTTCACAGAATGTTCGTCAAGGGGCAAAAGAAGGCTTTGGTGTCAATATGGCAGTGTGATTGGCAGGAAAATAACCTTTTGAATTCCACTAAATATTAAGCACTTTTCGAGATTCTCGCCACCGGATTCAGAATAATCCGATGCCCGGCACTTTCATAAACTACCCTTCGGTACGGTTCACTCGTTTCAAGTTGTACTTTTACATTTTCAGTGTGTAGAAATTCTCCTAAATGCTTTCCTCCAGCTCCGATCAGCTCAGCTTTCTCAACTGGTTTATCAAATACTATCTCTAACCGGCCCCCTTTCCAGGAGAAAGACTTGGGAAGTGCCAACTCGTGAGAAGGTGTTTTCGTTGTCAATTCCCTGGACTGGTGCCAGACCGAGAGAAAATGGCCTCCCCGCAGGATCTCGATCAGAGTGTTTCTATCAAGCGCTTCACCATCCGGTAGGTCGACAAGGATATACCTTTTACCGGTTTGATGGCGGCTACGGAGATCGTGGCAATCGTCTCCGGCCGTTCCCCACACCAGGCGTCCAGATGTAAGGGCTTCGTCCCAAAGGTCCTCGCTGACGGCAGACTTGTTAAAAACCTCGATCGCGTCATAATCTAGCTCCCTGACATCTGATTCTTTCCAGGCGTTTTTACTTTCAGGGTGAGCCAGGATCAAATAGTCTCCTGTTTTTCGCAAACCACTAAGAGTAGCTGGATTCGATCTATTGCCTAGAAATCTTAAAGGATTTAATTCTGTTGTTGTTTTTTGTGCCCCGAGTACCAATACGTGTCGTGAATGGAACCCCCAACCGTGTTCGTATGCAGGTAAAAAAGCAAGTGGATGGTCTGCTTCGGTAATCCTGTTGTGGTCAGTGAGGACGACCGCACCGGCATTAATTGATTCAAAATGTGAAACCGTATCCTCCGGCGAAAACGCTCCCTCCCACCGGTTTGAGTGTATATGGATAAAGACCGGAATCCAGTTTGGTTGATTATTTGTATAGGGACAGTAAATTGTTTCGGAGTCTGGATCGATTGTTCTCCTGAAAACAGATGTGTCTTCCGTTCTTTGAGTGAAGAAGATCGACGATAAAAATATCAGCAAAGACTTCGATGCAGACACCAGCTCGCGGAAATGTTCTTTTAGATGGGTTTGTTTCCGTCTTGGGTGCCGGGTAAAATCTTCGTGAATCAACCTTTCACGTGACATGAAAACCAGACCGAAGGCGACAGACAGCACGAGCAGAAATTGACCGTCCGCCACGTTTACCTGGAAAAACGACGATATAACCATTGATATAATCGCTATAACGCCACCGAGGTAGAGGTGCCTGGCGGTGTTCAGCTTATCCCACGATTTCAAATCCTTGTAGCTTTCACGAACTAATACGCTCAGCAGTATTATTACTGAAATGATGCCCAGTATCCCGGTGGAAAGCCAGAGGAATAACCAGTCATTTCCAATGTTTTCGAGGCTTACTGGTGAAAGACCGTACTTTTCAATGCCGGTTGCTTCAATATCCTGCCAATTTTCAAAACCAGTCCCGAACCAGAACTGTCTGCCGCTGGGACTTGATAAATCCACCTGGAATCTTTGTGTTTCAATATCTGAATTAAAAATTCCGTTAAGGCCTTCCCCCTGTCCCCATTGTGACAATGAGACCAGGTAAAAGAGCAGCACCACTATTATACCGATAACAGGTGCATATCGATTGTTGTTCTTGCCCTGCACCGTCAGGTAAACAACGGTACCCACAGCTACTCCCACCCAGGTTCCAAATGAACCGTATAATCCGACAACAATAAACAGCATGACCAACAATAACCATCCTGGAATCGATGCTTTGCTTTTCAGGGGGTAAACAACAGCCAGGGACACAATTGCCGTCATCAACAACAAACCCTGGTTGTTTATAAGGAAACTTCCTTTTTGATCGGAAGAGAAATAATACATACCCTGTATTACGAAAGCGGCTAGTACAACACTGAGGAGAATAAACCAGGTTGACCTAAGGCTTTTTCGTTCCCGCAACAACACCATCATTCCCAGGACAACACTGAAGAATAATGTGGATGATGTCGCCAAGATAGCCAGGTTGCTTCCGGGCTGTTCGGTCAACAGGCACGTAATAATCGGAAATATCAGCAAGATTAACGCAAGTTTTACCGTCTTGTTATTGCGTGGCAGGGGCAGTTGACGGGTGACAATAGCGATTGACGACAACAGTCCACCCGAGAGCGAGATGATAAGTGACACCCATTGCGGGAGGAAAAAAGATACCCCAACCGCAACCATCCAGGCCGTACCGACAAAAGTCCACAGTTTCGGAAAAACGGGTGGGGTTGAATTATTCAGCGGGCTGTTTTTAAAGGGCAGGTCCGGGATTCTGCTACCATTCCGGGAGGTCATAGATCTATTTCCGACAATAGCACAACGACCTCATTAAAGACTGTAACAGGAGCAATATTGTTAACGTCGTGACCTGTTTCCGGGAATATTGCCCTGTGGGGAATACTTTGCGGAGCAAACCTGATGTAGTTTACCCTGTCTGAATTATAGAGAACAACAACCGGTATGCCTCGTGCCGCTGCGGCATGAACCGAACCGGTATCGGGGCTTATCAGCATCCTAGTATGAAACATCAACGCCGTAGCATCGAGGAAACTTTTTGTCTGAACTGTTCTGATATAGTCGGCTTTCGCGGCTACCTCCTCGCAAATATCCCTGTCTTCAGGTGAACCCAGGACAAGGAAATTGAACTCCGGCCGTGAATCATGGATTAATGCAATAAGTTCTTTCCAATATGATGCCGGCCAGATTCTTACCGGCGATCCCGCGGAAACATTTATTGAAATCCAGGGATTATCACCATCCCAGTCTTCAAAAAATTTTTCAGCACGAATTTCAGCATCTTCGTCTTTGCCAATATGGGGACGCCTGTTTACTGTCGCCGAATCTAACCCGAATGGTTCCAGCAAACGTGAATTCGCTTCGCTGCGATGTTCCTTTTCGAACGCGTGTGGAATCCGGTGTGTAAGCAGGGCGTTATGGTTTATGTGGGACAGTCCAACCCTGAACGGAGCCCTGCTGACCATCAGCAGCATACTCTCAGTAAACGCCGGATGTGCCTTGGGGAGAACAACGATATCTGGTTTATAATTAAAAACCTCTAAAATTGATTTCGGCCAGCCGGGAAGCTTTCTATACAGTATTACATGGTGGACAATTGGATCTGCCTGGGCAAGATCAAGGCTGGCTTTTGTGACAACCACCCCGATTTCTGCCCTGGGACGAGCCATCGCCAGGCCGCTGAGCAGCGGTGATATTACTATATAGTCCCCTCTCAGCACAGGAGCTAAAACCAGTATTCGCCTGGGATTTTTTGGTAAAGGCGGGGAAGCTCCTTTTGGCGAACGTACAACTTTTCCAAACAGAGAAAAAAGTTTTTTGCGCCACCAGGCCCTGGAAAACCGGGGGTCTTTCATCCAATTATCCTGAAAACTTCTTCATTTAATAAATTGAAGGCGTATTATGCATCAATATTACACGCCTTGGCAAGTGAAAGTTCTATACCCTTTAACATCTTTTCCATTGAAAAGTTGCTTTTTATTCTCTCCCTGGCTGCAAGACCTTTTTCATCCAGCGTTCCCGGATTAGCTTTTGTTGAATGCAACAGGTCCGTCCATTGTTCAATGTTTCCAACAGGAATCAGCCATCCTGCGTTCCCTTTGTCCAGTAGATACGGGACGTCGCCCACGGGTGTCGCGGCTACCGGAACACCAAGCGCCATAGCCTCCATCAGCATATTCGGCATTCCCTCTTCGGCAGAAGGAAGGGCAACAAGATCTGCCGCGATCAGTAATTTTGAAGCGTTTTCTTTAAAACCTGTGAAATAGACTCGAGATTCAACTCCTGCTTCAACTGCTGCCTTGACCAATCTCTCCCTCTCTCCACCAGCTCCAATGATCACTAGCTTCAATTGAAATTTTTCTTTAACCTTTCCAATGGACAAAACAAGGTCTTCCACCCTTTTAACTTTCGTCAACCGCCCTGCGTAAGCAACGACCATTTCTCCGGGTTGTACCCCCCATTGAGACCTTACTTCAGAGATAAAACCAGATTGGGTCTTCCTGTTGACTTCCAAAAGTTCAGATGACACTCCATTGGGAACAACATCTATTCTATGTGTATCAATCCAGGAAAAGGTTGAATAATGATCCTTTATGCGTTGCGAATTTGTCAGGATTCTCGATGTCATTCTGTAGGATAGGTGATTCCGCCAGTTGTTCCTGAGAATTGGAAATCCGTTTCGATGAACAACGGGCGTCCTGTTAAGTTTAGCAGCAACACCGGCAGTACGTAAATCCTTGTTGTGGTGGACAATTACAATATCTGCGTTAAACTTTTTTATTGTATCTCTTAACGATCTTATAGCAGGAATTGAATAATCAATGCCAACATCTAAAAAATCGGTATCCAGTTTTGCTGACCGGGCATTTTGATAAACATGTGAACCTGTCCTGCCTACTATTTTTACTTCATGCCCAAGGTCGGCAAGGCCCCTGGCGGTATATATGGTCCAGGCCTCTCCTCCACCCCACTCGTGTGCTTTCGCAAAATTGACGAAGAGAATTTTCAATTTGTTTTCTCTTGAGTATTTCTAAGCATTTGCCAGGTTATCCACAATATTCTCAACAGCATCTGTCATACTGCTCCAGGTAAACAACTCTTTTACCTTGCTATACCCTGATTTAGCTACCCTTTTTCGGAGCTCAATATCTTTAACGAGTACCTCAAGGTTCTCCGCGAATCCATCGAAATCATCTCTGTCTACAAGAACTACATGCTCGTTGTTGCGAAAAATCTCGTTTACTCCACCAGACTGTGTTGCGATTACGGGAACTTCACGTCCCATTGCTTCGAGCATCGTGTTCGAAATACCCTCGTTTGAAGATGGGAGAACTACTATATCGGCAGCAGCGAGCCAGATGTGTGAATCCCGTCGTTCTCCGGGCATCAAAAAATGAGTGCTAAGATCCATCTCCCTGACTTGCGCAAGAATTCTGTCTCTTTCGTTACCACGACCCAAAAGACGCGCTGTTACAGGATATTCCCTGTCCACGAGTCGCGCAAAAGCGTTTACAAACCAGTCCCACCGTTTTTCCACAGCCAGCCTGCCAGCCCCAAGGATCAAGATATCATCCAGGGGGACACCAAGTTGCTTCCTTGATATTTCCTTTTTCTGTTCGGGAAGTTTTCCCGGGGCATCAACACCATTGTAAACCACATGAACCGGCTTCGATTTCATCCAGCTGGTTTTATAAAGTGATTCACGAATTGCTTCAGCGTTTACCAGGATTTCAGCAGGCAGCTTTCCATACCTTAGCCGGTCCATGATATATTTATCCCTTAGCCTACGGACTACCCCCAGCCTTAGCAGCACCGGTACACCTGCCAACCTTGCCGCCAGGCCTCCAAGCCAGTAATCGCGAACACGGGTCAGGATGACAACATCGGAGTGTTTTCTAAAGTGTGCCGCCAGTTGTACCACACTTTTTAAATCCATCTGGTTGCCCATGGAAAGGTGGTCAACAGGCAGGTTGATGGTTCGGCGAAAAGAGAACAATTCGGGAGAACGCGCCACAAGACGAACTTTGCGTTTTCGCTTAAGCAACTCCTCGCATGCCCTCAACACCCATTTTTCCGTGCCAGACCATGAATCACTTGAACAAACCGCAACCACACGGGCTTTTGACAATCCAAACTCCTGAAACTATTGAGTATACAGGCGACGATCTTAGTTCGTTGCCGTAATCTCGTCTTCTGAAATTATTTTCTGTTGCCTGGCAAGGGTCATGTAAACCTGGTTGTCCTGCAGCAAATCATCGTGTTTTCCAATGCCGACAATTTTGCCCTTGTCCAGTACGATTATTTTGTCTGCGTTTATCGCTGATGAAAGACGATGGGAAACCGAAATAACAGTTCTGCCCTGCATCAGTTTTTCCAGCGCTGCGTTTATTTCATCAGCTGACTCCGCGTCCAGCGCACTCGTTGCTTCATCCAGCAGAACAATCGGTGGGTTACGCAGCAATGCTCTCGCTATGCTAATCCGCTGACGTTGGCCTCCGGAAAGTAACGCCCCTTGTTCACCGACAATGGTGTCGTATCCCTCCGGAAGAGCACTGATAAAATCATGCGCGTAAGCTGATTTTGCCGCATCTTTGATGGCTGATTCTGTAGCGCCCATTTCACCATAAGCGATATTGGCGGTCACAGTGTCGTGAAAGAGAATAACCTGCTGGGTCACCACTCCAAATTTTTTGCGTAACGTATTCAGGTCTACCTGCATGATATCAACACCATCAAGCTGGATGGATCCCTGGGATGGATCATAGAACCGTGGCAAAAGATTTAACAATGTGGATTTGCCCGATCCCGATTTCCCGATAATCGATATCTTATCACCCGGAATAATTTCCAGAGATATGTTTTCCAGAACTACCGGGCTGCCTGCTCCATACTTAAAGCTGACATTCTTTATTTCCAGGCTCTTATTGAAGGAAAGATCGGACTCCTTGATTCCTGCTTCCTTCAGCCCTGGAACTGTGTCAAGCAGGCTAAAAACTCGCCCCCCTGCAGCTTCAGCTACACGTATATTTGCTGTAAGGTTTGTGAGGCTCAAAATGGGAGTCAACAGCGCAAAGAGAAGCACAAGAAAGCGGATAAAATCCTCGCTGCTGATTGTGCCCCTGATCAAGACCTGTTCGCCGCCGAAATATAGCAGGCCGCTGATAATTATCACACCAACGACTTCGTTCAGCGGGATTACCATCCGCCTGAGTTTTTCGCGGGATAGCGAACTTTTGAAATGCGATTTTGTCAGGTTGCTGAAACGGTCTCTTTCAAATCTCTCCCCCACAAACGCTTTAATAACACGAATTCCACCCACTGATTCCTGGAGATGACCCGTCACCCTGGCCAGGGCTTCCTGTACATGTACGGCGTGTTTCTTGATCCTTTTTCCCAGTACCTGCACTGTCCAACCGACGGCCGGAACTATGATAATCGCCACCATGGTCAGTTTCGGACTGATAACCAGTAACAGGCCGAGAACAACCAGGGCATTAATCGGGTCACGAATCGCTTTTGTGAAGCTCTTGTTCAATGACTGGTTGAGCACTTCAACGTCGCTAAGTACAGTTGAAATCAGGTGGCCACGGCGTTGATCGTGGAAAAAAGAGAGGTCCTGCCGGAGAAGATGTGTGAATAATTGATCCCGCAGATCCTTGATAACCCGCTGCTCGACAAAACTGACAAAATACAACTGGAGATAACTGAAGAGATTTTTCGCCAGGAAGGCGACAAAAATAGCTATTGCTGCCCTGGTCAATGTATCCAGTGGTGTTTCTCCCCCGATAAGAGAAGCTGTCCAGTACTTAAGCGTGTCGTTTATTGACGATGCTTTGCCAGGCTCCGCAACCGTCTCCAGGCCACCTGCGAAAAGAGTTTGCAGGAATGACGCTCCAAGCCAGTATGCGGCTGAGGAGAACGCTACAAACAGCCATGTACACAACAATACCAGCAGAATATGGAACCAGTATTTGACCAGGTATTTTGAAAAACGGCGAAAAACATGCATTCAGCACATTCTCCCGAGCATTATTTCATCGGAACACTGTTGCCGGTATATTCCAGGCATGCTTAATGTACCCTAGAACAAGATGCTAAAAAAGAGGTCTCCCATTTAACAGAGGATTAAAGGTTGGAGTTGCTTCTTTTAAGGGTCTCGGCTATATTTGGAAGTTTTGAAAATAAGGCCATGCTCTTGATTTTTCGAGATGCTCGAACAAGTTAAACCGATTTAATAGAAGATTATCATGAAAAGAACGTATCAACCCCATAACCGCAAACGTCGTAACAAGCACGGCTTCAGGGCCAGGATGGCAACCAAAAGCGGACGTATGGTATTAAAACGTCGTCGCGCCAAGGGACGTAAGCGTCTTTCCGTTTCCGATGCCTAAGCCAGAAGAAAACCTGGATAAAAGCGATATCCTTCGTGGACGAATTGTTTTCCAAAGGCTGCTCGAGGAAGGTCAGAGGGTGCGCGGGAAAGGCGTAACCCTTTTTTTTTACCCTCTTCCAGGAGACGGTTCGGGAGTATTGTGCCCATCCGCCCATTCGGAGGTGCGGTAAAACGTAATTACGCGCGAAGAAGAATCAGGGAGTTCTACAGGAGAAACAAACAGTTGTTTCCAGAAAATTATGACATTTTGATCAGGTTCTATCATCCTCCTGAAGATTGGAATAATTTCCTGGATCAATTCAGAGTAATGCTGGAAAAAGTTAAATAATTAAAACGATTATGCGGAAGTTTTTTAAACATATAAACCGTTTACTGGCAACCGGAATAGCCGTCCCGTTGTTGAAGATCTACCATGTCATCGGCTCACCGTTTTTTGCCATAATCGGCAGCCGTTGCCGTTTCTACCCTACATGCAGCCATTACGCTGAAGAGGCTTTTTCAAAACATGGTTTTTTCTACGGGTTGTACTTGTCAGTTATCCGGGTGGCGAAATGTAATCCACTCCATCCGGGTGGTATTGATCCTGTGCCTGGTAAAAAGGAATCAGGCTGTTGTGAGCATACAGTCCTGGTTAACACTAACAATTAGTTGATATTTTAAGATATAAATTGTTCCATAAACCGCGATAAAATTGTCATGGACAAAAAAACAATCCTGGCTTTTGTAGTAATCGGTCTCATATTGATCCTGATGCCCTATTATTACAAGCTTGTTTCTCCCCCAGAGGAGACAGATTCACTAGCTGTGTCCCAAAGGGAATCCGATATCTCATCTTACAGCACAACAGAAGAGGAAACTCAACGGCGGCAGGATTACCAGGAGGGCCGTGTCGAGAGATTGCCTGTTCAACCGGTAGAAGAATCTTCGGTGATTTTTGAATCAACTTCCGACGAATCGCCCGCTGCATGGCATACTCCTGATCCGGAAGCTAGTGCTGAAGAAATCAGTATTGCGACCCCGCTGTACCGTGCTACATTTTCAACGCGCGGAGCTTCGATTACTTCCTGGATAATTCTTCCAACACAACCCTATCTCCAGGAAGAAGAACAGCTTGTGCCCTATCGTTTTACTGGAAGAAACCTCGTGATGCAGGCCAGGGGCGGCAGGGGCCTATTACGCACTGACGAGAAAAATTTCAAGGTAAACAAAAGGTCTGTCAACCTTCGTGAAGACAGCTACCCGGACACCTTGAGCTTCCTGCTTGAGCTTGGAGGCGACAAGTATTACCGCGAAACATATGTATTCCACCCAGCCAGCTATGTGGTTGATATTTTTATAGATAGCAGAGGAATAGAGGAGCTTACGGGTGCCGCCAATGTCCTGTTTACCTGGGGCGGTGGGATGGCTACAACCGAAGAGGATACTGCCCAGGAAACGTACTACACCCAGGCAAATTTCCTGATGGGGCAGTCGAAGGAGACATTTAAGTCCAAGGGTAAAAAGGCCGACGAGGAGCTGGCAACCGGCCCTACAAACTGGGTGGCACAGAGAACAAAATATTTCCTGCTTGCCCTTGTGCCGGAGCAGCCAGCCAGCGGCGTAAAAATGTATACCTGGCCGGACGAAATATATAACGGAAAATACCCTCCGAAACTGTTCGAAACAGGGCTTGTTTTTAACATTCCGAAGGGTGATATCAGCCGTCATGTTTCATTGTACCTGGGTCCGCTGGAGCAGAGTTTTATCAACGAGGTAGATCCAACCTTAGAGCTAACGATGAACTGGGGTTGGGCGATTATTAAACCGTTCTCCAAGGTTATCCTCTGGACACTGAAATGGCTGCATACATTTATACCGAATTACGGTGTTGTGCTGATTGTTTTCAGTATCCTGATTAAGGTAATTGTCTGGCCGTTAACCCATAAATCGTACCAGTCCACAAAGAGGATGCAGACCCTGCAGCCGATGATCAAAACCCTGCAGGAGAAGTACAAGGGCGAACCACAACGGATGCAAAAAGAGGTCATGGGCCTTTACAAGGAGTACAAGGTCAATCCCGCCGGAGGATGCTGGCCTGTTCTTCTCCAGATGCCGCTGTTGTATGCGTTGTTTATTGTCTTCCGTTCAACAATTGAACTTCGTGGTGCTCCTTTTATGCTCTGGATAAACGATCTGTCGATGCCGGATATTCTGTTCCATCTGCCGTTTAATATCCCTCTATACGGCGCCCATGTATGTGTACTCCCCATCATCATGGCGGTCAGTACGTTCCTGCAGTCTAAGCAGACAATGACCGATCCAAACCAGAAGATGATGTTGTACATGATGCCGGCGATGTTCATTTTCCTCTTTAATAATTTTCCCAGTGGATTGACGTTGTACTATACATTGTTCAACCTGCTTAGCTGGGCACAGCAAAAGCTGATGAAGGTAAAAGATCCCAAGCTGGAGGAAATGGTAGAAAAGGCTGTCCAGGAGCGAGAAGCGGCAGCAAAAAAAGTTAGAAAAGGTGGCGGAAAACGCTGATTAATTATATAGCTGTTTAACGTGGTTGCAGAGCCGGAACACCTGATAGTGTGCCGGCTTTCATGTATTGAGTATGGATACAATTGTCGCAATAGCATCCCCCGAAGGCAAAGGAGCCCTGGGAATAGTTCGGCTTTCAGGTCCGAAGGCGTGGGAAATTTCCGCCAGGGCTTCCGGCGTGTTGCCTGCAGATGTTGATCTGAAGCACAAGAAGGCCGTTCTGACGGATCTTTTTGACGATAATGGCAACCTGGTTGACCAGGGGATACTTTTACCATACAAGGCGCCGAATTCATATACCGGTGAAGACCTTGTTGAGTTCATGTGCCACGGCGGCATGGAAGTAACAAGGGGTGTTTTGAATCGTTTTATCGATCTTGGCGCACGTCCCGCCAATCCGGGAGAATTTACCTCGAGGGCGTTTCTAAACGGTAAAATGTCACTTGACCAGGCTGAAGCAGTTTCCCTGCTGATAGAAGCAAAAACTCAAATGGCCGCACGTTCTGCAGCAAAATTACTTTCGGGTGGATTAAAAGGTAAACTTGGAGAAATCCGGGACAACCTGCTTGATATAATCACAAAGGTCGAGGTGGGAATAGATTTTATCGAAGAAGACATCGAGCTTGAAGACAACAGAAACCTGAAGGATAAAATATCCTCGCTGCTGAACGAGATCAACCACCTTATTAAACATTATCATTCCGGGCGTTATCTTCACCAGGGAGCGACCGTTGTAATTGCCGGGGCGCCTAATTCGGGTAAATCAACACTCATGAATCATCTTGCCGGTTATGAACGTTCTATTGTCAGTAAAACACCGGGCACCACACGTGATTATATCGACGTAACCCTGGATATAAAAGGTGTTCCTGTCAGGCTTGTGGATACAGCAGGTCTGCGGGATTCCGATGATGAAATCGAACGTGAAGGAACACGAAGGGCCGAAGAGCTTTACAGCCTGGCTGATATTATAATCTGGTTGATTTCACCTCCGGACTTTACACCACCACCTGGAAATATTCCCGGGCAGGACAACCTGTTTTGTGTCATTAACAAGGCAGACGTTCTGGACAATGCCGATGTCGGTGATAGAGAACAGATAGAACAATTTAAAAAGAAGCCTGCCCTGAAAATCAGCGCTAAAACCGGCTTCAACGTGGATAAATTGCAAGGCTTGATTTCAAGTACCCTGCTGAAAGATTTTGATCCGGAAGAGTTGCTTGTGCTTGAAGGGCGTCACGCGAGCCTGCTTGAGGAGGCTGAAGAATCGCTGACCAGTGCTGTCGATGGTTTAATTGGCAAAGCAGGGCTGGAGCTGACAGCGACAGATCTGAGGGCTGCCCTGAATTCCCTCGGTGAAATAACAGGCGAAATAACAAACGAGGATATTCTGAATAACATCTTCAGTAATTTCTGTATCGGCAAATGATGTTTCACGTGAAACATACAAACATAGTTGAAAACCAAGATTGCTTCGTCACTTCGTGATGTTCACGGCTGTGCTTCGCACATCGCAAGCTTTGCTGCGCTACGGTTCCTCGCAACGACACCCTTGTTTAAGCTCGTTGGAAAAGGAGCGTTGACTGGGATAATCGGGGGTCGTTTCGAGAGAAAAGGATTGTTTTTCTGTGGTGGCGGGTCGAGAGTTAGGGGTTCGGTTCTGAACACAGTGGGATTTCGGAAATACCGTCAAACTCTCTTGTGTGAGATTTATTCTGGTGCAAGTTCTATAATATTTTGTATTTTCTCCGTTCGGGAAATGGAATATAAACGGTAATTAATGAATTACGATGTTATCATAGTAGGCGGCGGACACGCAGGTGTTGAAGCAGCAGCAGCAGCTTCCAGGGTTGGTGTAAATGCCGCGCTGATCTCGCTGGATAAAAACGCGCTGGCGCGTTTGTCGTGCAATCCCGCCATGGGCGGTACCGCAAAAGGTCAATTGATTCGCGAGATTGACGCCCTGGACGGCCTGATGCCTGTTGCCACAGACCTTTCCGCCATTCAATACCGGATGTTGAACCGTTCCAAGGGACCGGCTGTCTGGTCGCCCCGTGCACAGGTTGACCGGGATACTTATACCCAACAAATCAGCCAGCTGCTTGCAGAAAGATATCCTGAAGTAGACATAATCGAGGACGAAGCTGTTGGTTTAGTAACATCCAATCAGAAGACAACCGGTGTTGAATGTAAAAACTCCGGTTTTATATCAGCGTCTAAGATTGTGTTGTGCAGCGGCACTTTCCTGCGGGGGCTGGTACATGTCGGTAGCAAAAACTGGTCTTCGGGACGTTACGGTGAAGATGCTTCCAATGATCTGTCGGACAGCCTGCGAAAACAAGGATTTGAGCTGAGGCGCTTTAAAACCGGTACCCCTCCCCGTGTACTAAAGGATTCTGTTAACCTTGATATCCTCGAACGCCAGGATACAGACGACGAAGAGTGGTTCTTCTCCCAAGAAACAAAAGAACGTCATCTTCCCCAGGAATGCTGCTGGCGGGTATATTCAAACCAGGACACACATAATTACATCAGCGAACGGATAACGGAATCGCCCCTGTACAACGGTACAATTACATCGACCGGCCCCCGTTATTGTCCTTCGATTGAAGATAAAATCGTGCGCTTTCCCGATCGTGATCGCCACCCATTGGTATTCGAGCCGGAAGGAATAAACCATCCCTGGTTATATCTAAACGGTTTTTCATCCAGCCTTCCAGAGGAGACACAGCTTAAAGCCTTGAGAACTTTGCCAGGTTGTGAAAACGCCGAGATTGGACGCCCTGCATATGCAATTGAGTATGATGTTGTTCCAGCGGCAGAATTGCGTACAACCCTTGAAACACGCCGCATACAGGGACTTTACCTGGCAGGACAAATAAGTGGGACGTCGGGTTACGAAGAGGCAGGTGTACTTGGTCTTTTGGCGGGAGCCAATGCCGCTTTGTCGGCAAAAAAGGAAGATCCGATTGTTTTAACCCGTAGCGATTCATATATCGGTGTTCTTGTTGACGACCTTGTCACACTTGATCCTGATGAACCATACAGGATGTTTACCAGCAGGGCTGAATACCGGTTGCTATTAAGACAGGACAACGCTGAAGAAAGGCTTAGCGAAAAGGCTTATACGGCTGGACTGGTAAGTGAAGAACGTATTAATTCGATCCGTGAAAGGATTGCGAGTAAAGATTCGCTGGTTAGAAAATTGAAAAGTGTTTATGTCCCGCGCCATATGGTGTTAAAAGACGATAAAGATCCTGAAAAAGTTGAAAGTGCCGCACACCTGTTAAAACGCCCGGAAATTACACTTGAATTGCTGGTCAACAATCTAAATGGAAAGTTGTTTGCGGATGGAGAATACAGTTGTGCTGTTCAAAGGGCTGCCGAGATAGAGATCGTTTATGAAGGATACCTTGAACGGCAGCAACGTGAAATTGAGCGGTTGAGGGAACAGGAAAACCTTTCCATCAGCGAAGATTTTGAATATTCAAGTATTCCGGGGCTTTCCGCAGAAGCAAGGCTGCGGCTGGAAAAACATCGTCCCGCTACCCTAGGACAGGCATCCAGGCTGGCGGGAGTAACCCCATCCGATCTTGCGATCCTGATGATTCATATAAAACGAAAACGTCTGGGTTTATCCCATGCCATATAATAAAGACCGCAGACCCAAACCGGGCCAGGGGCCGAGAAAACCCTGGGATAAAAAGAAGAACGAGGTTCAAGCTCCCGAACGGAAGATTAAGCGCCCAAAACCCATACATCCATTGGAAAGACGAATTGAAAAAGAGGGCGATTCTGCCATCTGTACCGCCGTGGTAAAAGAAATACTTGATACTCTGAAATTGGAGTTCAGCAAGGAACAAATCGCCCAGTTCCTCGACCAACTGCTCCTTGTTAAAGAAATGAACCGCGAGATTAACCTTGTCTCACGGGTGAGCGTAGAGAAAGTTCTCCTGGTTTCGTTGTGGGAAAGCCTTGCTGCTGTTACCAACATCGACTGGAAAAAGGGGAACGATATTCTTGACCTGGGAACAGGCGGTGGATTTCCCGGTATTCCCCTCTCCATTGCCTTGCCTGACGATAAAATGACGCTTCTTGACTCCAGGCGCTCAAAAATATTGTCGGTACGGCGAATTGTAGAACAATTATCCCTGGATAATACCACTGTTGTCCACGACAGGGCTGAAACTTACGTAGATCACGAAGAATCAAGGTTTGATGTTATTGCTGCCCGTGGTGTCGGCCCGCTGAAAGAAATTGGTCCCTGGGCTTCAGCTTTGATGAAAGATCGTGGTGTCCTATTGGCCTGGAAAGGACCCGAAGGTATCAGGGAAATGAAGGATCTGCCAAGTGAAAACTGGACCCTGAAAGGAAGAATTGCCATCCAACCACACCGTCATATCATGATGCTGGAATACGTTCGCGGTTAATGTTTCACGTGGAACATTTACACGCATATTTGATCCGTTTAATTACTTTTTTGCTTTGTTTCGCTGGTGTCCTCGAGGGTCGAGTTGAGAGAAAATTGCTTTCGATTTAATGGCTCTGGGTGAACCAGACATCCATGGTGGGTGAAATTATAAGACTGTCGTTTGAAAACCTTGAGATAATCCCGATAATAGAATCCAGCGATTTTTTACTCCTGGCAACAAGGTTTCCTGATTGCGAAACACCATAGGCGTCGCCAGAAGTCAGCTTTCCATTTGCTATCACTGTTGTCAGGTCCAGTTTATAGCCGAGAGTCCTGATAGTTCCCGGTTCAAAATTGAATGGCTGGTATACAGCCGGGTTTTTCATATTCAACACTCTGCCGAATATTTTCCAGAGGCCTTCTAAAAACCTGACAACCTTATGCTGCCTCACGCGGCAATAGATCATACCGTTGATTGTCAACAGTTTTGAGGATGTTTTCAGGTCTTCTTCCGGGTTTTCAACAAGCATTAGAACGTCCCAGAAAGTTATCAGATCAAACGTTCCAATGTCGCCTGGTATATCCGCCAGGGTTCCTTCGTGGACTGGAATTGACTTGCCTCGCACAACATCCGCCTGTTGGTTTACCGGCTCAATACCGTATGTCTCCCACCCCCTCTTCCCCGCTACTTCAAGAAAGGCGCCATGACCGCATCCTACATCGAGAACACGACCTGTTCCGCCAAGTTTATCCTCTGCTTCGGCAAGAATGCCATCATACAAATTCTCTTTGCTCTGTCCAATTGAATCGGTGGGATTTACAGATGTGTAATAATCCTCAAATTCAGCAAAGTCCTGTCCATGCTCCCGCCAGAGCAATCCACAGTCAACACAATATAAATAGCGAGCCGAATGTGTGTTTCGCAGCCTTATGATGCTGCTGTTACATACTGGACAATTGACCATGAGAATGCCTGGGCTGTCAGTTTCTGCTGTCGGGTGGATTGTTAATGTCAAAAACCGGTTTACCGGATTTTTCAAACGGGAATCGTTCTGCCGTACCGGTGGTTTTGATAAATTCTTTAATGCGGGACTCCTCGTCTTTCTTTTCCTTCTCTTTCAGAAAATCGGGCAGGAGGAGCATCAGCGCCATCAAAAACCAGAACGGTTCCATCACCCTGACGATGATAAACGTATTCGCGCCAATCGCATGAATCAGCAAGCCCCAGTACCCGGCAATAAAACCAATTACCATTCCCTGGTATTGGGGGTGTTTTTCACCGTCTATGGATTGAAAGACTTTTCGAAGAGATCGATTGATGTTATACAACAGCAGCAGGAAAAAGCTGAATCCGATTACACCAGTTTCCACCAGCACCCTGAAATACTGTGCGTCCTTGAACCCTGCACCCGTAACACCCCAGCCGAATACCGGTCGCTCTGTCCATTGTTCCAGGGTTGATCCCCAGGACTCGATGCGTTCCGACGTCGACTGGTCAAGGAAGGTATCGCCCACCTGGAAGGTTTCCGTTCTGAATTCATCTTCCTGGGGAAAGAAGGTGTATTTTATCCTGTCATAGACAACCTCCGGCGCAAGCAGCGCCACCAAAACAGCTGAAACCATGACAAAACCAAGTACATATCTCCTATTAGGTGAAAGCGCAATTAGGACAAAAGCTACAGGCACCATTGCCAGCCAGGAAGACCGCGAAAGAGTGTAAATCAGCGGCACCAGCATTAACACTATTGCTAAAAACAGACCTATCAGCTGCTTCGGTTTTTTGGTGCCACTCATTATTCCAGCCGCAAGAGCAATAATAACAACAAGATACCCGCCAAGAGTGTTGGCCTCTCCCCCCTCACCCTCAAACGGTGCTGATACACGAACACCGGATGGAATCTGGGCAACGGCATAAATGCTGACAATTATCGCGGTGATTAACAACAGAATTACATAACGGTTCAGGCTCTTCAGGTTCCTGACCTGGGAAAGAACCATGAAGTATATCATAAAATATTGAAAGTATTTGATATTATAAAGCATACCTACAAGCGGGCTTACATTACCGAGGAATATTCCCAGGATTGTAGCAAAAAGGCTCGCTACAATATATGCGAATATCGGCAGGTTCAGGGGCGAGCGAATAAATATTCCCAAGTCCTTGTTAATCGCTGTCCGGACAAACCAGGAAAAAGCAATAAGGCCAAGAAGTATGTCGTCAATACGAATTACAACTTCACGCTGAGAAACGTGCCCCATCCCCCCTGCTCCACCGATGGAAAATTCAGGCGACAGAAGCATTGAGAGAATTAGAATCGCGAGGGCAAAGTCGGTGTTCAGGAAGGCAAAGAGGAAAATACCTATTCCGGCTGTAACGTAGAGGGCCAGCAGATCATCAACACCAACAATGGCGCTGACCCCGAAAGCCGCGACCATTATAACCATAACTGCGGCAACGGTGATTAGTTTTGACGCTGACTGATCAAGCGAGGAGATGGACAGGGGGCTCATCGTTTTACCCGTCACGCATCTTTATTGCTGTCCTGTGAAACCAGTGATTTTAAGCGATCCTTCAGCTTGCCGCTCTTACCTGGTGATTTTCCCTTGGTAACGACTTCGTCCTTTCGCCTGGTCTTGTCGCCATAGTATTTGCCGTAATAATAGTGCGATCCGGCGTATCCGGCAATTTCAGCCTTTAGGTCATTCAGGACTACGCCAAGTACGGTTCCCCCTACCGATTCGATCTGCACCTTTGCCCGGCGTAATGCTGCACGTGGCACCTTACCGCTTCGGTAGATCAGGAGTGTTCCGTCTGCGTGGTTTGATAGAATAGCAGCATCTGTTACGGGTAATACCGGAGGAGCGTCAAACAGTACAAGATCAAACTCCTCGCGGACTTCATCCATGAATTTTTTCATGTTTGAAGAACCAAGCATTTCCGCCGGGTTGGGTGGAACTCCACCACTGGTAACAATATTCAGGTTTTCAAGGCCCGGTGTCATCAGGATAGGATCAAGCCCCATTCCGCCCATAATGATATCTGTAACACCCTTAACGCAATTCTGCCAGGGCTCTCGTCCCATTACGATATCCGTAACACCCTTTTTGTGTTCCAACCCAAAAACCTTAAACAGGGTCGGGCGACGCATGTTGCAACCGACAAGCAGCACCCTTGAGCCATCCTGCGCGATGGTTATCGCAAGGTTAACCAGCGTGGTTGATTTTCCTTCCTGCAGGGCTGCTGATGTTGCTACGATAGATTTAACCGGGTGAGATATCGATCTGAACTGGAGTGTTGTACGAAGTGTTCTATATGCCTCCGCAACTGGATCTTTTGGGGCAAACTGTGTCACCAGCCGTGCATTTGCTTCGAGGTTTGGACTGTCTTGTAAAGACTTGTTTTTCTTAACAAGACGCTCCATTACCTCCTCTATGTTGATGTGCGGAATAACCCCGAGAACAGGTACCTGCAGGTACTCCTCCACATCTTCGATTGTCCCGATTGAGGTATCGAATGTTTCGAAGAAAAATGCCAGGACAAGTCCAAGCATTAAGCCAATTACAAAACCAACGCTAATTGTCCGGGTAATATTGATATTTATGGGCTTCGCATTTATCAGCGCAGGACGGACAATCGAAACCTCATCAGCCTGGTCTGCTTCCTGGATCTTGGCTTCCTGGTACTTCTGTGTAAGGAAAGCGTAATCGTCTTCGCGAAGGTTGACCTCACGAAGCAGTTGGGCATATCTACGGTGGTTATCTGGAACGCTGTCCAGAACCGCTTCACTTTTATAAATATACGCCATTAGCGAATCTCGACGCCCCTTCATTACGTTCAGGTTTCCCTCAACTTCGCGCCTCAGTTCCAGTACAAGGTCATGGATTTTTTTATCCAGGTCTTTAACTGCCGGGTAGTCGGGACGGTAACGCTCCAGCAAACCGTGCCTCTGCAGTTCCAGTTCGAGAATTTGACGGTTTAACAGTCCAAGGGGGCCCTCTCCCTGGGGAGAGCTTATCCAGTCGATCACGGGGCCTGCTGCCTCCCCGGTGTCCAGGGCTGCACCCATTCCCCCGCCCCAGAGCCCCTTGGTGTCAATATTAGTCCTTGCCATTTTTTCTGAGGGATCACCCAGGCGGTCAACAAGCTCATTAAACTGAACCTCAAGTCCCTGGATATCCTGGTCGAGGCGCCGTTGTTCCTTCTTGAGGTCTATTAATTCTTCAATCCTGATCCGAACATGTTCATCCAGAACAGGACCGGGATTGTCTTCACGAAAATCCTTCAGCTCAAGTTCTGCTGTCCTGAGTGTTGCTTTGGATTTATTCAGTTGTTCTTCAATAAATTCACGTGTTTCACGATCCTGGCGAGAACGCTGGCTCTGGTGCTCTTCGGTAAAAACTTCAGCGAGATTCTGGGCGATATCCCTGGCCTCATGGGGGTCTGTTGAGATTACTATGATATCTATAATGTTGGTCTTGCCGCTTCTTTCAGTAATAACCTTATTTATCATGGAGTTGATTTTTGAGGACAACAGCGGATCTTTTTGTACATCCTCGCTGGTCAGCGAGTCCGGGATCAATTCCATCCTGCGGGCAACCTTTTCCATAATGGGAAAGCTACGTATCAACTCCTGGGCCGTGGCGATATTGTCCCAGCGGCTGTATGTCAGCCTTTGCATCAACAGGCCGGAAACAGTGCTTGTTTCCTCAATCTTAACAGAGGAATAGGTTTGATAAAGTGGTTCCCGGGACTTACCAAAATAATAGCTGAAAGCTGTTACCAGGACGATAGACGCTATAACCACTTTCCACCGGCGGCGTAATATTCGCTGGTAGTCACGAAGATTCAGGTCATATTGTGCCATGGAATAATCTCCATGATAAATGTTCTAATAATATTAATCTCTGCCCAGCACCACCGTCAGGGTAATCACCTGGAGAACCAGGACGGCGATCTGAGCTACTCTTGACAGGGTAACCAGGAAACCCTCGCCTTTGGCTGGTGCATAAATACGATCGCCCTTAACCAGGGGAATATCCTGAGAACGGTCGCCGTTTTTATAATAATTTTCAAGGTTGAGCAGGATCCTGTCCCCGTTTTCGCGGATCACCCAGATCTGCCTGACGTCCGCCTCGGGCAATAGTCCCCCATTAGCGGCGATAAAATCTGTAAGCATCGTTTCCCTGGGAAGCGGAAACACGCCCTGTTCAAAAAATGCACCCAGTAATGTCGCGTTGTTTGAGATGTATTCCAGTACATGAACCCTGACTATCGGTGTTTCCACGAACCTGTCTAGGTCTATCGTAAGTTTTTCTTCAAGTGCAGCCGGCGATAATCCTGATGCTACAATTTTGCCCAGCAGTGGAAAATAAAAAGTTCCATCTTCACGGATACTGACATCAAAACGTTTTCCCGCGGCATCAAGACTGCTCCTGTCGTAAAAGACTATTTCCAGGCGGTCCCCAGCTCCCAATGTATAATGAGTAGCCATATATGACTTTGGCGCCTGGTCCGCAACCAACGCAGAGTCTTTTTCAGCAGCACTGTAATCTTGAAATTGAATTCTTTGATTGCCTTCCAGGGCATAAGCAACACTGCTGATTCCGAGTAACAGAACTAAGATAAGCACGGCTAGAGGAAGGCCGGGAAGATAGAAGTTGTTGCCTTGGCTTTTCATTGAACACCTTCTATGTGAATTGTATGTCAGTGTGATGCTGAGATTTTATTGTCTAAACCGTAGAATATATGGCAGTTCATAAGGTCAATGCCAGACGATATGCCTCTTCAGGACTAAAAACCTCCAAGAAATTTGTGTTGTTCTCTATTTTCCCTGCCACTTGGATTACATCTTCCCTGTTAGTCGAGTGGTACATCAATGATAACAACGATATAAGCCTGTTTTCTTTAGTTGAGTTTCGTTCTCTCATCAACAAGACATCTGTTGTCCGGGAGCTTCTTGTCCAAGCAAATTGATCTTCAGGAATTACATGTTTATTGCTATTAATCCTTTCGTCACTTTTCAAGCCGGGAAAACGCGAAAGAGTAATTTTGTCGAGCCTGGGGGCATCCTGAACGCCCCAGGCCGTCAATTCAGATTCTTTGTTAAAGTTTAAAATAACAATGTCATCTGAGATTATTGTAGCTCCTTTTTCTGCTAAGCGAAGGACGAAGGTAGTTTTTCCCGCACCTGTAGGCCCCGTAAACATTATTCCTCTTCCATTATATACGACAGCCGCGGCATGGATTACCCTATGGCCCCTGGATGCGAGGGGAGCAAGAAGCGCTGGAAATATTAGCTGAAAAAAAACATCGGTGCAAAGCAGCCAGTCGTCGGGGGATAAAGATATTTGAATTTTTCCAGAATGTGGATTTGAGTCTATAATCGCCCCAAGGCGTGGGTGGTGCCATATTATTCTTCCATCTTTCCTGGAAGCCCGGAGAGAACCTCGCTCTAAAAAGTACGGAGAAGAGACGGAAATATTAGTGTCAATTTTACCTGTATTAAGGATAATATCTATGTCGGCTTCATCGGGTGGACCACATGGCTCACCGAAAGGCAGGTTAAAACTTGGAATATCAGAGTGGGAACTTGCACGGATAAAAGTATTACCAATGCGGGTGCAAATCATTTAAGATCCCGAAGAAACCCCTCGCTCTTTAAATCTTCAAGAAATGACCTTGCCTGGTTTTCGCAGGATTCCAATTCCGGTGCACCCGGAAGATGCGAAATTCGTTCCGCCAGGTCGCGTAAATTCCTGGCTTGCGAAATTTGCTGCCATATCCGGAACCCGGTAGAATTGATCATGAGGTAATGGCCGTCATCCCGTAGCAATAGCAGACCACCATTCATTCTCTGTTCTACTATTCCAGGTACAGGTTGTGGAAGATTCATTATAAATTACTCCTGGTCATATAATAATCAGATAATTGTGCTGAAAAGAAACGTCAGATTGATATTATGCTCCTTTTGCTCTGATTCCCCGCATTGCAGCCTTTAATCTTCCTGCCAGGTAATAGAAAATTGATTTCTTTTCACCTTTTACATCAGTGACAAGTTCGCGATTAGGGAAGAGAGTGTGAGTGATGTAGTTCACTCGTGTTGATTTTTTATCGATAAGATCAACCATTGCAGAGAACCTGCGCCAAGATCCTGGTTTTACAAGATGTCCCCTTCCGATAGCGGTCGGGGATCTCCTGAAAACTGCTCTCTCGACGCTGCTTTTCAGGGGGATGTGATCGAGGGGGTGGTATTTTGTTCCATAAAGACTTCCGGCGACTTCGATGCCGATTCTTACAGCACGCATAATATTATTTTCACTGCAGATGGATATAAAATAATCCCTGTCAATCTTGTCTGTCCATTGCTCGCAGGCAAAATGGACATCCAGGCACCATTGCATCCTGAAGTGACCATGACGGACACTGTGCAGCGCAAGGAAGGCAAGGTGTTCTGCATATCCGGGTATATAAATTTCCGTGTCCTTTTCGAGTTTGAATGGCTGCTTGTTTTTTAGGAAAAAGTCACTCCTTAAACTGAATGGTTCTGTTTTATCAACAAGATCATAGTGCAGATCAACAATTACCGGGCTGCTTTTATGCCTGAACACCCTGGCAAAACCATATTTTTTAGCTGTTTCCGGATTAAGGTTAAAGTGAACTGTTTTTTGTGGACGCCATCCATCATCTTCAAGGCAATGGACCGCTTCGTCAAAATTTCCCCTGTCAACTACAATATCAATGTCGCCCGGATCGCGAAGATATGGTTCAGGATATATAGAAGCCGCAGACAAACCTTTAAATAATACAGGTTCGAGGTGCCCGATCGCTTCAACGAGGTCTTTGAGTGCTTTAATTACAATATTGTACCGAACACGTCCCGGGAGAACTGTTGCCTCCAACCGGCGCAGAGGTTCACCTTCAAGCAGGTGTGACCAAACCTCACCCCGGACAACCCGATACGATGCAAGCGGGGCAAGATTGTGGTGTACCAGGAGGTTGACAAGAAGTTCAGGTTCGAACATGTCGCGTGACATTTTTCGACCAGCAAGCAAACGTGCGGCATTATCAACCGCGATTATCCTTTGTTCTTCCTCGAGAGAAATCAAAATTTACCCCCGACGATAGGTTTTAAATAGTTATATAATCTCCACCGGAGAGGAAATTTCAAGTATTCAACAACGCCGTTCCTGCGGCGATGTGTTATCCTGCCGATGACCGCGCTGTGGGGTACCCGCGATACCTCTCTAGCGTGATCACCACGTTCGAAAAGCGATTCCTGGTGATTTTCTATAACCCGGTGTGCTACAAAATTGTCGCCTGGTTCCTGATGATAAAGAATGAGTGTTCCGGGAACAATTCCCTGTATTGAGGAGGGATTTAGTGGTTTTATCCTCACCGTGTCGCCAGCACACAGCAAGGGTTTCATTGATTGCCCCTTAACCGGGATCCAGAAAGGGCGGCTGATTTCTTTCAGCCGGTGGGCGTTGCTTCTATTATGGACCCCAGGGGTCCGGCTCATCGCTGAAAAGCCGTGCTTCAACCTGTCCGCGTTCAATTATGGCCGGTATCTGCCAAACTTCCTCGTCGTTGTCGACAGGCTGTAATTCCTGGTTCTCTTTTTCCATGTTTCCCTTTCAAAGTGGCGTATTGAGACCGTCTATAATTAAAAATCTCCAAAGTATTCTACCAAATCAACCCGGGCGCTTGAAATTTTACCTTAAAATGGAGAAATTTCAGCTGCAATTCAGTTCATATATTTAGTATTTTTAGAGTATTGTCGGCTATCAGTGCCATCACTTAAACGTCAAGATTACGAACATATTTCGCGTTCTTTTCGATAAAGTTCTTCCTTGGTTCCACGGAATCGCCCATGAGGATCGAAAACACCCTGTCTGCAGCCGCAGCATCCACAAGGGTTACCCTGATGACAGTTCTGGTTTCCGGATCCATCGTCGTAGACCACAATTGGGTGGGATTCATTTCACCAAGGCCCTTGTATCTCTGGAAATTGATCTTGCCGCCACCCATCTCTTTTATCCGTCTTTCACGCTCCTGTTCATCATAGGCATATACAGCTGTATTTCCCTTCTTCAGGCGGTACAAAGGTGGCTGGGCGATGAAGATGTGTCCCTGTTCAATAAGTTGCCGCATATAGCGAAAGAAGAAGGTTAAAAGCAAAGTTCGTATATGTGCACCGTCTACATCGGCATCAGTCATGATGATAATTTTGCCATATCTCAGCCTGTCGATGTCAAATCCACCGTTGCTGTCCTTGCCGTTGCCACCATTCTCGCCATTTTCGCCAAAGAGGCTTCTCTCCTCCTCGCTGTTGCTGGCACCTATGCCGGTTCCGATAGCTGAAATGATAGTCCTGATCTCTTCGTTGGCAAGGATTCTATCAAGACGAGCTTTTTCAACATTAAGTATTTTACCACGCAAGGGAAGAATAGCCTGGAACCGCCTGTCTCTTCCCTGCTTGGCGCTGCCACCCGCAGAATCACCCTCAACCAGGTAAAGTTCCGTTACCGCGGGATCACGGTTGCTGCAGTCAGCAAGCTTTCCTGGAAGTCCGCCGGACTCCAGAACGCCTTTTCTCCGGGTAAGTTCCTTCGCTTTCCTTGCAGCTTCCCTGGCACGCAAGGCCTGGGTAGCTTTATCAATTATCCTTTTTGCCACGGCCGGGTTTTCTTCAAGGAATTCTGAAAGAAGCTCCCCGGTTATACCCTCTACCGCGCTTTTCGCTTCGCTGTTGCCAAGCTTTGTCTTGGTCTGCCCTTCAAACTGCGGTTCTGATATTTTTATGCTGATGACTGCTGTAAGTCCCTCCCTGCAGTCTTCACCGGCCAGCGAAAAACCTTCCTTCTTGAATAATTTTGCTTTCGCGGCATAATTATTCAATGTTCGCGTCAGGGCCGTTTTAAAACCAACAAGGTGAGTTCCACCCTCAATCGTGTTGATGTTATTAACGTAAGTGTGAATATTATCAGTATAGGAATCATTATACTGGAACGATATTTCAACAGGGATTCCATCTCTTTCCTTTTCAAACGAGATCGGCTTGTTTAAAATCGAGGTCCTGTTTTCGTCGAGATACTTGACAAATTGTGATAAGCCGCCCTTATAGAGGAATTTTTCGGTTTCCGTATCTCCATTAGCCCTCTCGTCCGTGAGGGTTATTGTTAATCCCTTATTCAAAAAGGCCAGTTCTCTCAGCCTGTGGGCAACCGTCTCGTACCTGAACCTGGTTTCGGAAAATACTTCAGGATCTGGCAAAAACCTTGTCAGTGTTCCGTTCTTTTTACTTTTACCTGTTTTTTCAACCTTGCCGGTCGGTTTCCCTATTTTATATTCCTGGCGGTGTTTGGATCCATCACGGAATGATTCAACCCAGCACCATTCTGACAGGGCATTAACAACACTGACACCGACACCATGCAGACCACCTGAAACCTTGTAGGTATCCTTGGAGAATTTCCCGCCGGCGTGAAGTACTGTCATTACTACTTCCAGTGCGCTTTTTGGGGGCTTTTTATAATCAGGATGATTGTCAACCGGAATTCCACGGCCATCGTCACGAACAGATATGCTGCCATCGTCGTGTATAATTACATCTATCTGGGAACAGTGACCTGCTAACGCTTCGTCTACAGAATTATCAACTACTTCATAAACTAGGTGGTGAAGTCCCCTTGATCCGGTATCGCCGATGTACATGGCGGGCCGTTTACGTACCGCTTCGAGACCTTTGAGGACCTGTATGTTTTGAGCGCTGTATTCATCTCTGGCTTTGTTGTTCTTGTTTTCTTTGGACATATCAGTTAACACTCTATCTTTCTACTTAACCTACTAGCTTGATCTCTTTTACTATTTTACTCCCCAGGGCCTTATTTATTTCCCTCTTCATTTCATCCCGCATGAACTGAAGGTTATATCTCCAGGCGCTTTCCCTGACTTTTACCAAAAGCGTCCCGCTTCGAAGTTCCAGCGGTTGGGAGTTTTCTGCTATTTTACTTCCTAAAATCTCTTCCCACGATGAAATTATTATAGCCTGATTTTCCGTCTCTTTTGTTTTCGAGGATTTTTTCCATTGAGTAATTGCTTTTGAAAGGGGTACTATCCTCGATTTATCAGAATAATTCTGTTTCCTGCTCTTACGTTTCCTTTCAGATTCCCAGATGCTCCAAGCGGTGGTTCCCGGGCGGTCTTCTGACATTAATTCAACCTTACGGGCATTATCAGCATGAGGAAATCTTCATTCTTTTCATGCTCCGTTGGCTTAATAATACCTGCCTGGGTTGCACCTCCCAGTTCGAAACGTACCTTTTCTGTTTCTACCTGCTTTAAAAGGTCGAGGATATATGATGCGTTGTAGCCGATATCCATTTCACTGCCATCAAATGTAGCTACAATTTTTTCGCTGCCTTTTCCACCCAGTTCGATGTCCTCTGCTGAAATTTCCAGCAGATCTTTATTAATGTGGAATATTACCTGGCGTGAAATGGGATTAGAGAATATCTGTATTCTCTTTACAACCTGTGTCAATTCGGAAGTTGATACAGTCAAAAATTCATTATTATTCGCAGGAATTACGCTTTCATAGTGTGGATATTTACCCTCTATCAACCTGCTGTAGAGGATAGTATTTTCAAGTTGAACCATAATTTGATTGGTTCCCAGGATTATTTTTATTTCACCACTGCCTGGAAGATTCTTTCTGATCATCTCCAGTGCTTTACGAGGAATTATAATTTCCTGGGCTTCACCACTGTATTTAAAATCATGATCTACTATTTTTACCAGCCTGTGACCATCCGTGGAAACCGCACGTAGTTCATTCGGTTTAATCTGAAAAAATACCCCTGTTAGTGCCGGACGAAGTTCATCCTTTGAAGCAGCAAAAGCGGTTCTTTGAATCATTGAATCGATTTTTGAAGCTGGTATGCTGAATTCCTCTGCACCATTAAAGTCAGGAAGGTTCGGAAATTCCTGTGAGGATATTCCAGGTACCTGAAATGTTCCATCCCCTGAAGTAAGATGTAACTGGAGTGATTCATCAGCTTTGAATATCAGCTCTTTGCCTTCCAGCTCGCGTAAAATGTCGCTTAACTTTTTAGCTGGGATTGATAATGATCCATCAACTTTTCCATCAACTTCCATTTCAGTTAATACAGATATTTCCAGATCCGTAGCAACGATTTTAAGTTTGTTGCCTTCCAGCTGAAATAGAACGTTTGAAAGAATTGGAAGTGTTGATTTTGTGGGAACTGCCGGAAGTACTCTTCCTAAAGCGTTCAAAATATCCTGCTGCTTGACGAAAAAATGCATGATTCCACTCTCGCAAATCTGGTTGTTATCTATATATGTAACTTTTCAAATCAATATTGCTGTATTATTTACCTGAATAACTTGAATAAAAGATAAAAACATTGATTAAATTATTAAAAAATAAAATTATATTTATTCACACCCTGAAGTTTACAACTTTAATAAAAAATGAATAATTTTAGCAAAGTTAATAAGAAAGAATTTTTTATCGTCAATTATCAGTATTTATTAAAGAGAAAATTGTAATTGTGAATAACAGATGTGGATAATTCAAGTTATTATCTAAACACATATAAAAACGAATTTTTGAATATAAGTATTCAGTTTACTGCACACAACAAGCAATAGTTGAAATCGAGTAACTGTTGAAAATTTTGAAATCTTCGTAAAATGACCAAGTAAAAACGTAAATTATTATAAATAATAAATATAATTTTTATGAATGAAAAGAACCGCACAAATTAACATTTAGCTGATTATTGGTGTGAGAGGAATGATGAAAATTATCAAATTGATTCTGATTCTATTGACCTGATCAGCCGCTTAATTGTAGCCGAAAGTTCAGGATCTTTTGACTCCCAGGATTCAACGGATTTTTTAGCGTGAAGTACCGTGGTATGGTCGCGCCTTCCGAAATATTCACCAACCTGTTTTAAAGATAGCCCACATAAACGAATGGACAGCGCCATCGCGATCATCCGGGCAGTAGCAATGGGTTGAACGCGTGTTTTAGAAATCAAGAGATCTGGTTTGACATCAAAATGGTTTGATACCACCTGGTGAACAGTTTCCATCATAATGGGAATATTTTTCGTTTTTACCAGGTCGGTCAGAAGCTTTCTTGCCTGTGGAAGCGATATTTCCGAATTGGTCAGGCTGGAATGAGCGATTAAGCGTAGAACAGCACCCTGTAAATCACGAACGTTTTTCGTGAAGTTTTCAGCGATAAAATTACAGACATCGTTTGACAAATCTATATTTTCTTCGGAAGAGAATTTTTTTACAATTGCAACACGTGTGTCGAAGTCAGGTGGACCGATGTCGCAAACAAGACCCCAACCGATCCTGCTGACAAGTCGTTCATCCAGGCCATCAAGGTCCCTGGGCGGTTTATCGGATGTCAGGACAATTTGTTTACTGTCCTGGTAAAGATCATTGAATATATTGAAAAACTCTCTTTGAGTTCCTTCACGTCCAACGAGGAACTGAACATCATCTAAAAGCAGAAGATCCACTGATGTATAACGTTTAAAGAAACTATCCCTTTTATCGCGTTGAATTGCGTCAACAAATTCTTTGGTAAAAACATCACTTGAAATGTAATTTATAGAGATACTATTAGACGTTTTCCTTGCTTCGTTTCCAATTGCCTGTAGTAGGTGTGTTTTTCCCAGGCCAACACCGCCATAAATAAGTAATGGATTATACCTGGTTTTTCCAGGAGCTTTACCAACGGCCAGGCAGGCAGCACGTGCAAAGCTATTCTGTGGTCCTTCGATAAAATTTGAAAACAGGTACCTATCATTCAGGTTGATAATATTACTTTTATTTGTTGAGCTGATATCAACTTCTTTCTCTTCAGCTGCAGCAGGCATATCCGACACAGTAATCGGGAGCGGCTTTTCTGGTATCGTATGCCCGTTATTCTTGGAAGCCGAATAAATCAATTTTGTCCCATCGCCAAGTGAATCGTTGAGAGCTTTTTCCACGTGCGACGCGTAATGACCTTCAATCCAGTCATAATAGAACCTGCTTGGAACCTTGATGGTCATTGTTTTGTTCTCAAAACGCAGGGGTTGAATGGGACTGAACCATGTTTGGAAGGCTTGGACAGGCAAAGACATCTGGATTGTATTACAAAAATTCAGCCAGGCAGCTTTTGCTTCATCGCTTGGCGTGTCTTGAATTTGTTCGGTTATAAAAAGCCGGTCAGACATCTGTAAAAAATACCCGCAATTGTTGTTAACAACTCCATGTGGATAAGTTGAGTAAGTATAACAGCACCTTTACCAGCAAACGAAAAACGGCATAACGGAGGTTGTTAGCAAAGGCCTGAAATCAAGTGTTAATGCGATTTTCCGGATGCTGATCACATGAGGCGAGGGTTGAATATAGACGGTCGTCTCATTGGAGTCAAGTGAGAAGATGCGCTATTTAAAATCTGTCAAAAATCCAGCCTTTCGAGATTTTCAATGGGAAGTAAATCGCAATCTAAATTTCAATTTTTGGTTATAAAATCTTTTCATATCTGCCTCTGGAGGCAGCGACAATCTTTCAGTATAATTTCATGAAAATGCCGTAATCCAAAAATTCCAAAGTGTATAGTATGTAAGTCATGTCCAATGTTCCGAGTGAAAACAGGTATAAACGAAACTAAATTTCAGAGAAAATCAATTTAAATATTAGGAAACATTCAATTTGTAAAAATTTAGGTATATAAAACATTAGACAATTATGATATGGTAGATGCGGGAATTGCCTCAAATTCAAATTGCAGCATAGTTTCGGGGAACTCTTGAATTCAAAATAATTTAAACATTCAGCTTGATTTGATAGAACAGAATGTCTATTCTTCGAAGGAAATTTCTTAAGAAAGACAATTTTCAACGAAGGATAGGGTCGTAACATTCATAAACAAAAAGGATTGAAAATGAGTCCAGAGAGAGGGAAAAAAGGCCGCCAGCAAGAAAAGTCAGTTGATGGTGATTTTCTCTTCAGTTTGAATGACGCTCTGGCAGCAGCCAGGGAAAATGAAAACCTTGAAGATGTCCTATTAAAAGCAGCAAACAATATGTATGGTGGGGATCACGGAATATTATTTGATTTTGAGAGTACAACCGGTGGCCTGAAAGCCGTATCATCGTTTGGTGAAATCGAAGAAATGCTTAGCCAGGATATGCGTATATTTGCACAATTCGCGAGTGATCACCCGAACGATCCTGAAAGTGTAATTATCGCTTCAAGGGTAAAAAATGTCCAGAAACTGGCTGCAAGAAAAAGTGTTAGAAGGAATATGACAAAAGAGGTGTTCCTGGTTCCGCTTTCATCTGGTGGAGAATGTACGGGAGTTATCTACCTCGGCTCGAAAAAACAGGGCAGGCTCAGCCTTAAAGGTGTTACTAAAGACGACGCATTGGTTATTGGAAATATACTTGGCGGAGTGATTGGGTTTAAAAGAGCCCTCAGGCGCCTGGAAATCCAGAACGAATCACTCTTGAACAAACTGGAGAAGAAAGCCGCAAAGGACGGTCTCCTGGGAACAAGCGAAGCAATCCAGCGTGTTCAACGGGCGATTGAACTGGTTGCAGGATTAGACATTCCCGTCACCTTGATAGGTGAACAGGGTGTTCGGAAGGACCTGCTGGCAGAAGAACTGCACAATAGAAGCGGCCGAAAGAAAAAACCATTTGTGAGGATCTCAGCTAACGATGTTCCCGACAGTATTATTGCCGGCGTTCTCTTTGGAGAAACAGCCAAGGCAGGTAAAAAAGCTCGTAAAGGTGCGCTGAAAGACGCAAATGGCGGTACACTTTACATCGAAAATGTCGAGAATATTCCCAATAATGTACAGGCTGAACTTGTTAAAGCCATTGAAACGGGTAAAGCTAAACCGGCCAATGGTAAAAAACCATACAATACAGACATTCGTCTAGTGTTGTCTACGACAGGTGATCCGAAAAAATTAGTGTCTGCAAAGAAACTCGATAAATCCCTGCACCTGAAAATGGGACTTTACCCGATCCTGGTTCCACCTCTTCGTGACCGCCTCGACGACTTACCGGTGCTGGTGCATTATTTCATGGAAAAATCGTCCTCGATGTTTGGCAAAAAGCTGGCCGGTGTCCAGGCTGATGTCTACGACTATCTTGGATCATGGGAATGGAAGGAAAACCTTTCAGAGCTGGAGAAGGAGATACGCCATGCAGTTCTGAGGACCCCGGACAAGAGGGGTGTTATTGGTGCAGCTTCCTTAAACCCATACCTGGTTGGTCAAAAACAACCGGTCGTTACCGATCCAGGCGAGGGTACGTTGAAGCAGAGAGTCGCCCGTATTGAAAAACGCCTGATTATCGATTCCCTGGAGAAGAACAAGCACAACCAGTCTACAACCGCCGATCAGCTTGGTTTAAGCCGCCAGGCGCTGATTAATAAACTGCACAGGTATGGCATTGAAACCGGGCGGAAGTATAAGCGTAAAATGCGTGAACTTGCTGCCCAGGCGGAGCAGTCTGAATAGACACAATTTATTATAGATTTGATAACCCCGTACTCGAGTGCGGGGTTTTTTCATTGGGTGAGTGTATCAGGAGTTCCGCAACCGCATTATCTCGCGAAGTTGTACTAAAACATCTTTGTCCGGCTGATTAATAACCTTTTTTACGATCGAGTCAAATATGGAATTTGCACCGTCAGTGCTGTTGGGAATGTTTCCGTCGAGTATTTCTTCTTCAATTAGCGCCTTGATCAAACCCACACGGGGTCCCTCTGAAAGTCCTGTGCGCTCCATTATTTCCGCGCCTCTTATGGGAGACTGGAATGAGCGGAGGCGGTCCTTCTCCTCCACCTCCTTCATCCGTTCAACCATATGATCAAAATCAGCAAGATACTTTTTAACTTTCCTGGGATTAGAACTGGTAATATCCGCCCGGCAGAGGGTTAAAAGATCGTCAATCTGGTCACCAGCCTGGACAACAAGGCGTCTGATCGCCGAATCTGTCACATCGCTGTCATTAAGGTTAATGGGACGCATATGGAGACGAACAAGCTTGCTCGCGTATTGTGTCAGTTCGTCGCCCAGGAGATAAGATTTACCCATCTTACGCACAATACGTTCTCCAACGTGCTCATGGCCATGGAATGTCCAACCGTCGTTTTCGTCATAAAATTTAGTGCGGGGTTTTCCGATGTCATGGACAAGAGCAGCAAATACAAGCCTGATATTTTCCGTCCTGCTGGCAAGAGAATCGATTACCTGGAATGTATGCCGTAAAACATCCTTATGGTGGTGCTTCCCTTTTTGTTCGACACCGGCAAGGCTGGCTATCTCGGGAAATATTGTCTCTAGAACACCACTATCGTGCAGCAGGGTAAGACCGCGGGATGGTGGGTAAATGACCAGGATCTTGAAAAACTCGTCGTTAATCCTTTCCCGTGCGACAATATTCAGGCGACCGGATTCCTGTTTTAAAGCACTCCAGGTTTGAGGGTGAATGTCGAACGAGAGGCGTACTGAAAACCTGATCGCCCTCAGAATCCTCAGGGGATCATCAGCGAAGGTTTTTTCAGGATCAAGCGGGGTTCTTATTATCTTGTTTTCGAGGTCGTCTAAACCGTCAAAGAGGTCGATAATCTTGTCTGTGCTATCGAGATCAACAGCCAGGGCGTTAACCGTAAAGTCACGCCTGGCGAGGTCCTGTTCAAATGGTGCAGGCTCAACTTCCGGATTCCTGGAGTCTTCGCTATAGCTCTCCCGCCGAGAAGTGGCAAATTCCAGCTGGATGTTACCCGCTTGCACACGGGCTGTACCAAATCGCTGGTATATTTGCACCTTTTGCGTAGAGTCGATTTTTTTTGCGACATATTTAGCGAATCCTGGCCCATCACCGACCACAGACAGATCTATCTCGTCGTTAAAGGGCAACCCCAGCAGTCTGTCGCGGATATATCCTCCAACGGCATATACCTTTACACCGAAATCACGTGCATGGGAACCGATCGATTCCAGCAGTTTTTCTGGGGTGGCGAGAGGCTGCACACATCTACCTGTCTGTTTCGTTTTCGCCCTGTATGTTTTCGAGAGCTTTTTCCCGGAGTTTCGCGAGGCGCTTGAGGTCGTCTTTTTTGCGTTTCTGCTGTTCTTCATTCAGCGCCAGGGACTGAGCCCTTTCGGCATATTTGATAACGGCGTCCCAGTCCTGTTGAGCCTTTGCTATGTGACCAAGACGGTTCAGGGCGCCAATCTCTTTGACCGGATTAAAAACATCGGCATTACGAATAGAATCGACAAGCCTTTGGTAACGATCCCGGGCATAAATCCAATCTTCAGCAAGATAATAGGCTTTTCCTGCCGGTTCGAGCAGTGCCCTGGATTCACCAATCAAAAGCAACAACGAGTCGGCAATGGACGCGGCTTCAATATAACGATCTTCTTCGATGTTTACCCAGGCAAGATAAACACCGGCAAGGTAACGAGCGTAATGGCCATTATCGGAAACGTGTTTCATGCGAGCTATTGCTTCTTTGCGCTTGTCTTTTTTTAGGGGCGTCCAGGTTATTGCCCTCAGCACCCGGCTTGACCAGTAGTCATAGAGTGAAAAACCAAGTGCCGCATCCACAAGGGTACTATCCAGGAAATATGATTCACGAAGATATTTTGCGCTACGCCTTGCGTGCCCCAGGGCGGAGAAGGAACTACCGCTGGCCTCGAGCCTGGTGCTTTCCAGGCCCTCAAGTGTTCCGAGGGCAAAAAACGAGGCTGCCGAATCCTGCGGTCCGGAAGAGTTTTCAAGGTGTATTAAGAATGATGCGAGGCATTTGTCGTGTAAACGATTGTATGGCGCCAGGCGGAGAGAATCGCCGTAATCAGCCCACTCGGCAAGCGCAAGAGAAACCTCCAGCAGGTCAGCCCAGTCTTCTGTCCAGGAGTTTTCATCTAATGTGTTGCGATAATTAACTATATCCGTCCTTGCAGAGTCATATTCCGCTATAATTGCAGTACGCGCATAATGAAGCAACAGCGAGTCGGGGGGTAAAAACGGATTGGAATACGACGAGGAAACAAGCAATAATATGAAACATAAGGTTGCGATTATCCGTAAGCTGGTAATGTTGTCAAACTTAAAAGAAACAGGGGTCTCCTCGTGAGAACGGATTGGAATAGAGATTTGAAACAGCAATTAATCGATCCTCTCCGGAACATTCCACTTGAATCGCACAAGAGCTTTGTTTGTCCCCAGCCACAACCAGTCACCTTCAGGGATTACTTCAAAAACTTTCTTTCCTGCCAGGCCATCTGACTGTGTGAAACGGTATATCTTTCCGTTTGAAGGGTTGTATTTTACCAACCCAACATCTGTACCCAGCCAGAATATTCCCTGGTGCCTTGTAATAGAAAGAACTTCACCGTCGTTCCATCGTGACGAGAATAGCTCGTGCCATTTGCCGTCAGTATCTCGCCAGGCAAAACCCATACGATCACCAATGGCTAAAATTCCATCCTTAGCAAACAAGGCTTTTGGATATGTCGCTGCCCCGATAGTAGGGGCGACAATATCAGCCCTCCACCCCGCTTCGGGGGTGTTATGATACAGGCGTCCTGTGCCGGCAGCCCAGATTGTATCGCCGTCAGCTGCGAGACGTGAAAAAGCGTGATTATATGGAACAGGATCAAGTCGTTCGTTTGGTTTCAGCACCGTCCCGGATCTTTCGTCAATATAAACCAATCCGTTTCTTGTGGCAGCCCAGGCGTATTCTCCAACAGCGAGAATATCATTTACAACGTTGCGCGGAAGCCCCTCCTGCCGACGTATATGTCGCCAACTGTTTCTGTGACGCACCATTGCCCCTTCGGTGGTCGCCAGCCAGATTGTGCCTTTTTCAGATATACTGACCCTGTTCACTTTACCCGGTTCCAATCCCCATTCGATATCAGGATGAAAGATTTCCCAGCGGTCGGAGCTCCTGTCCCTGGTATATAAAACACCGTTTTCCCTGTTCAACTCCGAAGCACAAACAATAACGTCTTCGTTAACTCCTATCGCTGTAGAACGCCCGGGCCCCCCCGGATACAATTCGAGAGTTGCGGTATAGCTTGGAACAATCCCAACGCCGAAATTTTCCCAGGCGAAGAAATTACGGTTGCGAGTGTCATTTTCACCTACTGTAAACGGCCAGCGAAGATGGTAATATTCGAGCTCCTTATCCTGTGTTATGCCGTAATGAGGCGGAAATATCATCCCGTAGCCTGGGGTTGCAGGATTGTTTTCCTTTTGTTTTATACGATCCATGGCGGTGCCGGGTGGAGAGTCAATGATTTCCCATTTTTCTGTTCCGTTGTCTCGGAAATACCATTCTTTCCAGGATTTGATATACAAGTCGAGAGTAAGCGGATCCTCGTGTACCCGGGTGCAGCCTGTAAGAAGAATAGCCTTATCCAGGTATCCCGGGACAGTATACCAGGGGTATAACCATTCTTCGGTTTGACGATCCCAGCGAAGAACACCCGCCTTTGTTCCGAAAAAAATGTAGTTTCGCCCAACCTCAATATCATAAACTTTCCTTGTATCTCCCCAGGCAATCCAGTCTCCCTCCTCAAACCGATCGCGAGCCAGGGAGAAATCTGCAGCGAGAAAAGATATGAAAAGAAATATAACGAGAACCAAAATAGAGAAATAACGACTACTCTTTAAACGTATATTAAACAGTCTTTTAGGAAACAATTGATGCTCCTCCATCAACAACTATTCAAACACCTGTAATTTTATTAAATGGCGAAGAGATGACAAGGGTAACTCGACCGGTTGGAGTGATATTTCAGAATTATACCTGAAAATTGGCGTATTCGTTCCCCCTTAAACCACCATTCGGAATAGTCAGAATGCAAAAAATCAACAACATTAGGTGTTTATAGACTATTCTCTACATGCACTATTATTTAAGGAGAATCGCTTTTTTAAATTGCTTTACGCCCCCCGCTTCCCATCCGACGAAATAGAGACCGCTCGCCCAGTTCTTTCCTTCAATGTTGAATTTATGTTTGCCAGGTCGAATATCCGCCAGGTTATACCTGGAAACCGTCTGGCCGAGCAGGTTGTAAATGTTGATCTCGACATCCGAAGTTTGCGGAAGCGAGTATGTTATGGTTAATCGCGAGTTGAACGGGTTCGGATAAACATGGTTAAGAGAATATTCAACCGGTAATCCGTTAATATCCTGGTTAACAGCATCTATTTCGCCCACATAGAACCACCACGTGTGATTGTTTTCAAGCAGGCCGTCAGACGCGACAACATATATGGAATCGGCGCCAATATCATCAAGTGTAACAGTTGCTTCGGAGGTTGTACTGATAAGCTGTTCCTGGAAATGCCAGGCATAAGTGACCTCATCCTCTTCAGGATCTGAAGCTTGAACCGAAAGGTTTATTTCGCTGCCGGGTTCAATGGCTTGATGGAAGTCGGGCGAAACAATGTCGAATCGGGGAGAATCATTTTCTCCAAACGTTGAATATTCTACTTCGATTTCCCTGTAATTCATATCCTGGTCGGTTGCCCTGAATGTAATAGACGAGCTTCCTTCCCAATCGGGCGGTATCGAAGGCTGTAAAACATTTCCCTCGCCTATTTCCATGTTGAAGAATGGATCGCCGTAAATTGTCCAGGTCAGGTCACTATCGCCATCGTCCGGATCGAATACGTAAGGATCTAGGTACAAGGGAGTAAACTCTTCACCCGGCCAGATCGATTCTCCGGGAATTTCATCAAAACGTGGAATTCCGCCGGGATTACCATCGTAAACGACCAGTGTTGCCGGGATTATCCGGAAATCTTCCAGGGTGGTACTGTAAGCGACAACCCTGGCGAAATAACGTCCGGCACTAAATCCCTCCGAGCTTCCAGTAACATTTATCGTTTGTTGTTGATCCGGGTTAATCCGTCCGCTGTACCTGCTGAGGTCGAACCATTTAGCAGGTGGGGCAATACGGATTGACATGTCATCATGAAGATTGTATTCATCAAACAGGTTGTATTTAATACCCAATCCAACCTCGCCGGTGGCGTCCTGGATTCCGATAGTGCTGCTCTGGAAGCTGGGATTCATGCCATGATACTGGAAATGAATTGCCCCGTCTGAGGTTAACAGGACCTGGAATGTGTATGGACCATCGTCATTATTCCAAACCATGTGGTTAAGTTCTTGCCAGGTTACCACGACCGAATCGGTAAACGAACTTACATAAATCATCGCATCATCGGACTCAAATCCAATATCATCCCAGAACGGGAAAATTCCCGCAAGAGGAGCATTTTCATCTGGTAGACGGCTGTTGCTTGGATCGCCCGCTAAGGGATCAATAAAAGTCAGGTATCCGGATTCTGATATCCAGAGCATATCATAAGTTTCACCGTAGAAGGGGAAATCAAACGGGAGCCCATATCCCGGGGAAACCCGTGGGCTTTCACCTGCGACTAATCCAACTTCATTTTGAGGCAGAGCGATGTTAATCCAGTTAAACGCGGGGCCGATTCTTTCATCAGAATCGTAATAGATATAACCATAATCGTCAGGACCGCCGATACTGTCCAGCTCGCCTCCACCCTGCCAGTCATCGGGACTAGTAAAGTCCGGTTCTGCCCCACCGCCCGGAACAAGCTCCCACTCCGGCCAGATTCCTTCTGCCCAGAGTTCATATTCAACGGGCTCTCCCCCGGTATTGCTGGCGATTATCGAGGTTGCAAGCGGCTGGTTTGTTTCCGCCGAGAACTGGATTACCGGTGGTGATAAAATGAGATTTGGTGGGCCAACCCGGCCTACAGCTACCGTGATCTGCAACCCATCATGAACACCTTCAGCCGTAGGATCCTGGACGTCGTTAAATTCATACTGGATTCCCTCCTGGCCATCGGGGCTGATTATGCCTATTGTGGCTAAATTGTCATCGCTGTCGTTATTTGTGATCTCATCGTACATCATGACTATTATACCCTGCCCGCCACGTGGGGTATGCACATCGGGATCAAGCAATCTTGCCTGGAAGAAAAGAGGCCCTGACCTTCCCGGTTCACCATTAGAGGTAGTAATAGTAAAGTCGTGCCACTCTATACCAAACCAACCTTCCTCCTGGTTGTGGTAAGTATATACCCTTCCGTTCCAATGTGCTAAATCCTCCCAGAAAACCATTATCCCGGCGTGGGGTGACAGGGCCGAGGGAATTGGCCAGTTACGGAAGAAATAATGTTCCGTTTCACCAAAGGCGAACCAGCCGTTTGAACTGATCGAAACCTGGTCATACGTAGAGTCCCAATACGTGAATTCGAATGGGAGATCAATTGTAACCGACATGTCGTCGTTGTTGCCATCATCTATGATGCCAACGTCGTCGCCAATATCATCAAGTGATTCATAAGCATAAACGGTATCAAGACCGTATCCCTGGTCAATGTCTTCGAAAAGATAGTAACCCGGACCGCCGGGTCCTGTGGGTGTTGTAATGTCGTCCCATCCATCTGCAACGATTGCCAGGCTATGAATAGAGGTGTATCCGTCTTCAGTGGTTAAAACCAGGGTCGCGTTTGCTTCGTGCCCGGGGTAACAGTCACCGGCAATACGTACTTCGAAATCGTCAGCAGTGTTGGCAATTCCACCCGCCGGTACATTGGCCCAGCTTCCTTCAGGATCAGTGATCGTTAGATACTGACTGTTGGAAACAAGAGAACCGGAAACTTCACCACTTGGCAGGCTTGGATGTGAATTCCTGATTAAAATTGAAAGTTCTGATGTGTCGCCGGGGCCTAAAGAGCCGCCGGCAGTTGTGTTTTCAATTGAAAACACAGGAGCCGATACCTCTGAGAATACAAAGTAATGCTCCTGGGAATATCCAGTGCCCGTAAAAGAGAGAAGAAATTCCAGCTGTTCTTCGTTTTCAAGATCACTATCAAGAACCAGGCTTAAAGAGTTAACCAGCACCTGGTTGCCAAAATCAACGTCACCGAAAACCTGCGATGCTTCGACTATTTCAGCGCCACCACCGGGAAGCGAGAGGTTTGCCTCAAGATCTGAAACACCCCCGGCTTCTTCCACTTCAAACGTTGCGGAAACCACCACCTGTTCACCGGGATTTATAACTCCATCATCATTATTATCCTGAGCAACGCCGTCCTCCAGCAGCTCAAAACTTATAAGCGTCAGTCCTTCATCAGGTGTAACCGTCAGCGACTGATAATGTGGCATTATGTCGGCGCGGGTGATTGTAATATCTATTTCATTGTCCAGGATTGGATCAATCATATTGATAATTGCGCTGCCGTTTTCGTCTGACAGGGTACTTCCAAGGATATCGAGGCTGCTGTTTGTCAGTACAACCCTGGCGCCCTCTATGGGTTGTTCATCTTGATCAGTAATGTCTACAGGATAATAGGTTGTATTGCCGGGCAAGGTTGTATTGTAGTCCGCGGTTATATCAAGGGGAATTTCACGCCTGATATTGAGGGCAGGATCACCGAGGATGTTATAGTTGTGCCAGTAGAACCAGACGCTTGTAT
>JANQEY010000043.1 GCA_028278125.1 bacterium | reverse complement strand
ACAGCCATCCCCATGGAATGGCTGTTAATAAATTCTATTTCTCAGCAGAGACTATTATACTATCTTTTTATTGAAACCAGCTTTCGCTTCCGTTCTGATACCTTCACCTTTTCATTCACAATTATCTTGTAATCACCAATTGCAAGATAGGAACCAGACCCTACAAATCTGCCATTCTTGTTTTTGCCATTCCAGACAAAGAGCAGGCATTTCCATTTCTCGAGGTAGATCATATCAAGGTCTTCAACCAATCGGTTTCCTACGGCATCAAAAATGTTCATCTTTCCTTCAAGACGAAATTTCACGCCTATCAACTGATTGATATAATTGCTGTCAGGGCTGATCTGGATTACCATTCCCTTGATATCATTAGGATTATTCGGGTCAAATCCCCAGTCATTAATAATATTAACAATATTGGGATCTGTCTGGATATTCTCGTTGATAACAGTAATGATATCATTGGGAATCGGATCAATATTATTAGGATCTGTAATAATGAAAGGCGATATCGCGTTTATGTCGACAATAACATTCACATCCTTTTCAATGATTGTCGTATCAATATGAATGTTCCGATGCACATTATCGACTCTCTGGAAGTTTCCGGCTACATCGGATACACGATCACTGGAAAAACTGATCCATATTGAATCATTATGCGTTATACTGTCAGCACCATTGGATATTCCTTCCACGGTAAATTCCATGGTAGAGGCTTCGTTGGCTGTGGTATTCAAGGTCAGGTCAGCTTTATAGAACTGATCGGTCCCCACAACTTTATACAGAAAAGTCGCCTGGGCGCCGACATTCTTGATCTTTTTTACCGTTTCAGAAAAGTTAACATAGAGCGTATCCTTCCTGGAGGCATCGCCAACATACTTCTGCAGGTAGGCACTGTACCCCGATATTGCCGTCGGGCTGCTGTCTTTCCAGCGGATAATCGGTGCGATCTTGTCAATCGGTGTCACTGTTCCCTCATTGACTACTTCACCACCGCTCGGTAAAATGCCCTTTTTGATTTTAACATTATCGTCTGAGTTGGTTATGGTTTTGGGATTATGGCCCTGGTCCTCAGTAACATTCAGCTCTATAACGTTATTGTTAAGAGTATAGTTCCCAACGGTGAAATCTCTGCCCGCAGGAAGTTCGATCAGGTCCATAAGGTCATCCAGCTGATTACTCTGTATACCATTTGGATTAGAGGTCTTCAGCTTAAGTTCTATAAAATCAACATAGCCATCGGCCCCGTCACTGCTTCCCCATTTCTTATCGTAAAAAAGGGCCTGCTCCAGTTCAATGGCGCCATTATGCTTAAAGGGGATAGAAATCCTGACTGTGTCAAGTGGGAGTTTGGTGCTTTCATTGTTTCTGAAGACCGCAATAATGCTGTCTTCAGCATAGTGCTGGAGCGTACCATTATTTGAGGTTGGAAACAGTGAGTCGACCGTCCTTTGAAAGGTAAAACTGAAGGTTGTATCATCCACTTTATTCAGGGTCACTGACTCGACATCCCTGGGATTACCTATCGCATGGGTAAGTTCAACCTTTGCGTTGGTATACTGGTACCCGGCATCTCCAGGATCAAAGGTAAACCTAACCTGAATAGACTGGTTCCGTTCATCGGCGGAGGTAATTTCTGTGCCCCCGGTATTGTAAAAGGCAAGGCCTCGATACCAGGTTCTTACATCAAAGGTATCCGGCAGTGGTGATGCCCCTTCCTGTACCACAGCATTAAATTGGACGTTGCTTGTGTCCTCTCGCTCAATAGTAACGGGATTACCATTACTGTCAACGGTGTC
>JANQEY010000028.1 GCA_028278125.1 bacterium | reverse complement strand
GCCCTCCCTGTTTACCCTGAACTAAATACGCGACCAGTTTATTGATCCGTATCAGTTTCGGTAAATTTTAGAAATAATATTAAAACCTGATAACGGCAGAAGCCCAGGTAAATCCGCCGCCAAATGTTACGCAAACAACCAGTGTACCATCCTTTATCTTTCCTTCTTCCATCGCTTCTGCAATAGCATTGGGGATCGATGCGCTGGATGTATTTCCATATTCATGTATATTCACCAGGATTTTCTCCCGGGGAACCTTTAGTCGTTTTGCTGTTGCGTTTATAATCCGAATGTTGGCCTGGTGTGGAACTAGGAGATCGATATCGTCACTACTGATCCCTGCAAGATCCAGAGCAGTTACCGCGGCATCACCCATAGTATTTACGGCATGTTTAAATACTTCATTACCCGCCATTTTCAAGTAGAATCTTTTTGGATCAAGTTCCTTGTCCCACCCAGGGTATACGGATCCACCACCCTCGCAGTATAACAAGTCAGCCAGGTCACCATTTGATTGAATGTACATCGACAGGATTCCCCTGTTGTCTGTACTTGGAACCAACAGTGCAGCACCGGCAGCATCCCCAAAGAGAACACAGGTACTCCTGTCAGACCAGTCAACCATGCTGGTTAAAATTTCACCACCGATTACCAGAACACATTTTGCCTGGCCCGTTTTAATCGCCATATCACCCAATTGCATTGCGTACAACCAACCAGAACACGCGCCGCTGATATCATAAGCTACCGCGTTTTTCGCGCCGATTTTTGACTGTACGTAAACGGCTGAGGCAGGAAATTTCGCATCACCGGTCACTGTTCCAATTACTATCAAATCTACTTGTAAAGGTGACATTCCCGCATTATTGAGAGCTTCTTCGGCAGCTTTTGAAGCCAGGTCAGACAGAGCTGTACCTTTCTCGGCAACATGGCGTCGTTTGATTCCACTGCGAGTTGTAATCCACTCGTCAGATGTATCAACCATTTTTTCGAGGTCGCTGTTAGAAAGTATTTTTTCCGGGACTGCCCTGCCCATTCCAGCTATACGGGAAGCTGGATGTCCCTTAGCTCTCATCTTCACTGCCTTCTCCACGTGAGAAGGGATTTGACAACCATAGCGCTCTCCGGGTTTTAAAAACCCTTTCACGCAAAGTATCTGTCAAATCGTTTTCTGCCATGTCCCTGGCAAGAAGCATTGCCCGGGTTACCGCCTCATGTCCGCTTCGTCCGTGCCCGATGACTACCGTCCCGTTAACACCAAGGAGTGTAGCACCGCCATATCCCGAATAATCGAGATCCTGCAGGACATTCAGCATTTCCGGACTATGGTTTTTCTTCTTTACACGATCGAGAATAAAGTCCGGAAAAGATTCCATGAATTTTACTAAAATATTCCCCGTGAAGCCACTTGTAATTATTACATCAGCTTTTTCGCCCAATATATCGCAACCTTCAACATTTCCGATAAATCTCAGCTGGCTTCGACTCATCTGTTTATATGTATCCAGGGCGAGATCATCACCCTTGGAACCTTCAACGCCGATGTTGAGCAGACCAATTCGGGGATTCGAAATATTATGTACTTTTTCCAGGAATGCCGCTCCCATTGCGGCAAACTGAACCAGGTGGTTTGGTTTTGGAGTGACAGTAGCGCCTATATCGAGTAAAAAACCCACTCCCTTTTTCCTGGGGAGTGGAATACCAAGTGCCGGTTTACTTATCCATCTGATGCGTCCGAGAAATGCCCGGCAGGCTCCAACAACCACACCCGTATTTCCCATACTGACAAATGCGTCAATGGTTCCAGCTGTCAAGTCTTTAACAGCCCTGATGATTGAACTTCGCTTTTTCTGAAATATTGCTTCCTGTGGACGATCTTCCATCGAGATCAAGTCCGGTGCATCAATTATTTCGAAATCATCAGGATCAATATCTTTACTTTTTATAACGCTTTGAATTTTACCCTGGGGCCCATAGAGTACAGGTACTATCGGTCTTAAGGATGACATTGTCTCCCTGAAGGCGGATACGGCACCATCGACAAGGATCTCGACGCCGGCATCTCCGCCAACAGCATCCAGGGCGATCCTCATCCTATCAACCACTTTGGTGGGGTCATTGCGGTGGCCTATTTCCGGCCAGGAGCTACTTCACGTCCTTTGTACCATCCGCATTCGGGACAGGCACGATGTGGACGACGCATTGCACCACAATTTTCACAAGTTGATAACTGCACATGACGGAGCGCGTGGTGACTTCTCCTGCTGTCACGACGCGCTGCACTGGTACGTTTTTTCGGGACTGCCATGATGTATACCTTCTATTTCTGTCTGTTTTCTACGGTATCTATACTTCTCTTAATTCAAACTTGACACTTGTTACTTTTCGCAGGAACACGTTTCCTCGTTTAAATCAGCACCGCACTTAAAACATAATCCTTTACAATCCTCTTTGCAGAGGATTTTCATCGGAATATCCAGGATAAGTGAATCACGAATTTCGTTTGAAATATCCAGTTCACTTGCCTGTTCACTAACATGGATTAATCCATCCACGCCCGATTCATCTGCATCCCGTCCCTCATGACGAACAACGTGCAACCGTAGATCAAAGTCAAATGGCTGATCGAATTCAATCGCACAACGGTCACATTCATAACGACCAGTTGTAACAACATTGAGCCGGACATCCAGCATGTTGCCGTCGTTATCAATAACGCCTGTAATATTCACAGGCTGGGTGAAAGCAGCCGGATCGAGATTAATTTCACCCGGATCGACCACTTCTTCAACTTTGTTCTCACCTAAACGGAGAGATGCAAACCGAATATACATAGAGAGCGGAATATAGAGATTTGATTTTATATGAGCAAGGTTATTTTTTTACCTCTTCCTCCAGGATACGATTAGTTTCCTGAGCAATTACAAGTTCTTCGTTTGTTGGAATAACAAAAACTTTCACCTTACTCGAATCTTTTGAAACTTCGCGTTCACCACTTATTTTTTTCGAGTTCTTCTTATTGTCTAAATCAACTCCAATAAATTCAAGTCCTTGCAATGCAGCCTTTCTCATCCTGAATGAGTTTTCACCTATTCCACCGGTGAAAACAATCGCGTCAAGACCACCCATCGCAGCGGCATAGGAGCCGATATACTTTTTCACCCTGTAGGTAAATACATCAAACGCAAGGCGAGCCTTGTCATTTCCGGATTTCATCTCTTCTTCAATTTCCCGCATGTCTGAACTTGTACCGGATATACCGATTAATCCGCTGTGTTTATTTAACAGCGTATTGACTTCACCCAGCATCAATCCCTCATGACCCATGACGTGGAGAACCGCTCCTGTGTCGATATCACCTGCCCTGGTACCCATCAACAGGCCTTCAAGAGGAGTAAATCCCATCGATGTATCAATAGATTTCCCTTTATTGACTGCCGCGATACTGCAGCCGTTTCCGAGATGGATGGTAACCACTTTCAACGATTTCAGGCTCTTCTGATACAGTTCAGCAAGTCTTGTCGATACATAATAATGGCTTGTGCCGTGGAAACCATATCTCCTGAGGCTGTAACGTTTATATAAAACATAAGGTAGCCCATAGAGAAACGCGTAGTCCGGCATCGTATGGTGAAACGCGGTATCAAACACGCCAACCATTGGTACATTTTGCAATAGTCTTTGACAGGCAGAAATACCCTTGATGTTATGGGGATTATGCAGAGGTGCAAGATCGATACAATCCTGGAGACCCTCCATTATTTCGGGAGTAATTTGTACACTCTCCGTGAATTTTTCACCACCGTGCACAACACGATGTCCAACGGCGTCAATTTCGAAACGATCTTTGATTACGCCGTGATTGGGTGATAGCAGTATAGCCAATATGTATTCAATAGCCGCCTGATGATCTACGATTTCACCCGCAATTTTCACTTTATCGCCATCGGATCGGGTATGGTTCAGGATGGCACCTTTCATTCCAATTCTCTCAACCAACCCTTTCGCCAGTGCGTCTTTACTCGATTTTGTATCAATGAACTGATACTTTATTGATGAACTACCACTGTTTAGAACCAGGATTTTCATCACTAACTTCCTTATTCATAAGTTATTAAATAGAAAAAATCAAACCTCAATATCAAGATTAACTTTTACGCTGATTTTCACACAGAATTATCTTTCTTTAAATTCAAGGAATCAAGCACTTCAGACAAAACTTTGTTAAACTTGAGACCGGGTATTTTCCCGGGATCTCTCCCGGTTTCACGCCAAAGTTTTATACTCGAAGGGGGATACCAGGGATCTTCATCCTCTTCCCACCATTCAATAGGGATTCCCTCCCTGGAAACTGATCCATCTTTTAATAAAATCCATCTATCTGCCCATTCAGCCGCAAAATCAATCTCGTGGCCTGTAATAAATATCGCACAACCACGTCCAGCTTCAAGGCTCAATATTTCCCCAACCAGCTCGGCACCTTCACTGTCAAGCCCGGCAACCGGTTCATCCAGGAGGTAAACATCCGGTCGCAGCGCCCAGACAGTTGCAAGCGCAACCCGCCTGGCTTCACCACCACTTATTTCAAACGGGCTTTTCGGACTGAATTCTTCCGGATCCAGTCCAAATAATTCCAGTGCTTCCTTAGCAGTAGCTTCCGCTTCAGCTCGTGAAATCCCCAGGTTTTTCAGGCCGAAAGACACCTCTTTTAATATTGTATCAGCAAAAAATGAACGTTCCGGAAATTGAAAAGCTATTCCCAGCCTACCAAATTCAGGGAATAATCCATACCTGTCTTTGCCGGAATAAATTCGACGATGTTTTGACGCAAAACCTGACCATTCAACCTTACCGTGCCATTGATCTGATAACCCGGCAATAGTCTCAAGAAGGGATGTTTTACCCGCACCATTAGGTCCGAGCAACGCAGTAATTATACCGGATTTGGTCGAAAAATATGCATTTTTTACAACCTCATATTCTTCACCCAACAACTCTCGTTGCCACACCCAGATATTGCTGCAGGTTAAGGTGATTTTATCCTTTCCCGCATGTTTTCCATGACTTGTCTCTTTCAAATCAATGGTATTTGAGAAAGATCTTTCTGCCTTAATTTCAGAATATAATGATCTATCCAAAGACGGTTGAATGTTACTTTGAATACTTTTCTCTATTTGTCCTTTGTTTTTATAAATAGTTTGTGCAACCGTTGCACCACCTCCCGATTTCAAAATTCCCTTTTTCTTCAATGACTCAATTACCCAGCTTGCTGGCTTCTCTAATCCGAATTCTTCAAGCTTGTTTGTAGCTTTTAAATTTTCGATTCCCGAGTCAATTACAACCTTTCCGTCCTCAAGGGCGATCAGACGATCTCCAAGGATAAATTCTTCAGGATGAGACACGACATAGATGACTGTAGAATCCCCAGGAAGCTCATTCAAAAGTGAATAAATTCTCTCCTTTTCAAATGGATCGAGAAATGCTGCCGGTTCATCCATCAGCCATAACCTGGGAGACAATGCCAGAAGTGAGGCGAATGCAACTCTCTGCATCTCTCCTCCCGACATACGGTTTGGCGTTTTGAAACGAAGTCCCTCCAGGTTGGTTTGATGTAGGGTTGCCTTTACAAGATCTTGAATTTGGCTGGAAGGAATCCCTTTGTTCTCAAGGCCAAACGCGATTTCATTTTCTACTGAGGATGTGATAAGTTGGTTTTCGGGCGATTGCTGAAGTAGACCTGTTGAAGAAATTATATCAGGTGACGAATAATTTATTACACCTTTAGTGGGAAGAATAAGTGAAGCAATTAACCTCAATAATGTTGATTTTCCGCTTCCATTTTTACCTGTAATGACAACACGTTCGCCGCTACAAATTTCCAGGTTTATATTTTGTAAAGCCAACCTTGCTTCTCTTGGCTCAGGTCGAGGGTAAGCATAGCTGACATCATCAAGAGTTATCACGGCTAAACTCCCGTCAACTCCGTTAGCCGTTTTGCTATAAACTCAGAAACACCTGTCCTGTTGTTAACAAATTCGGTCGCCAATTTGCCCTTGTTGATACTTACTTCGCCGTTGGAAAGAGCATCAATAAATGCGGTTTCAATATCTGCTGCTTTAACTATACTGTTTGCTGCCTTGATGTTTAAAAGGTCACGTGCTTCATGGCTCATCAGGTACCTGGGACCAAATAAAACAGGGACACCGAAAACGGCAGGTTCGATTACCGAATGCACACCTTTCCCAAAAGCACCACCAACATAGGCAATTTTTCCAAGTCCATATAAACCCGCGAGTATCCCGATTTTATTTACGATAATGATGTTCGGCATTTCCTCTTTTGGTCGGAGATCAGTTAGAAGTTCTGCATTCAGTTCGGCCTCGTTACATCTCTTCAACAGATGGTTCAAGTGTTCACTGGTGGGTTCGTGTGGAACCAAGACAAGAATCGCATCATCAATCTGACGATTTACCTCTTTCCAGGCTTCAATAATTAATTTTTCATCCTCCGGCCAGGTACTCCCCGCGACGGCAACCGGTTTGTTTTCCAGTATATCTCCCAGTTCACCCTGGTCTGCTTTGCTCTTCAAAGCTCTCTGTTTAACACGGTCATATCTTGTGTCGCCGGGAAACTCTACCTTTAAATGTTCGCCACCAACTTTTTTAAACCGGTTCGCGTCATCCTCAGCAACTGCATATACACTATGCAATGAACCAAGTACAGTACGGTTAAAACATCTGATCACCGGTTTTAACCTTGCGGAATCGGGACGGAAATTCCCATTTACCAGGATCACCGGAATTTCTCTATCTTTTGCAGTCCAGACAAAGTTAGGCCAGATATCATGTTTAACAAAAACAACCAGCGAAGGTTCTAGCACTGACAATAACCGCGACACTCTGCGGGGAGAATCAAATGGCAGATAAAAGTGTTCTACTATATTTTCAACTCTTTCAGCACGTCTTATCGCCGATGGAGAATAATAGCTTAAAAGTACCTGGAAATTCGTTTTATTTTTCAACTCTTCAATCAGTGGTATCGCGCTTTCAAGCTCACCGGCAGATGAACAATGTACCAGGATCCTGGAAAGACTATCATCGCATTTTGCCCTGATTCGTCGGAGGTTTTTACCCTCATGAAGCCGCCCTTTGACAGCCTGCCTCACTTTTGCTGAAAAAAGCGCCGCAGCAACCAGCCCAAAGCCCATTAGAGGAACTGCAATTAAGTTATAAATGATACGCCAGAACATTTTCTACATATTGTGTTTAGTTTTCCGCAAAGGACATCACTGCCTCAGCAACCTCTTCCGCGGATATCTGTTTCAAACATTTAAAATGACCTAGAGGACATTTTTCTCTACCATGTGCCGAACATGGCCTGCACCATAAATTTCGTTCAATAATCATGGCAGAATCAGACCTGAATGGATAAAATCCAAATTCTCTAACTGTCGGTCCAAAAAAAGCTACCAATGGTCTTTTTGCCGCAACCGCCAGGTGCATTGGTCCTGTGTCGCCACTGACAACACACCGGGACATCCTTAATATTTCAAGCATCTCTGGGATGCTTGTTTTTCCAGTCAGGTCAAAAAGTCCATTATCTTTACCAAACTCTTTTAACTCTGCGGGCATCTCAGCTTCTGAACCGAGTATAACAACGGGTGCCTTTTTAACCAATGTCCCGAACAACCTATTCCAGTTCTCCCCAGGCCATTTTTTAGTCTCATGTTTTGCTCCGGGAATAAGAACAAATGGATTCTTCAATAATACCGGCCATTTATTTTCAACTTCGGATTTCAAGTCGTCGTTCTGTAATAATTCCAATCCTCGACCATCGTCCTCCACCCCCCAATCTTTGAGACAATTTATCTGTCTTGTAGGAACATCATAAAATTCACCAAGTCTCTTTTTGAACAATATCAAAATGCTGCGTCGGAAACGGGGAGGTGCATCGGTAACATATTTCCCGGGATTCAATTTCCTCCGGACAACACCGCTACGGTATGATCCCTGTAGATCAGCAACCAGGTCCCATTTCCGGTTTTTTAACTGCTCCAGTTTATTTTTAAAACTTTCCGGATGTTTCTTTATTGATTCGACTTGAGACACACCCGCAATTAAACGCGCCAGCTCAGAATAATAAGGTGTTGTAATATACGTTATTGAGGCGCTGGGAAATTTTGCTGCCAATAGCCTGACCGCGGGAGAAGTAAGTACTATGTCGCCGAGAGAGCTAAAGCGAATTACGGCAATATTCACCTTGTCTACCTTTTCCTCGCGCCAGGATCTTCAACTGCAAGAAAACCGTTTGTCGCCTTAGCCGATATGTCCTCGTATTCCTCGAATAATACAAGTGTTTCAACCTTGTGAGTTCTTGCGAGTTGAAGCGCGCTATTAGGACCGGCAACAAAAAACGCGGTAGAGTAACCGTCCGCCCTGGTACAGGTTGGAGCGATTACGGTACAGGACACTGATCTTCTCGATGGATATCCCGTAGAAGGATCGAGCAGATGGTGATATCTGCCACCATTAACTTCAAAATAGTTCTCATAATCACCTGAAGTTGCAACTGCACCGCTGTCAATCAAGATATATGTATAAAACTCTTCCAGGTTTCTTGGATCACGTACCGCTATCCGCCATTTTTTCCTGCCCGGTTTTTTTCCGAAACACCTTAAGTCACCACCTGCTTCAACAATTCCAGCTGAAACACCAACGGACTGAAGTGCCCAGACCGCTTTGTCCACAGCGTAACCCTTCGCCAAACCACCTAAATCAATCGAAGCTCCTATGGGATCGAGGCGTGCCATTCCACTATCCAATTCGGAAAAAACCGTGGAATCGACCAATGCCAGCACACTGTCAACTTCCCAGTTTTCAGGCAAGCGTTGATCGGCATACCTGAATCCCCAAAGATCTATCAGTGGACCTATATCCGGACGGTACGCACCACCCGTCTCTTCAGATACATCATAAGCCAGGTTGATCAGATCGATTAATTCTTCTGTCGCGTAATAATCATCATACCCGGCGTATCCATTCAATTTGCTTAACTGATCCCAGTCAGCCAGGGATTGCACCCGTTGAATCTCCACAAATGCTGAATCAAGTGCCTGGTAAATTAACCTCATCGGCAGTTTTTTTGTTTTCGCGTGAATAGTTATGCTTACCTGGGTGCCAAGCAGGGGACGCGTTTCAGTTACCGGCAGACGAACACACCCTCCGAATAAAACTATCAAAACTAAAAAGCTGACAATCGACAATATCTTTTTCATTTATTACGCTCCGCTGCGTAGAGGGCAAAATTCCTCAAATGATCCAAATAAATACTTGAAGGCATCCCGTTTAATGCCTCTCCAGCCTTAATTGCATAATCACGGGCAATACGCCGGGAATATTCTATTCCACCCTTCTCCCTGACTTTTTCCAGCACATCTTTCAGGTCAACTGTTCGGCCTTTTTTGCCGGCTTTTTTCGCTTTTCTCAGTTTAGAGATCACCCGTTTTCGTTCACCGGGTTCAAGCTGTTCCAGGGTATGAATGATCGGCAGTGTCAGTTTCGCCTGGCTCATATCCAGGCCAAGGGGTTTGCCGATTTTCGGACCGCCATCTCCCAGGTCGAGCAGATCGTCCCTGATCTGGAAGGCAATACCAAGAAGTTCACCATATTTTTTTAACGGTTCACGGTACTGGTCTCTATCAAGAGATAATGCCGCCATCTGGCAGGAAGCACTGATGAGGGAAGCCGTTTTATCTGATACCATCGAGAAATATTTTGGTTTATCCAGTTCCAGCTTCCTTGCTTCGATCGCTTCTACAAGTTCACCCCGTGCCAATCGAGATGCGCAATCACTGAACAGGTCAAGTACTTCAAATCGTCGCTGGGCAAACATTCCAGCCAGCGAACGTGACAACATAAAATCTCCGAATAAAACGGCGACTTTGTTGTTAAATACAACGTTCAGGGTAGGCATTCCCCGACGTTCATCAGCCTTGTCAACGACATCATCGTGTATCAGAGACGCTGTATGCAGCATTTCAACTATCAACGCTGCTGTGAGTGTCTTTTCCGGAAGCGTCCCTTCAGCGCCACAGGCCCTTGCACAGAGTAGGGTGAGAAGTGGTCTCAATCCCTTGCCACGAGTCTTGAGGATATATGCCGCAACCTGGTCGATGATAAATACACCGGATTTAAAACCGTTTTTGTAGTGACGGTAGAAGGCCTGCATGTCTTTCGACATCAGTTTACGGATCTCTTTCATATTGACATGCCCGTCACCCTTTTCAATACCGGTATTATTTACCATTTCGCTCAACGGTTTTTATACTCCTTCATTGTCCTGTCAAGTTGCCTCTTGGCGTCTCTTTCGGCGATTGCCCCGCGTTTATCATACTCCCTGCGTCCACGTGCCAGGGCAATCTCAACCTTTGCGTACCCTCTGTCGTTAAAATACAACCTCAGCGGGATAACTGTAAAACCTTTTTCCAGTACTTTCCGTGAAAGACGTTTGATCTCTTTGCGATGCAGGAGGAGTTTCCTTGGGCGGAAAGGGTGGTGGTCAGCATATCCTCGGTTTTCATACTGGGAAATAGACATTCCTATCAGAAATGCCTGGTTTTTTTCAAATTCCACATGAGCATCCCGGAGCGAGACTCTCCCCTCGCGAACAGATTTGATCTCTGTCCCGTATAAAACCAGCCCTGCTTCAATCTTCTCAACGATTGTATAATCGTGCCAGGCTTTACGGTTTTTTATCTCCGGTGAACCGAGGGGCATATGTTACTCTTAAATTTGATATGATCCGTTTTCGGAATCATTGATTATTGATTAACGCCAAATTGTCTCAGGTGTCATCCCAAACTTGATTTGGGATCCAGTGTCGTTTGTTTTTAAAGGTTTTATGATTTAATCATTTAAGACTGATCATAAATATCACTCACAATGAATGACACCCGACAATGATCACGCCAAAAGGCGGACAAGTGTCGGGCCACTCGCCAGGTCATTTAAATTACCTTCGTTTTCAGTATCTCATAATAACTTGATATTATAATTAATCCATTGAGTTATTGCAAAGATAAAGTGATTTGATAGCCTTATGACACCCGACAAGAATGTCGGGCCATCCCGGTGTCGTCCCCGGCTTGACTAGGGAACCGGAACGCAGTGTAGCTAGGTTAAGTTCATCTTCACCAATCCAGTGTCTTTAAGGATTACAAAAATGGTTTAGACTGCAAACCGTGTTTCCCCATCACTGGTTTTTATCAATTATTGAGAATTTTATTGTAATTACTTCTCCCAGGTATATAGTTTATAGTATCCACCTGGGGGAAATATCAAATAGTGAGAATCTTCTCAAAAAGAATAATTTATTTTGCGACAATCCTTTTTTTATTGATCACCTCTGCTGCGATTTCTGAATGGCCTCCCGAAGGATTACAGGTTATTCCACAGGGAAATATTGTTCTTCATCGTTTCCAAGTAGCACCTGACAGTGCAGGTGGTGCTTATATCGGCTGGTTTCACAATGGGGATCCTTCGAATTGTTTAGTACAAAGGATAGACAGGGAAGGTAACTTTCTTTGGGAGGAACCGGGATTATCACCGAGTGAATATGATACACTTATATCATCCGCAGATTTTCTGGATTTACTTCCAGCACCTGGAGGGGGAGTATATGTCACCTATTTGGGATATGTTCCAAATGTTGGACTAAATGTATACGTGCAAAAGTTTTCCCCCGATGGTGAATTGGAATTCGGGCATAATAGTGTTGCTCTGACTAATGCACCTGAAAATGAATACCTCTTATCACAATCGTATATACGAGATGTTCTTGTGCCAGATGGTGAAGGAGGTATTATCCAGGGATACTGGATTGATAATTATCCACCAAATGCAAGCAGCCTTCATGCGGCTCGTTTGGATTGGGAAGGGGAACTTCTTTGGACCGGTGCAGTAGTATGTGATTACGGAACATTTGGATTCTTTAATCATGTTCAGGCAGTTTCTGATGGAGAAGGCGGAGCCATTTTTGTATGGGATACAAATGATAATTCACCACATGGTGTGGGGATATTTGCACAACGTATTAATGCTGACGGTGAAACACTCTGGCCTGATGTCAATCGTGTTTTCGATCCAAACTACCTTGATGGGCTGGAAGAATTTCCAGCACTCTGTACCTGGGAGCCTGGCGAATTCATGTTTGTTGAGCAGCTTAGAACCAATGGACCTGATGAATGGAGTTTACAACATGTGAATGAAGATGGTGAACCAACATTGGGCAATAGAGGACAGTTTATCACTTCCAGTTCCGATCTTGTTAACAATGCTGGTGTTTATGATCTGGTAAAAGTTGGTGATTACCTGATAATTCCTTTCGTTGATATGGAAAATGGTACCTTGTACAAGGTTGACGAATCGGGTGAACATTTTTTTTGTGAAGAAGGTATTCAGTTCGATCCCTCTCTAATCCTTGGAGCTTGGGAAACCGATGTTTTTGCTGATGAGGAGCGAACAACTCTCATTTACTTGCGAGTTGATGCTAATGATGGATGGGTATCATTACCTCATGCTATTGCCTTTAATAACGATGGTTCAACTCTCTGGGAAGATCAATCTCGTCCATTGATAACCAGTGAAGATATATATTTCAGTGAGCTTAGGGCTTGTGAAGTAGGTCAAGACACATTTTTCGTAGCATTTGAAGATCTATATGGAACTGGCGTTTTTGCGACAATGTTATACCCAGATGGATCAACTGCTTCATATCCAGAAAATCCAGTTGAAGAAAAAGAATCATTGTCAGAACTACCTCAAGAACTGGTAATTCTTAACACCTATCCGAATCCGTTTAATTCATCCGTGACCATTGAAATTGAGTCGCCATCCAGAGGCGAAACAGCAATACTGATCTACGATTTGTTGGGAAGAAACATATACGAGGAATTTTACTACTTGTCTTCCGGAAACAATAGGATTGAATGGAAACCAGGTAAAAGTACTCCATCCGGTATTTACTTTATCAGTATCGGTACAAATAGCCGCAGTTCCCGGGAAACGCTGTTCCCGGGCTACCATAGTAACTGGACACAAAAAGTTATATTGTTGAAATAGACATGTTCCCAGACCATGGGCGTCCCTAGCTACACAGCTACTAGGACATTCCCAAGCTGTCATCCCAAACTTGATTTGGGATCCAGTGTCGTTAAGGTTTTTCTTTAAAGAGCAGAGAAACATGACTAAACAGTACTATGTCTATGTCATGGCAAGTGATCGAAACGGGACTTTATATATTGGTGTAACCAATGATCTCCTTCGAAGGATTGAAGAGCATAAGACTAAGAAAGTAAAAGGCTTTACAAGTAAATATAATATCACGAAGCTGGTCTATTATTAAGTATTCGGCGATATAAAAACAGCGTTAGCTGAAGAGAAACGAATTAAAGCTTTGAAAAGAGCCTGGAAGATATCGCTGATCGAAGAAAATAATCCCTAATGGAGAGATTTAAGTCTTGATTTTTAAAAGACAAAGACGCTGGATCCCAAATCAAGTTTGGGATGACACAATTTGATGATCATTGAATTGTAAGGCACTGTTAGCCCGATCTTCACTTTGTTCACGGCTGTGTTTCGCACACCGCAATCTTCGGTTGATGTCGGTTCCAGATTCCGCCGTCGCCAAGGCTTTGGCGGACAGGCAATTACGCCCCCGCGCATAAATCTGGGACGACACCCCATAAGTAATCTCCGAAAATAGACCCGGTCATCGGAGCTGACCGGGCCACCCATTGGATTGTCTACCTAACAAAAAAACCCTGTTAGCAAGCTAACAGGGCCATATCTAATGATTTCATTTAAGATGAGTTATCTTAATCGCTAACCTATTTTACTTTACGAACTGAACTTAATTCCCTGTGCCAAGGGAAGTTCAGTTGAGTAGTTCGTTGTGTTGGTTTGACGGCGCATGTATGCTTTCCAGGAGTCGCTGCCGGATTCCCTGCCGCCGCCTGTTTCCTTCTCGCCACCAAACGCACCGCCAATTTCCGCGCCGGAAGTACCGATGTTTACATTGGCAATACCACAATCGCTTCCTGCCGGGCCATAGAACTGCTCAGCTTCAAGAAGATTGTTGGTAAAGATTGCTGAAGATAATCCCTGCGGAACTTCATTGTGCCATTCAATCACCTCGTCAAAATCTTCATACTCGATCAGGTAGAGAATAGGTGCGAAGGTTTCTGTATGGACAATATCCCAGTCATGTTGTGCCTTAACAATTGTCGGCTCTACAAAACAGCCGGGGCCGACAATCCTGTTTCCGCCGGTGAGGATCTCGCCACCAAGTTCTTTGATTCGATCAAGTGCAGCCATCATGTCTTCGATCGCAGCCGCGTTCACCAATGGGCCCATCAGGTAATTCTCATCTAAGGGATTACCGATTTTAACCTGTGAATAGGCATCCAGAAGCCTGCGTGTAAAGTCTTTTGCAATGTCCTTATGGAGAAATACTCGACGGGTAGATGTACACCTCTGTCCGGCTGTTCCCACGGCACCGAACACCACCGAAGGAATCGCCAGGTCAAGGTTGGCACTTGGGGCTACGATAACCGCATTATTCCCACCAAGCTCCAGGATCGTACGTCCAAGACGCTGTCCAACAACCTCGCCGACACGTTTACCCATTCGGGTTGAACCGGTAAATGAGACAAGCGGAACACGATCGTCGTTAATCAACTTCTCACCGACAACACTACCCTTACCGATAACCAGTCCGAAGATACCCTGAACTTTGTGGGCGTCCATAACTTCGTTTGCAATATTCTGCACTGCGATTGCTGTTAAAGGAACGTCAGAAGATGGTTTCCAGACCGTTGAATCACCACATGTAGCAGCCAGTGCCGAGTTCCATGCCCAGACAGCAACAGGGAAATTAAACGCGGTAACTACACCGATAACACCCAGTGGATGCCACTGCTCCATCATCCTGTGACCGGGACGCTCGGATTTGATAGTAAGACCATAAAGCTGACGGCTCAATCCCAGCGAAAAATCACAGATATCGATCATCTCCTGGACTTCGCCCCAACCTTCCTGGACTATTTTTCCCATTTCCAGGGAAACGAGTTTTCCAAGTGCATCTTTTTTCTCACGCAGGGCTTCACCAAGATCGCGCACCAGGAGACCACGCATTGGTGCCGGAATTGTTCTCCACTCTTTGAAACCCTCAACGGCAGCCCGCATCACCTCGTTGTAGTCATCTTCATTGGCTTGCAGAACAGTCGCAATCGGCTCACCCGTAGCCGGATTATATGAGACCAGCTCGTCACGGCCTTCTCCCCCTAACCAGCCACTGGAACCATAACTGGCACCCATGTTCTGGTTCTTAATCCCCAATTCGTTCAGGAAATCCATTATAACTCCATAAGGTTAAAAATCATCAAACTGTAATTATAAAATTATTGAGTATTGTGTACAGGTTTTACTCAACTTCCAGACTGTGAAGATATGCTTACCAATTATCACTGTCAACGATGAATCAACTACTAATTCTGAGAGAAAAAAAGCGAGGTTATCTACCTCGCTTTCGAATTGACAAACTTATAAATCTATTTGGCTTCAGCTTTAACTTTCTCTTTGGAATCCTGCTTTGATTCTTTAGTCTCTTTTACACCTGATGAATCTGAAGATTCATGTTTTTTTGACTTGCCGTTTCCATTCAGGGAAGCGTTTTTCCCTTTATAGTCTGTCTCATACCAACCACTACCCTTAAAAATCAAACCTGCACCACCCATGATTACACGTGTCGATTCCCCGCTGCATTCAGGGCACGGACGATTCCCGTTCTCAGTTATTGAGTGGAACTGTTCAAACTGATGGCTGCACTTTGAACATTTATACGTATATGTTGGCATTGTTGAATCCTTCTTACCTACCGTTCACAGTGCTTTTTCATTTCGCAAACATAATGCCTGTTTCATAATCACTAAGTAATTTAAAGCACTTATACAACTATACAACAATCAATAACATAACTAATTCATCAGTTCTCAACTAAACTCAGCTTACATGCCATGAATCTGCCATATTGACAGCACCATGATAATCTTCACATAAGCAGCGCCAAACTTACAACAATAAACAGATTAAAGCAAGCAGGAAATTTGTGATTTATAAACCATACGAGCTTAATTATGGTAAAGTTGGCACATCCAGCTTACAAATTTTGGAACTTGAATTATTTATCCTGATCCTCGAATTATCGACTACTTGAGCAGGTTAACTTTACGGACCAGCTCAGTATTATTATTTGTATTAAACCTTACCAGGTATGTCCCACTTGCATACTCACCGGCATCAAGGGTAAATTGGTGAAATCCCCTGTTGAAGTTACCATCCGCGATATCCAGTATTTTTTTACCAAGAATATTATATACTGATACCTGTAAAAGGCTATTCTGCGAAAGTGAAAGATTAATCATTAATTCAGCATTAAATGGATTTGGATAGATACCTTCAATTTTGAACTCTGATGGGAGAATTGTACTATTTGGATACTCTTCAACTACCAATTCTACTTCACCAAAGTACCAGCGTTTATGTACCCAGTTTGTATATAATATCCACTGGTCATTCAGATGTGGACTGGGAATACCGTCTATGTTTACAAATATACTTTGCCCTGGAGGACAGATATTAAAGCTTTTCTCCGGTTGCGAAAAATCTATCCCCATTTCCCAGCTTCCATGGTCATCCAGGAATTGGGGTAAATCCTTCATATTGTCTATATTTACTAATTCCATCATATCAAAATATTCAGTTATGGTTGTGATGTGGTTAGTACCTACCCAGGGAACATTATCACCATTATCCCACCAGGAGACCGGTTTATTATTCCAGTTTGCGAAATAATCCTGCACTGTACCATCAGCATGGGGTAGTTCTTCATATGGTATAAATCCAACCCACTCTTCAGTACCGTCACCTTTGTGCGGTAAACGTGGATCTACTCCATCCTGCCTGTCATTATAAAGCCCGATATGTGAATAACGGATAGAACCATCTATTCCGGCTACAGCAACGTTATATGTCAAAGGTGCGTTTTCAAGGCTGGCGATAAAATCATCGACATTATCTGAGGAGATCGCATGATAGAATGCTTCAGTCTGCTCAAGGTGTCTCATCCATGGCGTCGATTTCATGCTGAACAACTGGTGAGACTCAAGATCGGCGCCAAAAACCGGCCCATGTACGGTTCTGTAATGAGTCAGTATTTCTGCACGAGCATCAGATATATGGATAGTATCTACAAGTACTTCGACGTCTATCCATTCATCGTTATGCCAGTACCTGCCGTAAGATTGATCTTCCGTTGAATCTATATATACATCCATATTATCTGAGTTTCCATTGGTCATTGACCAGGCGAAAAATTCATTTCTACCGATCAATAAACCCGGAACACCAGGGAAACAGGCACCGGTAACATGGGTGGTGTTGCACTCCATTTCGATTTCGCACAGGACATTAGGTGACGTACCGGGAGCCGGTTGTGCCATTTGCGGACATCCAACCAGCATTGCCTCTCCCCCATCTGATTTCTCAGGGCTAAATGTAGCCATATAACTCCCGAGAGTTGACGGGACGGTTAGCTGATCAAAGATTTCCAGGACTGCTCGTTTTCGATCTACAATTGCTTCGACCACTTCCTCCCGGACAGTGATTCCTGAGTAATGGTAGTCTCTTTGAGCTGCCGGTTCATCACCAAGTATCGTAGTGGGACTTTCAGGATCATTTATAGGCCTGTTCTCGTTAAACCAGTCCTCACCATTCTGCTGTAATTCAACTAACCGTATTAATTCCTTTCCACCATTCATTCCTCTTGGGCTGATAGGCTGGGTAACTATGGCTATCACTTTTTCCACGGTCCAAGGTTCTATATCATATTCTGCATATTCATAGGGTTTGTATTCGGCAGGATTAGTCATTGTTGAATCGATATAGGCATTAACTCCATCAACATATGATTCAAAGATATCCCTGACTTCAGGCGATAACTCATCAAACATTTCCATTCTTTCAGCACTGGTATAGCCCATCGTTCGTGCTTCAATGTCAAGTTCAAGGTATTCAAGACCGAAGGCTTCAGACAGGCGTCCCATTCCAGCTCTCCAGCTGATCTCCATCTGCGGCATTCTGTCGTGTGCAATAGCAAAACCCTGTCCAAAAAAGATACCTACTTCAGTTTCACTCCAAATATGGGGAACACCATATTCATCCCGTATGACTTGAACATCTGAACCATCGGGAGCAACAAGGCTATAACCTGAGGCATCAAATGGACTCAATAGTAGAGCAAAAAGCAGGAATGCTGCCGAAATAATTGAACCGTGGTTATACCGTGCAACTGTACCCATCGCTAGTTCTCGCTTGATTGACGGAAATGTAATTATCCAGCATATCGTTTCATATACCGTTATAAATACAACACTTTAAACAATCACGATCTAAAATCGATTAATACAGAATTTATAAAATATTAAGGAGAGTTATCAAGACAGAATCAACCTTTTTCCGTGTCAGGTTGAATCCATTGCAGTGCCAGTTCGGGTGTGATATCCTCGAGCATCTCTTCACCAACGAGATGTTTGAAGATTTCGAACCTGTGGAGAACATCTTCTACATAAGCAACGACTGATCTACCCCTGCAGTATCCATATTTTGCCTCCTGATACACTTCAGGAATCTCCAGCTCAGCGAGGCAGTATCGTAGTTCATCCCAGTCTGACGGATTGCGATTTGTAGCTACAGCCCGTTTCATAGCATCTTCAATATGACCCTGTCCAACATTATACGAGGCGAGAGTTACTGCAAGTTGATCATCAGGTTCCAGGTCATCATACAGATCAAATAGTATTCTTAAATACCTTGCTCCACCGAAAATATTCTGCCACGGATCATAAATATCAGTTACTCCCATAACTTCGGCGGTCCTCGGCATTAGTTGCATCAAACCGACAGCGCCACTCCAGGATGTATTATCTCTGTAAAACCTTGATTCATGGTAACTTTGGGCAGCCAGTAGACGCCAGTCAAAACCCGTCTCTTCAGCAGCAGCCCTAAAGATATCATCGTATTTAGATATTTGTCCCTGGCGCGCTAATGCCAGCTGAGCCGACCTGTGCCTGAGAAAATGATTCTTATTCTCAAAGTATCGTTTTTTCAGAATATTAAAATACGCCGACCGGTAATACCGGGTAAGGAATTCATTCAACGCTTCTTTTAGTTCCGGTGAATTCGGACGTACAGCCCAGGCAATATTTTGCGCTTCAGTAAGCTTAACACCTTCAACCAATCCCGGGAAAAACTGTTCCTCAAGCCTGGCAATCGTGTTATCTACAACGGACAAAGGAACAAGCCCCTGTGCTACAAGTTCAACCGGTTCAATAATTTCGACCGAATCATCGAGTACTTCAATCCTGATATCCAAACCCTGCTGAACCAGCTCTTGTAATCTCTCCTGGTATGACGATCCCTTCCTGACGAGGACAGTTCTCCCATTCAATTCATCGAGTGTCATTGGAGGAGGATTGTTGTCTGTTCCGACGGCAACCTGCCAGACTTCCATATACGACCTCGTGAAGTCAACTTTCTCTTCACGTTCCGGGGTTACTGTCATCATGGAGGTGATAATATCCCCTTTACCCTCATAGAGATAAGGGATCATATCGATCCATCTTGGTGGTACAATAACTTCGAGGAAAAGTCCCTGTTCTTCTGCAAACTTTTTAATCAGTTCGTAATCAAAACCACGACGTGAACCGCGATACAAATAATATGTAAGGGGATGATTCCGGGTAATTATTCTGAGAGTATCATTGTAGACAATTTCAGAGAGATCACGGTCAATGGGCTTCAGCTCTTCTTCAGCTGATCCCCGGTTGCTCCCGGCCTGGCCCAAGTAAAAAACCAGGATAATGCTGATAACGGCAGGAACAACAACCGCGTTTATATATTTTAACCACTTCATAACAAGCTCAAATCTTATTGTGCCACGAGAAAAATGTCAATAATCAATGCACATACTTTACTCAAGAGCACAAAGTTTCCGATATTTCACTACATAAAGTTGTTCTGTCTTTCCATTTACCGGTTAATTCAACACTTATTCACATTTTCAATTATAAATATGCCTAAAATGTCGAAAATTCTAATCAGGTTAATTTTATCAATATTTATAACATGCATTTGTGATTCACAGCACACATTTGCCGCATTCGATTACCGCTGGTTAGATGCACGAAGTGCCGGAATGGCGGTCTCAGGTGGCTCCGATCCCACTGACTCTTCATCAAGGCAATTAAATCCGGCATCGGGCGCCTGGAGTGAAAATATCGGATTCTCATTTACCTACTCCACCCGCTGGAACCTGCCTGAACTTGATGGTTTTATACTCTCAACATTTATACCCCTAAATAGTTGGGTTTTTGGATGTTCCGCATCCGGTTTTGGTAAAAAACTCTATACTGAACGCGAAGTTAATATTTCGGTTTCAAGGAGATTTATAAACAGGTTTGCAATTGGATTGGGATTAAACTCCGGGTGGTTAAAAATCGATAGATATGGGTCTGACAATTTCTACAGCGCAGACCTCGGCGTCTTAGTTCATCTTGAAAAGGGAGACATAGGAGCCTCTCTTAATAATCTCTATTCAACAAAACTTGATCAGTTTAACTCAGAAATTCCCAAAACTTTTGGAATATTTACGAATGCAAGGTTATCGCACCGGGCAAACATGTATCTCGAAGCTGAATTCCAGAAATTTTACTCTCCATCCTATAGATTCGGCTCCGAAGTTCTAATTTCAAAACTACTTACAATGAGAGTCGGGTACGATTATGGAACAGAGAGAATTCACCTTGGATTTGGCATTAATGCATCAAAGTTATGTTTTAACAGCTCTTATGATCATCATCCGGTTCTCGGATGGTCAAAATCTTTTGGTTGTACAGGTACCATTAAACAAGGTATAAAACCTGAATAAATATCTGTTATTAGTAGTTATAAGTATCTTCATGGCCGCCATTTCATTTTCAGAGGAGAATTTTAATTACAATGAAAAGGCAGTGGAACTTGAAGATAGCCTACTCATTCTAATTGAAGAATCGGAATTAGAAGCAGGTGAATCATGGATAAACTTCTGGGAATGGGAATATTTTAAAAACCAGCGTCTTAGCAGTACCGGTGCACAACTACCTGACACATCGAGTAAACCAGATCCATCATCTCAACATAGAATTTCAGTTTATGGTCGTTTTCGAATAGTCCAGCCTGACAGTTCCAATCCACCATCTCATTTGAATCGCCTCGATTTAATTGGAAATAATTGGGAAGCAGGATTTCTTACCCATAATGATCCGGGTGAGACGAACCTGGCGGACAATTGGCATCTCTATACTATTGTTAGAAATGAATATTTTGAAGTTTTAGCCGGAGATTTTGCATTCCACCAGGCTCTCGGGTTAACCATCAGTACAACTCCACCTGTGATGGCTGGCTATGGACTTAATACCCCTGGTCTAAAAAACAAGGATTTAATCCGCCCACTACGTGGAACAGAGGAAGGTTTTGGCTGTCGAGGAGCTGCAGGATCATTTAACCTAGGTGGATTTAATATCTCAGCCTGGGGTGGAAACGCACGATACGATTCAAGGTTAAATGAAACAGGACAAAATGTTTTATATGCAGACCAGGGAAACCATTCGACAAAGGGAAGACGAAGAGCTGAAACAATAGCTGAAAATCACCTTGGCATCAGTGTTAACACTAATATATTAAATAACTTCCAAATGGGTGCCAGGACATGGATAAGTGATTGGACGGAAACACTTGCAGAAAATGAACAACCTTCAAGATTCAGGGGAAGCGCAAATGGGCTGAATGTCATCGGTTTTGATTCTAAATTTAAAATTGGTCCGTCATTCAACTCAGCATTTGAGCTTACCTACCAGGACAATAAATCACTTGGAGGAATATTCAGCAGTGCTTATAGATTTGATAAACATCTGATTATCGCGTACATATACCGCGCAACCCTGGGATTCAGTTCGCTCCATTCAAGGCCGTTTCTACCGTTCGGCTCAACTCCAGCAGGACATATTGGGATTTATACTGGCACAGAAACTAAATCAGGGAAATGGAGCATCGGATCCATATATGCCCATGACAGGGCAGAGTCGAGATTTAATTCAATTACCGGGGCAATATCGCAGAGTTTCAGGCTATATGCCCGTGGTCCGGTCCTGCATAATATTTTTTTGGATTTCAGGTCTTCGATAATCGAAAAAGAGGAACAGACCTACTCCGAACAGAGACGTGAATTCCGATTTCACATCTACCAGGATATTCATAATCAAAGACGGGGAATTCGTTTCAGCCAGGCATGGGAAAACTCCGATGACGGTTACCTGTTCAGCTTGTACAACAGGGGCAGAAGTTACTGGAACTTAAAATGGGCGATTTCTCTTTCTTATATATTACAGAATGATTCCAATGTTATGATGACCCTGGTTGAACCGTATGGTCCGGGACAGTTTCCCGTGAGACGAACAGGCGGCGAGGGTCTCAAAACTGCATTCTACCTGGAGAAGGTGATCTTTGATGGTCTAAAGATCTGGTTCCGCAGGGGAATAGGTAGAGAATTTTCTGACTCATCTGACTCTCCAGCGTCAAATGCAGACTCTACTGAATTTGACTGGATGCTGGGAGCGGAAATAACCGGGAGATAATAATGAACAGTTATCGATTTTAAATAAACGTATCATATATTATATTTATAGATTCATTCACTGGAATATCAACTGGAAAGAAAAACTCAATGATACATAAAGCAACCTCAAAATCACTATCTCCTCTGCTTATCAAGTACACGGCAGTTACTGTTATTTTACTTGCCCTCAGTCAGTCTTCGCTGTCGAATCCAGGGAAAGAATTACCTGATTATTTTGAACCCTTGCGACAGAAATTGATTGGTGACGGAATCTCCAGTGAGATTGTTGATTCATATTTTTCAGATGATCGATTTGACCTCTTGCCAAAATTGCTCAGGGTAAATGTCCGTCAACCTGATGCCAAGGCAGCATATGAAGGATTCGTCGAATTCGAATCTGTGAACCTTACCACCGAATACCTGGCAAAACATTACCAGACATTCGAAGATGTTCTCTCGACCAGTCGCGTTGATCCGCATATTGTTGCTGCTATCCTGCGTGTTGAAAGCAGTTTGGGGAAATACAAGGGTAAATACCGCCTGATGAATGTCTTCGCGTCCCTCACTCTTTTAACCAGCGATCAATTGGATGAGATCGCACCAACTTTCTGGGATCATGTTCTCAAGGATTCAACACCCGACGAGGAACCTGCACTGCGTCAAAAGGCCCTTAAACGAGCGAACAGTAAGTCCAGATGGGCTTACCGTGAACTTAAAACACTCTTGGTTATGGCTGAAGAGAACAAGATCGATCCACTGGCGGTAAAAGGCTCATGGGCTGGAGCTTTTGGCTTGCCGCAATTTCTCCCCACATCCATGAAGGCATATGGGAAAGATGGCAACGGTGACGGAATTGTGGAACTTGACGTTCTCGACGACGCAATCGCGTCAATCGCCAACTACCTTCAGATTCACGGTTACAGGACTGACAACCAGGCTAAACGTAAAAAAGCGGTCTGGCACTATAACCATAGCGATGATTACGTTGAATGTATCCTCACCCTGGCGGAACGGGTAAAGGAGCAGCTGAATAATCAGAATAACTCCCAGGATTCGGATCAATAATAGGATTCGGGAATCAATACAAATTTTATTTGCGTATCTGAAGAGTTATTCATCTGCTCTAAGTAATTGAAATCTCGGTTGCCTTGTGGTTACCGGGTTTTTATTTTACGCATCCGTTTGGGAGAGATCGATTTAAGATCTTATTGAATTTTTGGCGCATTCGTTCAGCGGTTAGGACGCCGGCCTCTCACGCCGGAAACAGGGGTTCGATTCCCCTATGCGCTACAAAGTTGATTTTATAATAATTAAAAGGTTCCAGGATTATTTATCCTGGAGCCTTTAATCCTCATACTAGACATCTTACCATCATACTGAAAAGGGTTTGACCGTAAAAAAATATAACGATTCCTGCAACTATTCGAAAAATTAAAAACGCGCAACCATCAGGCTGCGCGTTTGGATAATTCATATTATGAAGATCAGCCAAGCTGGTCCGGAAGTACTACACCGCCGAACTTGTCTTTCAGCTCTTTTAATCCCGCTTCCCACTCGTCGTAGACCTTGAAAAGCTGGCCGGGAAGGTTTTCTTCCTTGCCGAACGCTTCACGTTGCAGGTCGATACGAGCCAGGATCTTGTCTACATAAATCGAGAACTGCCTGTCGTACAGCTCGCGTGGATATTCTTTACCGATAATATTGTTGAAGAGATTCTTGAGATCTTCATATTTCGGAATAAATCCGATGGGTGTTTCGATGGCTTCAACATCACCATGGGCGTATGCGGCAAGCCAGCTCAGCCATGGTTTTACGTCACGTTTTTCACCAAGAAGTTTTGCGCCTTCGCCACCACGTGCACCCTCAGTCAGGAAGTAGTTCAATCCGGCGAGAATCGGCTGTCCTTCCCCGGTGAATTTCGTGTTATTAAAGAAATCGAACTGGACTTTCATGTAATGTGCCAGGGCACCGGGAATAAATGGAGCATTTGCCCACGGCTGACGTTTCACACCGGATGCACCGACTTCGGTTGCAGTTGCTGCGGAAACAATGGATGCACCAATTACAACACCGTGATCAGGGTTTTTACCCGCCCATACAGGAGGCATGGTATCAGCATCACGGCCGCTGTAAGTGATAACTTTTACCGGTACACCAGCAGGATTTTCACCCCAGTCTTCGTTATAGTTATCAATTGAAGTACAACGGATTGTACAACGTGCATTCGGGTGAGATATCGGAATTTCTTTCCCGTTTGCATCGGTTTTACCCTTGAACCATTCGCCCTGGAAATTTTTACCCTTGTCAGGATGCTGTTCACCGTTACCCAGCCAATGAGTAACATTAGCATCATCAACGAGAACGTTTGACCAGATTACTTCCGCGCCTTCTTCACGCAGTGCTTTCATCAGGAATGGATCGCCATCATAGTTAACATCCGCGACAATACCGAAGATGCCCTGTTCGGGGTTAATTGCACGCATTGTTCCATCATCAGCAACCCACATCTGGGCAAGGTCGTCACCGACAAACTCAGTACCGGCCATGGCGGTTGTTGTTTTACCACACCCGGAAGGTGCCGCACCTGCGAACCAGGTGATCCGTCCTTTATCGTCTTTCATACCGGTTATGAACATGTGCTCAGACAGTTCTTCACCTTCACCAAAATAGGTTGCAAGGTCGACGGCAAAACGGTGGTTACCCTTCTTGAGAAGCAGGGTGTTACCTGCGTATGTGCAGAACATGCTGAAGGTTGTAAGCCAGGAACGGTCCATGAAAACTCGTGCGTTGGGAAGATCTTCGGGACGGTTCAAGCCTTCGCTGTGGACATTTGTCAGGAAGAATTTTGACTTTGCTACCTGCTCATCAAACGTGTCATAGCAGTGACGGTACAGTATGTCTCCGGAGTGCATAACATATTCTGAGGATGACATTTCAATTGCAGGAAGTGATAATTTGGCGCCTGCAGGTCCGCGACTGAAGAAACCGATATAAAGAGGTTTACCCTTCATAATTCCGCCCATGTTGTTGCGGACATATTCCAGTGCTTCCTGGCGGAGCATCTTGTTACCAAGGACACTTACGGGTTCACCTTCATTGATGATGTAATAGGTACGGTCTACGATACGTCCCTGCTCTTCCGGAAGATCGTAGTGAATTGTATGATCTTTCATTGCCAGGTTGCGTTCTGTACCACTCGCAAGAGCGTATTCACGCATTTTCCCCATGTCTTCCGGGGAACCGGTACAGACGATAACCCTGTCTGGCTGGCAGAAGCTGATAGCATTGGCGATCTTTATTAATGCATCTTCTGTTTTGATCTTTTCAAGCTTAGCCAGGTTTTCGGCGTCGATGTTGTTCTGAAAAACTTCTCTTGCTTCATCAACTGTTTTTATCCCGCCTACTTCCGCAAGGATATCGACACCGGTTTTTAGATTTAACATGATTTAAGCCTCCGGGCGTTTAAATGTAATGGTATGAATATCGAAAAATTGTCGACTGATTTCGCCTGATAACTTATTTCGTCAACAGAAATTATTCCAGTAAAAGAGCTTCAGGGGAAAGTCAAATGTACAACACCCGAATTGAGAACTCAAGCAAGTAAAATTGAGCTGAAAGTTTTAATTTCTACTCTTTGTTTTTAAATGGTAGGAAAACTGGAGCACAGTCTGAACAAACGACTATAAATCTATGGTATGTTATTAGAATGATTAATGTAACAGCAAGAAGTACATTCAAAAATAGCAACTATTAATTCACTAACCATAGCTCCCATTTAAAGATGCGAATGATAGGTCGAAATGTTTTTGTACAACAGAGACTTTTTGAGTAAACAGCCAAAATTCAAACGTTCAAACAAAATCAGCGGTTTCTTCCAGTTTGTCCGAATTGATCAGTACAAGTCCGGTTATAGCTGTTGACGCCAGAACTACAAATATACCAAGAGGTGCAAGGATTACAGATGCGCACATGCTCGATCCGATTATCTGGGTATACGCCATAGGTTTAAGGTAGCCGTTAAGGTTGGATGGAATATTAAGCAGCCTTACCCCGTAAATAATTCCCAGTACAGAAAGTGGTACAAGTATACAAATCATCGCGATAATGAATGGTATCTTATCATTGTCGCTGAAATAAGCAAGTCCCAGTGCATCGAAAAAAACCAACGCCCGGGCTCCCAGACTGGTAAATACCAGGATTATATGACTGATAAGTATTACAATAATCAATGTATCAACAGCATGGAAATTGAACCTGACATTTAGAAATTTCCTGAATTTCAATACGGCGTATACTGATATTGCGATATCAAAAAGAGCTACCGATGCGTTCAATGGGAAAAAGACGACAGATGCTCTTGGCTTCATGTCTGTTAAAATACCAAATATCGATTCAGGAACTGCCAGCATTACGGTTAGAAGCATCAGCCATCCTGCTAGCTTAAACTCATTACGCTCCTCAACGGAATTATCAAGAACTGCTTCTATCATTTTCATTTTCCTCCATCAAACCACCCTGGTTAATCCCCGAAATCCCGGGTCCGGCAACCGTGATCATTCATCTGGTATATATTCGAGGATGTCCCCCGGTTGACAATCCAGGTTCAGGCAGATCGCCTCCAGCGTACTTAGTCGCATCCCCTTAACCCGTCCAGTCTTCAACAGCGAAAGATTGGTAACCGAAATCCCAATCTTCTCAGCCAGGCTGGTTAACGTCATCTTACGTTTCGCCAGCATAATATCAAGTCTTACCTCTATCGCCATGAATAAATATATAACGATCCTTTTATGAAAGTCAAGGATTATTTTATGTTTTACATAATATTTTATATGTTTATCACAATTGTTTTTATGTTTCAAGAATAAAGAAGTTGGAAATGATTGTTATATAGCATATTACAAGAATAATAATTCTTATCTGTATTCCTCGCAGAGACCAGGATTGCCAATAATATTTCTCAAAAATTTTAAATTTAAGTGAATCGGCTACATTCCTTGCCTACCTTTAACAAACATTGAATAAGCTGTATCCGGGGAGGGAATCTCATGAGTACCAATTCCATAAATCGCCGTAATTTTATCAAGTCAGCAGTTGCCGGAACGGCTGGTGTAGCCTTGCTTGGAGCTGAATCAACCCGACCTGCTTATGGAAGTAAGGAAAAGACAGGCAAAGAAAGCAAGTTTATCTACCGTAAGCTCGGAAATACCGGCATCGAGTTGCCTATTGTCAGCATGGGTGTAATGAACGCCGACAATCCCAACCTGGTTCGAGCCGCTCTCGAAGCTGGAATTGTCCACCTAGATACCGCCTGGTACTACCAGCAGGGCAAAAACGAGGAGATGATCGGAGAAGTGGTTAAGGATTTCCCTCGTGATTCATACGTTATAGCTACAAAAATCGGGGCAAGGAAAGATCGTAAAACATCCATGTACCCTGAAGGTACAGGCGAAGATTTTTTCCAGGAAGAACTTGAGACCAGTTTGCGACGGTTGCAGCTCGATTATGTCGATATCCTCTACCTCCACAATAACCGGGTAAAGGAATCCGTTATGTACGAACCGGCTATGAATGTTTTCGAGAAGGCTAAAAAGGAAGGTAAAACAAGATTTGTTGGGGTTACTACCCACAGTAACGAACCTGATATAATCAGAACAGCCATCGAGAGTAAATTTTATGAAGTTGTTGAAACAGCTTATAATTTCAAACAACCACATAGGAACGAGATAAAAAAGGCGATGGCTGAAGCATCCGAGTCAGGAATTGGAATTGTCACGATGAAGAATATGGCCGGAGCATTTTGGGATCGTGAACGGACTGAGCCGATCAATGTCAAGGCAGCCCTGAAATGGGTTCTGCAGGATCCGAATGTACATACAGCTATCCCCGGATTTTCCACCTTCGACCAGATGGAAACAGACCTGTCGGTTATGGAAGACCTGGAATTGACTGAACAGGAAATCAAAGACCTCCGCCTGAATGAGGAACCTGAGCATGGATCACTGTATTGCGCCGGTTGCCAGGAATGCCTGGCACAATGCCCGAAGGGATTACCAATCCCCGATCTGATGAGGGCATATATGTACACCTACGGTTACCGTAACCTTGAAAAAGCCCAGCACCTGGTTGATTCAATGGATTTACAGAGTAATGTATGCGATGATTGTATAACATGTTCAGTGGAATGCGCTACAGGTATCCAGGTCGCAAAACGGATCAAGGATGTAATCAGGGTAAAAGATATTCCCAACGATTTTATTTCCTGTTGAGTAAAGTATGAGGACAATTATTTCCCGATTCTTAAAAGATATTGAAAAGGATGTCGTTGCGAGCTTTGCCCAACTGTGGTGGGAAAAGCGAAGCAATCTCTATAAATCTTCAGTAATAATGATTTTCCTGATATTATTCTGTTCAACCAATTCAGCAAAGGCTGAGACACCTGAAATACAATTCCCGGAAATCATTGGCTGGTCTTTAGCTGATACCATTTATTACTACGATTCCTCCACCCTTTTTGAATATATAAACGGCGCCGCAGAGTCATTCCTGGTTTATAATTTCCTGGATGTCACAGTTGGCGAGTATGAATCGGAAGAGGACGGATTACTGGTGATCGATATCTATCGTCAACAATCACCGGAGGACGCTTTTGGTATATACAGCCAGGAGAGACCACGTGAAGGCAACTTCATCGACATTGGTAACCAGGGATACTGGGATCCCCATTCCCTGAATCTGTGGATCAGCAAATATTACATCAAGATCTACAGCTATTCAAATTTTGGTGATCCAGAAAAGTTCTTCAGCTCAATTGCAATAAACCTTATTGAAAAGCTTGGATGTGAAAAAGCTGAGTTGCAAACACTTAGTTTCCTTCCGAGAAACCAGAGAATTGAAAATTCTGAACAATATATCGCAAAGAATTTCCTCGGATATGACTTTCTGCATTCAGGTTACATAGCTGAATACCAGGTTCGAAATGAGAATTTTAGACTATTTATTATCGAGGGAGATTCCGAAGAGGATAGTAAAAACATGAAGGGCAGATATTGTCGTTCAATTGAAAAATGCCTTGGCATGGAAGAGGGATGGAGAATTGGTGAAGATCCCCACCATGGTCCCGTAACAATCCTGAACGACACAGGAAAGTATGTTATCGGGATAATTGGATTGAAAAAATCAAGTAATATCAGGGAGTACCTGTGTAGAACAGCCGAAAACGCAGGTGTATTAAAAAAGCGATCTTAGGTGTAGCTATATAGTGCACAAAAACAACGTGCACGAATTCAAATAATCCTGAAATTTCTTTTACTTCGAACTTTTCAAAAACTTAGTAAACGCCTTAACCGCTTTTAATTCTTCCTGGCTGAGACCATCCAGGATTGAAGTCTCTTCCTTCTTTTTGCCTTTCCTGTACTTTTGCCAGTGATCGGATGATTTGGAAACATAACCTGCCAGTTCCATCAATTTCAGGTATGATATTTTCAGTTCGGTGGACAATCGTTCAAGGACATGTGGTGACGGATTTTTAACTATCCCCTTTTCCAGCTTCTGCAGGTATGTGGCTGATATTTTAGCCGGTTTGGCAACAGCCGTAAGTGAAAGTTTCTTCGCTTTCCGTTCTTCTTTAAGCTTCTCTCCGAGCGCAGACAATATTTTTTCATTACTCATTTTCTTGTCCTCTTGTATCCTATAAACTATAGTTGTATTTTACACTATAGTTAATGGATATGCAAGTGATAATTTTCAATTAATAACTCCTGGTGATAAAACTTGTTGGGACATTGTTAAAGCATTTGAATATAGATAAAGTAATTCTGCCCTTGAAATATAACTACCTAAAAACAAAGACACTGGATCCCAGATCAAGTCTGGGATGACAACCTTATCAGTTTTCAGCAATTTACCAGTGATTAACCTTTAGGGGTATTTTATGAGACGGATAGATAGTTTACGTCCTCAACTCCTGAAACTTGACGGTAAGGATTACATGGCTTACCAGTCTTTAAAGGGGCATTATACATACCCGGATTTTGAGCTGTTCATCGACCAAATTCCGAAGGATCCATATGCTCCCCCATTTACCGGTGTATATCGTGCCAGGGTTCCTAAAGAAATTTCCAGCTTCCCTGAAGAGTTGACCAAATCTAAGATAGCCAAAACCGCCCTCTGCGATTTTTTAACACGGATGTTTTTTACTAAATGCAGTAAAATTTGCAAAGGTAGACGAGGGACAGGAAACAGTGGGATTATTACCATTGCCGAACCGAAGCAGGAAATCCTGGAACGGACAGCAATGGTAGTCGAGGACGAATTTCTAGAAGCACGTTTTTTTATGGGACTCCCGGGCAATAACCGTGCGATCTCAGCGAAAGTGGCGCAAACGATGTTCTTTGATGAACTTCCCAAGATTGTCAGGTTATCCCTACTGGTTGAAAACCTGGATATGGAATCAATATATAAACATTGTCATCTAGCAGAGGACGCAGCTTATCTCCGAAAGAAACTAGACGAATTGAACCTTGTAGCTTTTATCGCTGATGGATCGATCCTTCCCCGTATCAGTGGAGTAAATCCTGAACCATTAACTACCGGAAACGTAATACCTTTTAAGTCACCAGAGAGCCTTGAAGTTTCTATCGAACTCCCCCACTCCGGGAATATCACAGGGATGGGAATTCCTGAGGGTGTTTGCCTGATAGTAGGAGGTGGTTATCACGGTAAATCAACCCTGCTCCAGGCTCTCGAAGTGGGGATTTATAACCATATCCCCGGAGACGGACGTGAGTTTTGTGTCTCAGTTCCCCAGACCGTCAAAGTCCAGGCATCAAGCGGAAGGAGTGTAATCAACGCGGACATTTCAGCGTTTATTAATAACGTACCACAGCAAAGGGATACAGTTATCTTCTCGACGGAGAACGCCAGCGGAAGTACATCACAGGCAGCATTTCTTTCCGAATCAATCGAAGCCGGGGCGAAGGTGTTTCTGATGGACGAGGACACCTGCGCGGCGAACTTCATGATTCGTGATAAACGAATGCAGGAGCTTGTAGCGAAGAAGGATGAACCTATAACAGCCTTCGTGGACCTGGTGAAAAATTTATACGAAGAATTCGGGATTTCGACTGTACTGGTGATGGGTGGGTCGGGTGACTATTTTGATGTTGCCGATTGTGTTATCCAGATGGTCGAGTTTGAACCGAAAGATGTGACTACAGAAGCGATAGAAACAGCAAAATCATTTCCCACAGAAAGACAATCTGAAAGTGGTAGAGATGTTAATCCGCCTCGAAAAAGAGTTCCAATCCTGGAGAATCTCTCCCCGAAAAACGAGTACGGTCATTTTCGTATCACTTCGAACAATCCGAAACAATTGACTTATGGAAAATCCAGTATTGACCTGTCTGACATTGACCAGATCATGGAAACGGCACAAGCCAAAGCAATTGGCAAGGCAATCCATTACCTTGCGGAAAACGTCAAGGAGAAGTTGACAATCAGCGAGATAATCGACAAGGTGGATGAGAACCTTGCAAAATCCGGAATGGATATCCTCGATGATCGTTTAACCGGCGATCTAGCTGAATTCAGAGCTATTGAGCTGGCATTGGTGATTAACAGGATTCGTGAGCTGGAAATAGTCCAGGTAGAATAATTTTTCGGAAATTTCTGATTTAAAGCACCAAACTTGTTTTAAGATGCAGTAATTGTTAACTTCAGGGATAATAAAAAATCACGTAAACTCTTGAAAACAAGGGGATTCTATGAAACGCCTGTCTATTATTTTTCTTGTTCTTCTTTTCGCGGCACTAGTCTCCGCGGTTGAATTACCGAAAAGTGTAATGCTTGAGCTGTCGGACAAAGCCGATAATAAATTCCGTACGAACGGAATAATGCCAGCACTGGGTGATCAGATCAATAACTTGGAGTTCTCGATTGATCCCGTCTTTTATATCCCTGGCGACCCGGACAAAAGGCAACGAGTTTATGATCACCAGATGAACAGGTGGTACGAACTGTTCTGGAAGAACACGGCAACCGCAGATGATATCGCTGAAATGCTGAAAACGGGTAATGATCTTTTAAATGTTTATGTGGTGGAACACCACACAGCAAAACTTTTCCCCAGCGACTGGGATAACTACACGATGTGGGGTTTGGAGACAATGCGTCTCCCTGAAGCCTGGGAACTGCAAACCGGTAATGAAGAAATAATCATCTCTACCATTGATACCGGCTGCCGTCTCGATCACCCAGACCTGCTCGGAAATATCAGGATAAATCCCGGTGAAGATTTAAACGGGAATGGTGAACGTGACGAGGAAGACTTTAACGATATCGATGACGACGGAAATGGTTTTATTGATGATATAACAGGTTGGGATTTTGTTTCCGCGCCCACCCCGCCATTCTTTATGGTTGTCGAAGGTGAGGATTATGGCCCACCTGATCATGCGGTATATCCTGATGTTGTAGGACATGGCACCCATGTAGCCGGAATTTCAGCAAGTGCAACGGATAATGTGATCGGTGTTCCATCGGCATCCTGGAATGTAACATCAATGCCATTACGTGCCGGTTACGGAATACATATCCTTTTTGGAATAATTCTTGGCGTCGGCAATCCTGCTGATTTTTCCGCGGCTATCCAGTATGCTGCAGACAACGGGACAGACATCATCAGTATTTCATTCGGTGGTTCTGCCACTTTCCCAGGCTACCAGGATGCTATCGATTACGCACGTGAAGCAGGAATACCTGTTTTTGCGGCGGCAGGAAACGAGGACAGGACTCAGCGCAGTTATCCTGCGGCGTACGACAACGTGATAGCTGTTGCCGCTACAGAACCAGGTGATATCCGTGCAAGTTTCTCCAATTACGGAGATTGGGTAGATCTTGCAGCTCCCGGTGTGCAAATCTGGAGTACCATTCCCGATGACAACTTTAACCCGGGCGAATATATTCAGTGGGACGGCACATCGATGGCAACCCCCAACGCCGCGGCTGTGGCTGCCCTGGTTCTCAGCGTGAATCCGGATTTCGGTCCCGGTGGAGTTGAAAACATTCTTCTCTCAACATGTGATCCCATTGATGATCTAAATCCCGGTTACGAGGGATTACTCGGCGCAGGACGTATCAACGCTGAAGAGGCGATAATCCTGGCACAGGGAACCGACCTGATCACATTTGAAGTGGAACCGGTCAATCCACCAATCGAAATCCCCGCCGGTGGCGGTCCATTCACCTGGGAGGTGTGGTTCAGAAACAATTCCATGGATGACCTGGAATACGATGCCTGGACAGAAGTTTTCAGTCCCGGTGAAGTACTTTATACTCCCATCGCCCTGTATGAAAATATGACTCTTTTTGAAGGTGATTTCAGGCACCTGACACCGACAGAAATTGTTCCCTTCTACGCACCACCGGGAGATTATACTTTCTATGTAAAGATCGGAAATTATCCTGACGAGGTTTTCTTCTCAGATGAGTTTGCTTTTACTGTGCTCGGAGAAGCCCAGGCTGGTTTAAACCACGGCAACCTGGCAGATGACTGGGAATCCTACGGATGGTATGATTCCGAAGACCAGGAATATTACAGCCGTACTGCCGAATCGTTGCCGGATAATTTTGTTCTTCACAATCCCTGGCCGAATCCGTTTAATCCGTCAAGTACTGTTGCTGTTACCCTGCCGTCAAGCGATAAACTCAGTGTGAATGTCTACAATGTAACCGGTCAGCTGGTAGCGAAACTGGCTGACGGCTACTTCCAGTCAGGTTACCATTCATTCACATTTGACGGTACAAACCTGTCAAGCGGTATATATTTTATTAATGCCCAGGTTGCTGGTGGAAACAGCGAGATCAGGAAAGTGGTGTTGATGAAATAGTAGTCAGAGTAAGATCGTCATTCCCGCAGACCGCAGCGTAGCGAAGCTATCAGGGTGCGAAGCACAGCCATGAACAAATTGTAGCTCGGCGGGATTCATTCCTACCCGGCTGGAATCATATAAGATGTCATCCCGGACTTGATCCGGGATCCAGTGTCGTTAAGGTTTTTAATCAAAGTCCGGGTTCATGTGGCCTGGACTTTGCTTTTAAATTTGTTTATATCAAGATATATCCTGTTTTTCAGCGCGAATTGTGTATTAAATGGAGGGGGTATGTACATGATGCGCAAAATTCTGTTGGCAGTTCTGTTGATCTTTCCTTCCGTTCTCTCTGCCCAGGACAGCCCGGGAGTAACCTGTCTTGCCAGGTTGTGGCACAATTCTTCTAACAGAGTCGCTTTAGAAGGCGATTACGCCTATGTCGCAGAATGGGCTGATGGGCTAAGGATTATCGATATAAGTAATCCGGCAAATCCGTTTTCTGTTTGTTCATATGCTACGCCAGATTTAGTTCGGTCTGTAACCCTGTCGGGTAGCTACGCTTATGTAGCCGCAAATAATTCCGGTGTGCGTATAATCGACATCAGCAATCCGACGGATCCCCAGGAAGTTGGTTTCTATGATACACCCGGGAATGCCTATAGTGTAGCTCTCTCAGGCGATTACGCATATGTTGCCGATGCAATTTCAGGTCTTCTAATCATTGACATCAGTGATCCTGAAGATCCGCAGGAAATTGGATCATATATCACAGAGGGTTTTGCAGAGGATGTTGCCGTATCAGGTGATTACGCATATGTAACATCTTATGACCATGACATGGGTTATTCTTATTTCCGGATATTTGACGTAAGCAATCCGGCAGATCCCATTCGAGTTGGTCATTTTGATATATTTGAAACCTATAATGGCATTTTTGTGTCTGGTGATCATGCCTTCATTGCGGTGCAATCTCTCGGGATAGTGATAATAAACATCGCCAACCCGGCAATAACCGAATACGTTGGTACGTGTTATGGGTCCTGGCATGCGCAGAACGTAAATGTCTACGGTGATATTGCCTGTGCTGCAGTTGGGAGAAATGGTTTTAAGATTTACGATATCAGTAACCTCGCAGAACCGGCTCTAATCGGTTTTTATGAAACGCAAGAAGATGTTAAAGATGCAGTATTAGTCGATAATATAACGTATGTATCAGAGGGTGAGGAGTTTGGTGTATATGACTGCTACCATGCCCTGACTGTTCCTGAATGCCGTTTTTCAGATATTCCGACAGAGTATATCGTCTCCTCACCGCATCCAAATCCATTCAACCCGATGACATATATTACAGTTAGTTTACCTGATGCGGCATTCTTTCAGATGATGGTTTATAATGTCCTCGGTCAGCGAGTGGACATCTTGGCGAACAAGACGATAAACGCCGGACATCATAGTTTCACTTTCGACGCGACAAAACTTTCAGGTGGCGTCTATCTCGTCCATGCGTACTTTCCTGGAGAAATGAACCAGGTCAGGAAGGTTGTGTTTATAAAATAAGTCCTATTTGGTTTTCATGGCATAGGCATTGCTGTTTTATTAGTCTGTACTAATGTTTACCCCATATTCAGCGCGAATTGTGTATAAAATGGAGGGGGTGTGTACATGATGCGCAAAATCCTGTTCGTTTCTTTCCTGCTGATTCCGTCTTATCTCTCCGCCCAGGATAGCCTGGGGATTACCTGTCTTTCCAGACTGTGGCACACCAATTTTTATGATGTAGCTGTTCAAGGAAACTACGCCTACCTGGCTGATAATTATTCTGGATTAAGAATCATAGATATAAACAATCCCGCAGATCCAATGGAATTAAGTATAAGTGACACCCCCGGTAGTGCTCTAAATGTTGTTGTGTCAGATGACTACGCCTATGTTGTTGATGTGGAGTACGGTTTGTACATAATTGACATCAGTAATCCTGCAGATCCAGAGGAAGTCGGATACTATAATCCTCCAGCAACTATTTATGATATAACTGTATCTGGCGATTATGCCTATGTTGCCAATGATTGGGGTGGTTTGAGAATTGTTGACATCAGTAATCCTGCAGATCCATTTGAGGTCGGCTTTTGCGATGATGTCCTTTGGGCTCGAGCTGTCGTGGTAAGCGGCGAATTCGCCTATGTTGCTGATAGAGGAGCCCGTTTGTATATAATCAACATCGGTCAGCCAATAAATCCACAAATAGCAGGTTATTGTAACACACCCGGCAGTCTTCATTACTTGGCTGTGTCCGGTAATTATGCCTATGTTGCAGATGCCATCGCCGGTTTACGAATTATAGATATCAGCGATCCAACTGATCCCCAAGAGGTCGGTTTTTTTGATAATTTCGAAAGTGCAGGCAGTGTAGCTCTATTCGGTCAATACGCATTAGTCTCTGATACACAAAATCTTAGAATAATAGATGTCAGTGATCCAGCAAGTCCGCAGGGAATTGGATTATATAATTCACCTGGTGGATCGTGGAACGTAACAGTATCCGGCGATTACGTTTATGTGGCTGATGGGTCCGGTGGTTTAAGGATTCTACGTATAGACGATCCTGCTGATCCTCAAGAAGTTGGTACCTATGATACTTCAGGTAGCGTTACAGCCATAACATTATTGGGTAATTATGCATTTTTAACCAACTGGGATCTTGGACTATGGATTCTTGACATCAGCAACCCAGCAGGTCCACAAGAAGTTGTTTCTTTTGATACACCCGGTTGGGCTTCTGATCTAGCCCTTTCAGGCGATTACGCCTATGTCGCCGATAGATGGTTCGGTTTAACTATTATCGATATCAGCAATCCGGCAGATCCACAATATGTCGGTTCATCTGAAATACCCTATTCTGCTCGTGGAATAGCTGTATCTGGCGATTACGCCTATGTTGCAGATGGCGATTATATCAATCATGACGGTGGATTACAAATTATCGACATTAGCAATCCAGCAGAACCTCAAGAAACAGGTTATTATAATACCCCCGGCGAAGCAAAGGATGTAGCCCTGTCAGGTGATTACGCCTATATTGCCGATGATTACGGTGGTCTAAGGATTTGCGACATTACTGATCCGGAAGATCCGCAAGAAGTTGGTTTCTATGATCCGACAGGAAATGCTTATAATGTCACTGTTTCAGGCGATTACGCTTATATTTCCGATGAGTATGCCGGTTTAAGGATTATCGACATCAGCAATCCAGCAGATCCGCAGGAAATTTGTTTACAACACCGTGATCCTTATGGTATAGCTATATCTGGCGATTACGCCTATGTTACAGTTGGACACAACGGTATACGGCTTCTTGACATCAGTAATCCAGTAGAACCGAGAGAAATCGGCAACTATGATATGCCAGGAGTGGCTGTCGATGTAGCGGTAAGAGAAAATATTGCATTTATCGCAGCGGGTCAGGAATTTGGAATATATGACTGTTCCCAAGCACTGGATGTTCAGGAAAACCGTATGTCGGGTATTCCGACTAAATATTTCATCTCTTCCCCATACCCAAATCCATTCAACCCGATGACATCTATTACAGTTAGTTTACCTGATGCGGCATTATTTCAGATGATTGTCTATAACGTCCTTGGTCAGCAGGTTGACATCCTGGCTAATAATACGATCAACGCAGGATATCATAACTATATATTCGATGCGACAAACCTTTCAGGTGGAACATACTTTGTCCATGCAAATGTTTCTGGTAAAATGAATCAGATCAAAAAGGTGGTACTCTTAAAATAAAAAGCATTCAAACCACTAAAATTCTCAGAGCCACAGTTATAGCAACCCGTATTTTATAAAGTTAAATTCCCTCCTGTTAAGATATCTCAATTAATAACTGTGTTATTAGTATTAGAACAATTATGATTAATCAGGCAGTCAGATAATAATAGAGCCTCTTTGGATCAAAACCGGCAATTTTTCGTATAATAGCTTATACACCTTTTAAAAACGGAACCGGACTATACGAAATTGCGATAATTGGCTTCGCAGGGTTACTTGATGGGTCAGAAGATATTTAAGTGGACTATCCTCGGGATTGGTATACTCCTTCTCCTTTACCAGTTCGTCTTTTTCGCCCGTGAAACCACCAAGGTCTACCGTTGGGGCAAGTCCGGAAGTACCGGCCTGTCTATCGAACAGGATAGTGTTGATACTCCCTATTATTTCGCAGAACTCGACACTGCCTGGTTTACTGAACCTCCCTATCCCGCTTTAAAAGATACAATCTTATCATTAAGTGATTCTTTAGCCCGCCACGACCTGAAAAGTTTCAGCGAAAATCCCGTCCTCGAGGTCGGCGAAAAGATAAATTTCAGTTACCTTCACGAAGGTGTTGAACAGACATCCACATTAATCACCAAAGCTCGGGAAAAAGACGAAGTAACATATGTCTCGATTATCCAGGTACTCCGTTTCCTTATCGCTGTTGGATATATGTTCGTGGGATTATGGGCTTTCCTGAAACGACCGGATTCCGGCGGGGTACGCTCCCTGGCGCTATTCAGTTTCGCGATGGTCTCGTTTATGATGGTGGCAGTGAATGTCGCCAGCGAAAGGTATGCTTCCTTTGAAATACCAGGCTATAATACTATTAACGAAGTATGTGGATACCTGGCGTTCCTGTTCGGCGCATTCCTGTTAAACCTTCTTCTCCTTTTCCCGCACCCAGTTAATTTTATCAAGAATCACAAGTGGCTTGCACATATTCTAATATATCTGCCGCAAGCAATATGGATAATTGCCGAACTGATAATCGACAGCATGGGGATTGAACTTACCCAGATACAACCTCTTCAATATATTCCATTCCTGATAATATCAGCACAAGTAGCCATCGGTTTTATTGTCCTGGGATTCCGAAGATCCCGGATTAAAGAACCATTGGAAAAACGCCAGATATCTATCGTTCTATATGGATCAGGGATCGGGCTTGGTCTAATCTTCGCCCTGATCTTGATGAGTGCTACCGGTCTTCTAGGAACCTTACCGGATACAGCACAAATATTGCTGATTAATTTTGTCTTCCTGGCTTTGCTTTTATCCCCATTGTCATTCGCTTATGCTTTCGGCCGATACCGCTTGCTGGAAGTTGAGGGTTCGCTGAGACGCGGTACCCGTTATGTGCTGGTTACCTCGATCCTGCTTGTCGCGTTTTTCACCCTGTTATACGGCATCAGCGGCTTGCTTTTGAATACTCTGAACATCGCTAACCGTACCCCAACCCTGGCGATAGCTCTGCTACTGGCGTTGGGATTTGCACCTGTCCATAGGAGAGTGCAGAGAACAGTCGAAGCAAAGTTTTACCCGGAACGGAGACGGTTGCGTGAATTATTGTCTGAGTTCCTCGCGTCAACAGCTTCCATGCCGGACAGGGCAACATTATGGTCAAGCCTTGAAGAGAACCTGAAGCAGGGTCTGAACGTTTCCAATGTCATCCCACTTGAAACAGATGAGGAAAAGCAGAAATTCAGGCTCCAGGATGGTGACTGGGTTCCTGTTGACCTGGACAGTGCCCTGGTACAGCAGCTTGAGCAGAAAAACCGTCCGCTGGTTGTAGATGAAGTTGTTGCCAGCGGGAAGGTTTCATTGGCATCAAAGGAACGTGAATGGCTCGAGGAGAGGAATATCAACCTGCTGCTGCCGATGGTAGTAAACTCACGCCTGACCGGTCTACTTGCAATTGGATTTAAAAAAGACCAGGATGGATTCTCAGGGGAAGATCTCGACGTTTTAATATCTCTGGCTTCTCAAGTCGCACTGCAGACGGAAAACCTGCGTCTTCAGGAAGAAAATTTTGAAAAGAAGAGACTTGAGGAACAGCTTGATATGGCACGCCAGGTTCAGCAGCGTTTCCTCCCCAATGAACTTCCTGATACACCGGGATTGGAAGTCTCGGCTTGTTGTCTCGCAAGTCTTGAAGTAGCAGGTGACTATTATGATGTAATCTCATTACCGGAAAATAGAACTGCTTTGGTTGTGGGTGATGTTTCAGGTAAGGGTGCAGGTGCGGCAATGTTGATGGCAAACCTCCAGGCTAGCCTCCGTACTGCCCTCCAGTTAAAAGGTTTGCTGGCTGAAGTCACGGAACAGATAAACGACCTGATTTTTGACAACACAGCCCCTGAAGAATACATCACCTTCTTTGCCGCCGTTTATTCAGCCGACGAATCAAGGCTGGATTATGTTAATGCCGGCCACAA
>JANQEY010000289.1 GCA_028278125.1 bacterium | reverse complement strand
GAGATCGAAGTTTTCAACCCGCAGGCGTGAGAGTTGGCAGGTATAAGATATAGGATAACCATACGTGAACTATGGCTACCTGTAACTTTCATTCGAAACAACTGACTTGCATAAAAAAAGTTTATGGGTGTAACTGTTTGTTAACAGTTCCTAGGTAGTTAAACCTTAAAACTCTTCAAGCCTATGAATAAAAATTTCAATCTCGAATGCTTCACATTATTACAAGCACCAAAGGTTATAACTAGCAGTGTCGTGACGAGAGAAAGAACCGCCTAGGTGTCGCATTCTTACCTAGCAAAATAAATAGCAAATAGCTTACCGTTAATTATAAGTCACACCATTCTTTGAAATAACAATATCTGGTTCCTTAATTGATTTCCTTTACCCTTTGGCGTACGTTAAATCTTCTTTTTCTTCAAGAAAGTTCAAGAAATGCTTTTTCATTCCTTGGTAACCACCCGTAACAAGGAGACTGGGCCCCAGCTAAGATCTGGAGACCAGGACCAAGAATTAACTGTGACAACCCGTCCCAGAAAACTAAGTGGGAGGTGTCAACAGACACATACCATACTTGATTTGTTCAAACGTCAGATTTACGATTTTGACACGCAAGTAACTAGTGCTTATCTGGGTGGGCCATGTCAGAGGAGTTACACAACTCACAATCCCCTGATTCGCTCTGACAAATGGCTAGCACACTCAATTACAAAGTGACAGCTTATCTATCTCCCTCTCTTCAGTGGCCCCTGCCCCCTGCTTGTTCCTGGTCGTCCTCGGTAAATTCGGGTGCCGTGACATCACCCATTTGCCACATGTAAGGGAATCTGGATTCCAGAATCTGGGAAATCCCGTAGAATCCTGGGCTTTGGAATCCGGAATACAGCTCAAGGAATCCGGAATCCCACTAACGAATGGAATCCACAATCCAAGTCCCACTGACAAAAACTAGAATCCAGTACCTGAAATCCAGAATCCAAGACTGTCTTGGATTCCCTTATACTAGGTGACATCAGGTTTGCCGCGGAATAATTCTTTTAGAGCTGCATTCAAACGTTGGATATGCGCTATCCACCGAATAAATCACTATCCAGCGGATAAGTATATTATGGCCGGTGTTACAGTGATATGGGCATCCTCATTCCCAAAACCCTCACTGGTGATATGGGCATCCACGGCTTCTAATATTGCCTTAGCGATTTGAT
>JANQEY010000240.1 GCA_028278125.1 bacterium | reverse complement strand
GCCTGCCAGATCCCATTCAACTTCGATCAGGTCGAGATGATCCTGGACACCCGTACTACCCCAGGGCAGAGTCCCATCGTTGAATATCAATACATAAGGTTCGTCAAGTTCACTATGGTACGGTTCAGATGGTACAACATCAAAAGCATCCACATCTTCTGAACTTGGGTATTCATACAGGTATTCCGCTGATAAATCGGTAGTGTTTGTCAGGAGATGTTCAAAATCTGCACGTCTCTGAGCTGCTCCTGCCTCAGGTTCAACTATTTCGCTGGAGATTGCTATTACCAGTGGTGAGGCACCGGTATTTGAGATTGTCATTATCTCAGTGTCAGTTTCTCCGGGCAAGGCACGAAGGAAAATTTCATCAAGATCAATTTCCAGCTCACCCCAATCCATCAGGGCAGCATCATAAGTATTCTCACCCTCAACAATTTCTACTCCCTCTTCTTCGTAAGGATAAAATCCCTCTTCATCAACTGTCACCGTATAAACATTTGGATACATCTCCGGTATCTCATAAAATCCGAGATCATCAGTAGTGGCAGTATATCCTCCAAACCTTATCTCTGCACCAACGACCGGATCGCCTGTGGCATCGACAGTAACATTCCCTGAAACACTCGCGTTTTCTTCGCCGAGGTAAAAAAGGAGTGCTAATTCAGCAGTTGGATAATCAATTGGAACATCATCTTCTGACACCAACAATCCAATAGTACCATCCGAATTTTCAATACCAATAACTTCATCTTCCCAGTCAAAACCAATAAAATCCGTATTGTACTGGATTAGAATGTCGCCATTGCTGTGAAGTATTATTTCTGCCGGAATTTGAGGATGGTCAATCTGGATAACACATCTTTCATCGATGGTTTCGTAGTAAACGGCATTATAACCTTGACCTAGAAGATCCATCCAGAAAAAACAGATTTCATTGTTCGGTTCCTGGGGATCTGGTAGACCGGTATACATGTATACCATGGGATCATCACCAAAACAGATATAACCGTGATCACAAACATAAAACTCATCATAAATGTTTTCGTAATAAGGAAAGTCAAAACCGATATCAAATGGCCCCTGGGTTACATCAGCATCCCAACCGGTAACCATTGTACCGGTTTGCATAATATCAGTCCATTCATATTCTGGACCGCCCGGCTCATTGCTATCTATATACATATAACCGAAATCATCCGGACCACCTGCTTCATCAAGTTCACTGAATCCACTCTGAACAGTATCGGACCTTCGCAACACCCTTTCCCGGTCAACGGTGAGACTAATATCACCGATACTTGAGTCACTAATATTTTCTTTCTCAGAATTGTTCATACCTGCTGGTTTGTCAGCCAATCCCTGGGAAAAAACCACTAGTATTCCAAACACCAGAACAAGTACCAATTTCTTCATGATGATCTCCGTACGTTTATTCAAAGAAAAAAAGATATGACCAGAACCTCTTCCCGAATTTTTGTAAACGGTGTATATTTACCGGAATAAATAGCTTATAATTAAATCAGGAAATATATATAGGTACAAACCGTCTAAAATCCCAAATACACAAAGGAAGTTTAAACTATCATTGATGTTTTATCCGAGTCAACCAATTAATAAGCTTTTTTAAAATATTTACTTATGCGAAGAGAGCAAACTCAGCTTAAGGGCACAAACAACTGATGTATTTACACGTTTCATAATGAATTAAAAAAGCACCCGGGATCTTTATCCCGGGTGCAGGAAGCACTGAATTAAACAAATAATACTTATTTCACCATTATCATTTTCTTGATATCATTAAACGCGTCAGTTTCGATACTATAGAAATAGACACCGCTTGCCAGGTGATCAGCTTCAAAACTGATATGATGGAATCCGGCTTCAACACGACCATTGACAAGTTGCGCG
>JANQEY010000207.1 GCA_028278125.1 bacterium | reverse complement strand
CAAATGAACACTAATGTTCTAAGCGCGTGAAAATAGTTTCATGTTTCTTCTATTTTTTGACTTATATTCGAAATATTTTTCCTATAGGTCTGCAGTACTAAGGCCGATTTGAATTCTGTAAAGTGTATCTGGCTAGCGTTTGTGTCTAGTATCTAGCTAACCATACAAACCGCGGCTACTAATATCCCATAGTACTTTTTGGCCGCAGAGAGAAATTCACCCAGACCCCCATATTTCGGCAACCGTAAGTCCGATATACATTCTGACAACTGATTCTGACTCAGCATATAGGACAACCTAGGGGTAGGTGTTTTCAGGTAGGGGGTAGGGCCCTGGTTTTCTCGGATAATTTTTCCCGATTGGGGTGGGAGATTCTGGATCAAAGTATTAGACAGTTTTACATAGTTTATTCGATTTCGATTCTCTCAACGGATTTTGAATTAGGTCACAGAGTTCTACAAGATAAGCCGGTCAGCATGGGCATACCTTACCCACCGGCACAATTTTGTCAGGTGGGTGGCCAAACATTTATAACTCAACGGTCGTACATCGGATTCACGTGCTGACAACGGATTTGGAAACGGCTGTGAAGGCTCCCCCAGACCCCAATTTCAGACACCGGACCGGACCCTTCGGCCCTGGGCTACACCGGGCGGACATTTTCACCCAGGACCAACATTGATCAGCTCGTCGGGTTCGTTCGAATGATATATAATTTGTAATATCGCCCGAAGAAAATTGACATCGATACTGAAAATTTTCGGCCTCCGGTCTGATTTTGATGATTATGACCAAGTTTGACCTCCTGTCACAGCTTATGTATATGGATTCTGTATGGTCACATGTGCGTCCTATAGGTAGTTGGGTATGTAGAGTTCGAATATCCAATCAGCTCTTACGTAGCATCTACCATTCCAGAGCCAGTTGGCCTTGAACATACCAACGCAACATACATTTCAACATTGAACCCCCCTGTATCTCAGCATCCATACACCGGATTTGAATTCTGTAAACGGATTCCGATTCAGCGCTATAGATTTCTTCTAGAAACATTATCATCTCACTTCCCTCATCGAAGATGGACATTTTTGGCCGGTGGGTCCAGATATACCAAGGTCCCACCTCTATCTCCCCAACCGTATGTCCGATTTGAATTCTGACAGAGGATTTGAGATCAGGCTAGCAGAAAACCCCGAATAAGCCTCTTTCCACCTCTACGTCATACTTTCCAATTTTCCGGTATTTTTCGAAGCTAGCTACCTGCACTTCAACAATATACCCCCTGTATCTCACGAACCGTACAGCGGAATTAAATTCTGTAAACGTATTTGAGATCAACGCTACAGACTACTTCCA
>JANQEY010000176.1 GCA_028278125.1 bacterium | reverse complement strand
GGACAATGACGTTTCGCACATTTATAAGATGAATGCCTATACGGGTGACACGATCCTGTTGCATGAATTCGAAGATACAACAATCAAAGGCCCAACCGGTGCTTGTGTAACTAACGCCTGGAACCCTTACGCATGGACGTTTGTAACGATCATTGACGACATGAATGATGATTTTGTAGAAATCTTCGGATTCCACGATGCGGTCGAATATGTCGAGATAGTAAACGCTGAGGGTGTCCTGCAACCGGACTCATCAATAGTAATAGATTTGATCTTCCGTGGTTCAGGTTTACCTGGTCGCGATTATAACCTTTACCTGACATTCGAAAACGATGCCTGTGACAATGAGAATAACTGGCTGCCATTAACGATGAATGTTGCCGGTGATCTTGATATTGAGGAACGTGACCTGGCATCCATTCCGTTGGAATGGAAATTCGAGGGTGTATACCCGAATCCGTTCAACCCTGTAACGACGGTAAAATTTGCGTTGAAAGAAAACAGCATGGTGAAGGCGCGTGTTTTTAACCTTCTCGGTCAGCAGGTAGCTGTTCTTGCCAATGAAAGGATGAACGCTGGATACCATTCAGTTGCATTCAATGGAGCTGGTTTGTCGAGTGGGATGTATTTCCTCACGTTTGAGGCTGGACCGATCAGGGAATTAAGAAAAATGATCCTGATGAAATAGGTTTATTTCTATATAAATACCGAGCCGGGCAGACTTAAAAATCTGTCCGGTTTTTTATATATAGTTGTCTGTTTTGCATAACTTTGATAAATTCAAAAAAAACAGGGTATAAATTCAGAGTTAGAGATGAATTCCCTCTTACAAACCTGGTTGCCAATTTCAAGGTCGAAAATAATTCTCATTGTTCTCCTGTTGTTAATGTCAATATCCTCAAAGGGAAATAGCCAGGATAGTGGAACTAATCCGGAAACAACTGATAAACTGGTAATTCGGTTTGGAATAGTTACATTTTATAATCCCAGACTGATGATCCTCAGGTATCAACCATTCATTGATGCACTGAGTGAAAGAACTCCCTACCAGTTTGAGCTCGTTCTTTCAACTTCTTATCACGAAACTGTTTCTCAGCTGGAAAAGGGTGAAATCGATATTGCCTATCTTGGCCCGGTAACGTATGTAAGAGCCAGGAAACGTTTTGGAGCCATTCCTCTGGTACGGTTAAATACCGGTGGTAGTTCGACATTTCGGTCTGTTTTATGCGTTCGCGAAGACAGTCCTATAAATGGTATATCTGACCTTGGAGGTAGTAGTATTGCCTTCGGATCACCATTGTCGACCTCAAGCCATTTATATCCTCGTTTAATGCTGAAAAATGCAGGCATAAAATTATCGGACCTGGAATCTTTTACTTATTATAATCGCCATGATAATGCCGCAAAGGCTGTACTTACGGGCAATAATGACGTTTGTGGGATTCGTGATGTAGTAGCTGCGAGATACGAGGATAAAGGATTAAAAATAATAGCACGAAGCGATCCAATACCTAATTTTCCCATTGTGTACGCCCCGGGCAAACCCGATTCATTGATCTCACTACTCAGGGAAACACTGCTGGAATTAAACCCGTCAGCGAAGGATGACAGTACTCTAATGTCCCGGTGGGATGTGGAGCTTCGCGGGGGATTCGTGCCTGTCTCAGCTGCCGATTATGACATGGTAGAACAGATAATGATTGAAATATTCAAAGAAAAAGCATTTGAAGGAGAACCTGAAGTACCCGGTGCGGATCACCATTTATATCCGGGTGGAGGTTTCTTCAGGTGAGGCTATCATTAAGACAAAGAAGTACTATCCTGGCGGTATGCCTGCTCTCAATGGCCCTACTGGTGTTGTCGTACCTCTTTTCGAGAAGTGAAGAGAAATTTGCTATAAAACAGGGGGAAATAAGTCGTAGACACTTGACCGAAACTTTCGCAATTTCAATTACTAACTCTCTCCTTTATGAAGAACTTGGTCTTATTGAAGAGGGTGGCTTGATTGAGAATTATATAGAAGAATGGATGAACAAGGGTGATCTATCAATAGAGTATATCAAGGTGCTTAACCAGGATGGATTCATTATTGCGTCAAACAATTTACGTCAATACGGTCGAGCTGAAAGCGATTCATTGTCAAAAATAATCCATGAATCGGACAGCACTCTTTCCCATTTCATTGAAAATAATGATCCGGTTCTTGAGATATCGACTCCTCTAAGTATTTCAACACGTTCCTGGGGGCACCTCAGGGTAGGATATGCCCTGATGCCCTTACGGAAAGAATTGCAGGAAGTCCGTTTTTATCATATCATGATGGTCGTTGCAATGGTTGTCATCAGTTCAATTATACTTGCATTTTACCTGCATAAAGAAATATCACCCCTGGTTGAATTAAGAGATTTTATGGATCGTGCCGCGACAGAATCATGGTTACGTTCACAAATAGATCGAAATGATGAGATAGGTGACCTTGCCCGCACTTTTAATTCACTTTTAGACCAGATGGAACAGGCAAGAGAGCTTGAAAGGGAGACCCAGGATAAGTTCTACCAGACTGAAAAGATGTCGACTATCGGGAAACTTGCTGCCGGTGTCGCTCATGAAGTGAGAAATCCGCTTGCAGGGATTCAGAATCTTGTCGATAACCTTGAACAATACGACGTGGACTCTGAAAAGAGAAGCCAATATATAGAAGTTATCAGGGATGGATTGAGGAGGATTGAAAGAACTGTTGATGGGCTTGTTTCTTTCGCAAGATCAACACCTTTCAGCCCAGAACCGACAAATGCGGTGGAATTGATGGAGAACGCGCTGGCATTAACAGCCTATCCTCTCCAGAAGAGTGGTATAACAGTTAAGAGAGAATTTGATAAAAATTTACCGGATATTGTAGTAGATTCAGACCAGGCTAACCAGGTGCTCTTGAATATTATCCTCAACGCCATCCAGGCAATGGAAGAATCGGGTGGAGTCCTTACAGCCAGGGTTAAAATGGAAGATAAAAGAGGTGTAAGTCTGGAGGTAGAGGATACGGGGATTGGTTTTCCAAAGAAAGACAGGAAAAAAATATTTGATCCATTCTATACAACTCAACCAACCGGCAAGGGCACAGGACTAGGCCTGGCTGTCAGTAAAAGCATAGTGCAACGCCACGGTGGGCAGATTACTGTTTCCAGTGAAGAGGGCAAGGGGGCAATATTTACTGTCATCTTCAATCCAGTTAGTTGATTGGCAGATTTTTCAATCTGGACTATTGAATGATAAGGATGAATTTAAGTGGAAAAGCTTAGTAAAAAAATTCTTATTGTAGAGGATGAACCAAGTCTGCGGCTGGCTTTACAGGATGCCCTGCAGGCTGAAGGATGCCAGGTAGATGTCGCTGAGAACGGGCATGATGGCTATGAACTTTACCGGGCGGAGAATCATGATATTGTCCTCACTGACATGATCATGCCGGGTCTTGATGGCCTCCAGTTAACTGAAAAAATAAAAGATATAAATCCGGATACGATTGTCTTCGCGTTTACTGCGTTTGGCAATGTTGATACTGCCGTAAAGGCGATGAAAATCGGTGCTGAGGATTTTATCCCCAAACCGTTTAAAATCGTGGATCTCATTGAGAAGATAAAAAAATCTGTTAAAAGGATCGAAAATAAGAAGAAAGGTTTAAATACCTCCAATACAGGTGATGATCAATTTGGTTTAGGAAACCTTGTTGGTAAATCGAAGCAAATGCTTAAACTGTATGAGTTGATCGAAACTATAGCAATATCTGACGCTAATATCCTGATAAAAGGAGAATCCGGAACGGGAAAAGAACTTGTAGCTTCTGCGATTCATTTTAACAGTAAAAGAAGAGAACAACCCTTTATAAAGGTCAGTTGCGCTAGCCTTACAGAAACATTGCTTGAATCAGAATTATTCGGTTATGAAAAGGGAGCGTTTACAGGGGCCATGCAGAGAAAAATCGGCCGGTTTGAGCAAGCACATAACGGTACCCTGTTTCTTGACGAGATTGGCGATGTGAGCGAAACTGTACAGGTGAAGCTTCTCCGCGTCCTACAGGAAAGAGAATTTGAACGCGTTGGAGGTACGGAGACAATACAGGTTGATGTTAGAATTGTATCAGCAACATTGCATGATATTGAGAGATTGGTAGAGAGCGGAAGATTCAGGGAAGACCTGTACTACAGAATCAACACGGTCAATGTAAACCTTCCGATTCTCTCCGAAAGAGAAGGCGATATCAGGCTCCTTGCGGAGCATTTCCGTCAAATACACAGTGAACGAACGGGGCAGAGAGTCGAAGGCTTTTCTGAAGACGCGGTGGCGATTCTTGATGGCTACAACTGGCCGGGAAATGTACGTGAACTGAAAAATGTAGTCGAGAGAGCTGTTTTATTGTCTCATGATAACATTATTGATGTTAATGATTTACCGAGTTCTTTACGTCAATATGCAGATCAGAATAAACGGTCGAGTCCCCTTAATGAAGTAAAGTCGGTAGATATAAATCAATTCTTACCACTTGAAAATGCCATGCATCACGCCGAGGAATCACATATCAGGAGCGCTCTCAAATTAACAGGTTTCAACCGAACGAAGGCTGCATCAATATTGGGAATAAGTAGAAAAACCCTGTGGGAAAAGATGAGATTCCACAGGATTGAGAAAGAATAACAGACCTGTAGTTTCAATCTAACTTCCTCCAATCTACCGAGAAAAATTGTTCCATCTCGATTTGCCATTGTCAGTTTAACTATTGAATACTATTTTTATTCAGCAGGGGGGAGGAACCTGTTTCAAGGGATTACGATAGTTCCTTTCCACACCTGGTTAGAACTTCAAATTCATTTCATATTTATTTAATTCGGGAGGACCTTCTCATGAAACAATTACTGACACTGATCTTACTGGTGGTCGTCCTTACTTCATTTTCACATGCCCAGATTTATAGTGAAACATTTGAAGATGGTTTGGATAACTGGGACGGAGATTGGTCGTTATCGACAACCCAGGCATATTCACCGGAAAATTCTCTTGCTGACAGTCCTGGGCAATATGGAAACTGGTCTGAAGAAGAAACACAGATGATTACCGGTGTGGATCTTTCAGAAGTCCAAAGTGCTGAACTCCACCTTTGGACCTATTGTGACGTTGAGGAATACTTTGATTTCTGGTATATCTATATCACTGCAGATGATGGCGAACATTGGGATCTTCTTGAGGAATTTACCGGTGATAGTGCCATGTGGCATGAACTGATATATGACATAGGCAGTTATGCCGGTCAAAGCGATGTTAAGCTTCGTTTCCAGATTATGAGTGACGGTTCTGTATCACGTGATGGGGTATATATAGATGATATCAGGATATATGAAGCTGATGTAGATGTGTCACCTCCCCTGGTGCAGCATAACCCGGTGCCGATAAATGAGGCTGTTGCCGAAGATTACAATCCTGTCTTCATCATCACAGATATCCATGATGTCGAATATGCTGAGTTATACTATACCGCGGATGGTGGTCCTGAGACGGAAGCGGAATTTGTGGAACAGGTAGATAACGAATACCACTTTACGATCCCATCATACCTGGCCGGTACACGTGTTGAGTACTGGCTGGAAGTAAGTGATACAATGGTTGTTCCGAACGAGGGAACTGCCGGACCATGGTCATACTTGTGCGGCACTATGATTGATTATATCGATGATATTCGTAGTAATGATATGGTAGTGACCTATAATAACAATAACCGTATCGCTAACTTGTTCGAAGTGGAAGGACAGACATACCTGGCCGGATTATACTTCCTCTACAGGATGCAACTTGATAGCATTGATATTATGGTATGGGATAACGATGATGCTGGTAATCCTAATGACACATTGGAGCTGATGCCGGAACCACTGGCAATTTATCCTGATAATACTATCGAAAATCCTGTTGTCTGGACTTATGTAGATCTCCGTGATTACGTAATACCGGTAGATGAAAGTTTCCATGGCGGAGCCATTTTCCGCAGTACACACCCCAACATAATGTATGATAATAACAATGGTATATACGGAAGAAGAGATATTGGGGGTGGTTGGCAAAATTTTGGTGACAACTACTTCATCCGCGCGGTTGTCGGAGATATTTTTGCTGAAGAATCAATAGATGTTTTACAGACCGATCCAACCCTGATCGGTAGTATGGTCAAAACACGCGGAATTGTTACCCAGGAACCGGGAGCACTGTTTACAAACCGTTCGGAATTATATATCCAGGATGAGACGGGATATGGAATTCAGCTATTTACCTGGGATGACATTGTAGACGTCTGGCGAGGTGACGAGATAGAGGTGTCCGGTCGGCTGGCAGAATCAAATGGTGTCACCAGGATAGAAGATTTTACCTATGAGATACTCGCATCTGGTAACCCAATGCCCGATCCTATCATATTTTCAACAGGTGAAATAGCTGACTATGAAAACATGGAAGGTTCATGGGCACAATCCACAGGGATTCTATTGGAACAACCGGAAAATGATTTCGGCATATTCCATATTGAGGATGGAACGGGTGCCTGCAGGGTAAGGGTATGGGGTAATCCCGGTATTCCCATGACAAACTTCAACCGTTTTGATGCTGTGACATTCAGTGGTGTCATAAGTATCGAAGGTAATGATGTTCAGCTTCTACCGTCGGATCCGAATGATATTGCCGAAGCAGAGATGATTATTAATCCAACGTTCCTGACGGCTTCGCTTGATGAACTGACAGGGTTAGTTGAGCTGGAATGGTCAATGAGCTCAGGAACGATCGCTGAGCTTGCTTATGAAAATGGCAATATGGTTCAGGAGTATTGGCCTCTCGAAGGAAATTCATATGGGAATCATATGAGCCCTGAAGGTACCTGCCAGGTTTTGACATTAAAATACTTTACCACGGGTACAGAAGATTTCAGCCCGGCATTATATGGCTTTGATGGAGAACCTGTGGTCGATCAAGACTTCTCCACGACAGCAACAGCTTTAGACAGCCAATGGATCGAAATTGACATCGAAGATGAAGGTTTTGTCTACGATGGTGATTTTGTTGTTGCTTTTGGTGGAATGGGTACAAACGCCGGGTTGATGGCGGAAGATATAGATGTGGGGAGGTCGTGGAGGCGAATAGACGGTGAATGGAGTGAAATGAACTGGGTGACCTTCGGAATGAGGGCGGTTGTTCGTTATCGCGATGGAACTGTAGCTACTTTGGCTCCGAATAACGCTGGGAGTTTGGATGAACTTGATTCCTTTACCGGTTTTAACGTTTACAGAAATGGTAACATTCATGACACAGTAACCGATCCGGTATATGTCGATACACTTGAAGATGCAGGAGAATATGTTTATACCATCACAGCATCCTATGATGAGGGAGATTCCGAACACAGCAATGAAGTTACTATTTTCTGGGAAGGTTCCGGGATCGATGATGGTGTTACCGACAATTCGTTGCCAACACGATTTGGGATCGAAAAGGTTTATCCGAATCCATTTAATCCGTCAATTCAGATAGTTCTTGGGATTACCGAACTTAGTAATGTTAAGGTGAGTATATTCGATATTCTTGGAAGAACAGTCCAGGTATTATCAGAAGATAAGTTTGCCCCGGGATTCCACGCTATAACTTGGAATGCCACGGGAAAACCATCCGGGATCTATTTTGTTAACATGACGAGTAATTCGGGTACTGTCGATATGAAGAAAGTCGTGTATGTAAAATGATAAATAATTGTTAATCAAAATTTTCAAAAATAAAAGCCCCGGTTTAACCGGGGCTTTTCATATTATAAATTTTTGAGTCTGTGCCTATTCTTTTGGCCCTGTCATATTTTCAGGCCGCACCTTTTCATCGAATTCTTCTTCAGTGAGTAAACCGAGTGCTACAGCAGCTTCCTTGAGAGTTGAATTCTCGGCATGTGCTTTTTTCGCAACTTTGGCTGCGTTGTCGTAGCCGATATGCGGATTGAGTGCAGTTACAAGCATCAGGCTGTTATTGAGGAAATAGTCGATCCGTTCTTTATTCGGTTCAATCCCCACGACACAATTATCTGTGAAG
>JANQEY010000160.1 GCA_028278125.1 bacterium | reverse complement strand
TTAAATGCAGTTAAATCAATTTGATCTGATCGCTTACTTGATCAGTATCATCTTCTTCATGCTGGTGAATGCCGAGGTCTCGATCCTGTAGAAATACATTCCACTGGCAAGATCGTCAGCCTTGAACATTACATTGTGGAAACCAGCTTCATAACGATGATCGGCAATACGTGCCACTTCCTGTCCAAGAACATTGAAAACGGAAAGTTTTACGTTCTGTGCCGCGACAAGGTCGAACTTGATCATAGTCATCGGGTTGAACGGATTCGGATAGTTCTGATGTAATGCGTAGCGTGTAGGCATCAGTTCACCTTCACCCACAGCATCTTCTTCAGAAACTATCAGAATCGTCAAGTCCATGACGGGTGTGTTTGCCCAGTAGGGACCTCCGAAGACAACCTCAGCGTAGATCTCGGTGCCGGGCTCAACATCAATGAACTCTTCCTTGTCCCTGATATCTACCTGGACGTTCAGGTTAACCAATTCCTCAGGATCAAGTACACCCTCGGAAGGCTCAAGCCAGACCCATTCCGGTGGGGAAATAATTCCTTCCCAGATGTCAACATAATCGTTGGCAGCCTGGTTAATTGTTGTGATGTCGTAGAAGTCACTTCTCCAGCCGAGGTTGATATCCATACCACCTGCACTGCTGTTTCCATCAGGTGAGTAAATTTCAGTTGAAGTCATGTCATACGCCAGGTTTGATGGATCATACCTGTATGCGTAACCACCGAGACCATCACCGTCCTGGTAGAGCAACCAGAGTGTATAACCTTCGTCGTCTCTAGGCATGTATGCCATACCTGAAACACTACGGTATTCCGGATCAACATCCAGGTCAGTAATGTTACCCGAAATCGGATCAACAGCCGCGAAGTCATTACCCCATTCGCGCAGGTAAAGCAGGTCTGCGTCCCAGTCATAAGCAATGGCGTTCGGCCAGAAGTTGACAGTTGTTACCAGAGAATATTCTGAGAGGTCAGGCGCGAACCTGTAAACCTCACCGTCGGCATTTGCACCAAACAGCTCGTGTGTAAATGGACTGTACGCAAGGTCGCTGAATCCACGACCTTCAGCGTCGAGCATCTCTGCCGGGTACTCATAGCTGCTGAACAGGAATCCCTGGTGGTTGAAGGTATAGAGGTAGTTAGCACCATTTTCTTCGTCCAGGTAACTGGCTGAGACGTAAATGCTGTCTTCAGTCGTCACAGCTGCCATGATACCACTGTTGTCGGAAGGTGTGGATACGTCATAACTGATGATAACATCCCAGATGTCATCGAGTTCATCTGTAACTACAGGTCCTACATTTCTGGGGTTAGGATCTGTAAGTGTCGGTCCATTCAAGCCAAGTGTTTTCCTGACCTGGCGTCCGTTGCGGTTGTTCCTTGGTCCTGAGAATACTGCGTCAGGACTGATGCCATGGTTGCCGCCGGGTACACTTGCCAGCTGTGGATTGTTGATGACACGAATGTATGCCGACCAGTCAAGTGGTCCGGTACCGATGCTTTCAAACTCGAAAGCCTGGGTTCCGATAGAATCACCATCCTCCGGATGAATATTCACAGTCACCTGCAGAGCTGTAGTTTCCAGCTCACCATCCGGGAACAGCATCGGCATACCGCTATCATTGGTGAAGTCAAGCGTCAGGGTATCATCTTCAATTACTTCGAACTCCTCCACCTCGACAGGCCAGTAGAATGGGTACTCACAAATAATATCATGCTCACCGGCAGGCACATTCATCAGCATATAATAACCTTGAGCATTTGTGAATGCCTCGAATATCGGCAGGTCTTCAGCATAAATGCGGGCACCCTGCATCGGCTGATCGTGGGCGTCCATGACAAAACCTTCGACCCATCCGCGAGCTTCACGAGGCACGCCCCAGATTTCGAGATTGTCAATTGCGACACCGTAATAGTTATTTCCACCCCAGGGGCTGGATGCAAAACGGAACGCGATGTGAATAGAATCTGCGTCATTAAACTCAGACAGATCATATTCCACCTGCTGCCAGTTCTGCGCGCTCAGGTGGAAACCTGGCTGCTGTAATGCCCAGACATTATTGTTTGTGTAACCGCCTTCAGGTGTCACAACATTCCAGGTATCCATATTATCGGTTGAAACTTGCAGGTTATACCCGCTATCCCAGTCAAAATCATACCAGTGATAGTAGATAATCCTCAGCTGCCCGATAACATCCCAGGCGTGCGTACTAATCAGCCAGTCCTCCTGGTCAGTCAGGTAGTTAGCATCAAGCACAGTCGCCCAGCAGTTGTCGGTGTCATCATAACCACCCTGTGGACCTAAACCGGGTTCACCCCATTCCCAGCTTATATCCTGAGCTTCGAATGGATTTGGCTGTTCCGGAACCATATCTGGTTCAAAGCTGCTCCAGAATGGTGGTTCACCGATGCGGGTTGCTTCAGTTGATGTACCTGCTGAATGATTAGGCACTTCATCCAATGCTTCGACAGTATATGTATAATACCCGGCCTGAGGTACCTGGTCGTCATACTGCAAAGGTTCTTCATCGAATGGAATAGTTTCAAGTAAATCACCATCACGATAAAGCATATAACTTACCAGGTCTACAAGTGGAGTTCCGTCAGCATTCTCTGTCGGTACTTCCCAGGTAATAGTTGCAGTTTCGAGAGTGTGATTTATGTTTGTAATAGTGATATCACCAGGAGCTGCCGGGGCCATGTTATATGCCATTGTCTCCTGTTCACTAGGATCAGAGATAATTTCCGTTCCTGCACTGTCAACTGTTGCGGTCAGGTAAACGAGTATATCTGCGTCTTCCAGCTCACTACCGAGAATCAGGTCATAGGTGTCTTCACCAACTGGGTCGACATTGTCCTGTTCCCAGGTAACACCGTCATCAAGTGAGTAGTGAATATTGAAGCCGATAAATTCATCGAGCTCATCAATACCACTCCAGCCGGGTTGCAACGGAATCATCGGTGCTGCGATAGTCTGGACATATCCATAGACTGGGGATACATGGGACACAGCAACAGGATAGATCATCTGCTGTTGTGGATCTGCATCTCCAGGTTCAATCACGGCAAATTCTGTTGTCAACACAACAGGACGTGATGACAGGAGTTCCAGGCGAACAAGTGGATCACCATCTGCATCAAGTCCCTGCCAGGTGGCACCACCATCGATTGAATAGTAGAGGAGGCTGCCATGATCGGCCTGATCATCAACACAGATAGCTTCCTGTCCAGTTGATGAATAGTATCCAACCCAGAAACGACCTTCAACGTCAACAGCTTCGTTCAGGAGGATTAATCCATCTTCAGCTATAACGGCTTCTGAGGAGTAAATAACTTCACCAGGTAAACCATTGTTGTCGTTGAAGACCTGGACAATTACCTGGTCAGCTTGGGCGTCCGGCCATTCTCCCCAGGGGCTGTCTGAATACGCCAGGCGCAATTCAGCCTGGACAATCTGTGCTTCGCCTGAAATTTCAAATGGGAATGCCCAGAGATTCTGATCGCTATCCGTGGGAAGTACCCATGCATCAGCCGCGACACCATCATCATACTGGGCTGCTACCAGATGCTGATATTGTCCGGGTTCTCCCATAACGAGCCTGACACGATCGTCGAAAGCTTCATCATAGCTGATGAAATAGGGAGGAGTCCGGTGGCTGATTTCAATTACTTCAAAATCAACAACCTGTTCAAACTCTTCATTGTCCCAGTTGACATTGTCAACTTCAATATGTTCATAACCGTCGGCATGACAGATGACTGTATATGGTTCGTCTTCAATGTTTACCAGAAGTATTTCGTAGTATCCATTTTCATCTGAAACACCAAATGCGGAAGGATCTTCCGACAGGTAGACATATGCACCTTCGACAGGTTCGTCGTCTTCATTCGTAACTGTACCTACCACGTTTCCGAATTCAGCAACGTAACGAACCAGGATGGATGTTTCATCACCGATTTCTTCCCATGGATAAATACTGGCTATGGTACCATCTTCGTTCTCAACACCACTGGGACCATAATGGTTCCAATCCCAGTCATCGTTATAGTCAAAATTCCACAAGATTGTGTTGTTTTCGCAATCGAGGATGACCTGGTATTCAAACTCACTCATTTCCCAGTTGTTTACTTTCCACTGGATAACAACCTCGTTATTAACTTCATCAACGAGATAGTAGAGGGCATACCCGTCATCTTCGGTATTGATTCTCCAGTCTGCGTTAAATGGAACAATCAGAGCATTTGGATTCCAAATGGCTGGAAGATCAATCCACCAGAAATCGCCGGTTGTAAGGAAACTAATCCATCCCTTTGAAGCAGCGCAGAATTCATTATATTCAACATCATAGAATTCAAATGATAGCGGATCAATTGACATCATTTCGCTGCATGTGATGTTCGGCCAAGGCTGGTCAGCATCATGGAAGATTTCACCATCACCGCCTTCTTCGGGATCAATTTCAGTCCAGTTATACGGAATAACCTGGAAAACATATCCCGGATTCGGTAATGGACGTCCATGGACCTCGTCAGTGAAGAGAAGGTAGTCGTCTCCATATCCATAATCAGCAGCAACTGCAAACGAATATTCATGACCATTGTCCAAACCGGTGATCATTATCGATTCTTCCTCGATGATCTCCGGCTGAATTGCACCATCTATCCTCAGGCGGTATCCGACAAAGTCGAATAGTTCATCAAGTTCAGTGTTGGTTTCCTGTGCATGGATCAGGCGATCACGAAGATTTTGCAGGCTGAACAGACGGGATTCGTAATGCCTGTATATTGCCTGTAGTCTCTGGCTTGGACTGTTCCTGAGTGCTTCAACGGCAGGAATAAGACCTTCGATCCGATCTTCAACCGCCAGCAGGTCCATTCCTTCGTGATTCGCTGGAGGATCCCAGCTCAATTCTACCTGCAGGTCACCGATGTCTGCAGCCAGTGCTAGTGGTGGCATCAGGTCAGAGACGTAAAGTTCGAGAGGCATAGTCTCTTCACGGCAGAAGACATTCAGGAAAGTCGCGAAGTGGTTTGGCTGCGGATTATCATAGGAAATATCAAATGTATATGTACCGACAATCTGTGTTCCAAGGTTGAAGTAACCGTTCACATCCGTTGTTGTCATAATACCAAGCTGCGGAATAGTTACCGTAGCATCCGGAACCGGTGTGTCGGGTGTATCTGATGACCAGAGAGTTCCCTCAAATTCGGCTTCCAGCGTCTGCGGAATCATCGAGACATCAACTGTAACAGTTTCACCTTCAGGTACATAAATATCTTCGAGTGTCTGCTCAACGTAGAAGGCTGCTACTGCGTCAATAGTATAATCCTCAGGGTTAAAGTCTGTAGGAACAACTCTTTCAAAGAAATAGTAGCCTGTTTCATCTGTAGTTGAGAAGTCAACCTCTTCACCTTCAAGTTTCAAGGTGAGTTCAGCATTTTCAATGGGATCACCCGTATCATCGTCGGTCACAATACCTTCGATAATACCTGGTACCGGTACACCATGAATATTCATATCGTCAATGGCAACACCATACCTGAAGTTCCAGGTTCCATAGTAGTTACCACAGTGGAACATGAACATTACATCTTCACCCAGGTAATCTCCTAATGGGAAGGCAACCTGTACCCAGGCGTTCGATGATCCACTGAAACCATCCTCGGGTGTCCATGTCCAGTTGTCCGGATTATAAGTACCGAGATAGTTACATGAGCCCGTATATCCGCCGATCGGTTCCAGGATCTCCCAGGTTTCACCATAGTCTGTAGAGATCTGGAAATTATATGCGCCAAAGATAGTCCATGCGTCCATATAATATTCTATCCAGTGCCAGTATGTGACGATAGCATCTTCTGAACCCACATACCAGGACTCAGTTGTCATCAGCGTATCACCACGCGGATCGCCGTAGTTCATTGGCCCTGTATGGTTACCGCCAAGCACGGTCGCCCAGCAATTTTCTCCTTCATCGGTGTGGTCTTCGCCGGGTCCGGCGGTTGGAATACCCCATTCGAGGTCACCAGGGATGTTATTATCTGAGAGTACCCAGATACCGAGGTCTTCTTCAAAGTCATCCCAATATCCGATGGGAACCCCGTCAAGCTCAATATCGACAACCGGGTTGTTTTCCCCGTCGTAGACTACATCTTCTATCGTTTCGGTGTAATATCCCGGGGAATAGGCAGAAACGCTGAAGGGACCGAAATCAAGGTCACATAAAACTTCATAAGTTCCATCACCTTCAGTAATACCAATCCAGTCATCGCCGTTAACATCATAAATCGTAATGTCCGCTCCGGGGATTGGATCACCTGTCAGGTCAGATGTAACTGTACCTGAGATTGATCCCCAAGTCCATTGCGCCGGTGTCCATTTCAGCGACATCTCGTCGACTAGATTGTTCATGTCATAGGTGTACGCTATATCACCATCTCCGTTTTCAATTCCGATGATTGCGCCACCCCGGTTTATGTCCATCCAGTCGTCAGCCCATTCATAATTCAACTGGATACTGTTATCATTACAATCTAGAACCGCCTGGTAGGAGAAACGGTAGTCAATGTTTCCAGTATATGGCGCTACAAACCACTGAACCACTACCCTGTTTTCATCTTCGTCAACGTAGTACCAGATGGCAAGTTCATCACCACCCAATTCGCAGTCAGTATCCGCGTTAACCCCGATGATTGTATTATTTGGTTCCCAAACATCTGGAATGGTTGGACCAATGTTATTTCCGGTGTATGTGAAGCTCATCCAGCCGTTTGAACAAGCAGCCAGTTGATTAAACATGTTCCCGAAGTAAGTGAAGTTCAATGGTGCGATTGTCCATAATCCGCTGTTAGCGTCATCACCGGCATCCAGGATTACTGTTCCCGGTCCGCCGTTATCCGGATTGATTTCAATCCACTCGTATGCAACTTCTTCGAAGTTATATCCACCAAGTGTGTGAGGCCTGACATAGAGTGTGTCCGAGAATACCAGGTATTCTTCACCGTAACCGTATTCAGCCGCAATTGAGAATCCGTAGATTTCATCGTTGGTGAGATTATCAAAGAGATATTCACCACCGGTGAAAAGATCCTCAAGCAATTCCTCGGTATCGTCAGGATAGAATCTCCTGATCCTGTAACCTTCAAAATCAGTTATCTCATCAAGCTCACCATCATGAATAATTGTTTTTCGCAATGCATTCAGACGACTAAGCTCTTGTTCGAGGTATGGAATTTTTGCGATCTCATCAGGCTGACCATTGTCATTAAATCGAGCGATTGTAGCTTCATATAATTCAATATCTTCATCCACCGCTGCCAGGGTCATGTCGACAGGGTGGTTAGCCGGTAGGCCCCACCTCAATGTAATTTCCGCATCACCTGAATTGGCAGTCACATTTGCAGGTGGCATGATTTCAAACAATTCAAATTGTAATGGAATTGTACCTGGATTTACTGGTACGTTGAACAATTCGAGGTTATGGTATCCTTCTGAACCTGTTGGGTTATGCCCAATTTCGAAGTGATAGTTTCCTTCAAATTGCCAATCCAGGTTGAAGATCCCGTTAAAGTTTGTATCATCCCATATACCAAGGGCAGGAATACTTACAATTACGTCCTGCAATAGCTCTTCAGGGTCTTCAGCGGATCTAACCACACCAACGATTAATACTTCGTTAGTTTCTTCCGCCAGGGCGAAATCAACATAGGAACTATCATCAGAGATAATTTCTACGTCTGCTTCGGTTCCCATCTGGTACCCGGGGAGGAAAGCGGTTATATCGTAGAAACCTTCCACGACAATCTGGTCTTCGATTTCGAATGCGTAATCGCCATTAGCGTCCGTAAAGGCATTACCCATGTAGACCAGTTCGTCGTCCTGCAACCAGGCCTGGACTTCCACATTTTCCAGCGGATTAAGGGCTTCATCTGTGACGTTACCGAACAATGCGCCGTAGCTGGGGTGTGTGAGTGTGTATTCAAACAGGCGCCAGGGTAGTTCCATCGAACCACCTTCATTCCCATGCTGTTCGATATACTCCATAGTCATTGTTGACACAATTACATGCCCACGGCCATAATCATATTCAATCAGTGTAGGTTCGCCGCCAACTTCTGCATTTTCCACGAGGACAATGGCATTATCCGGCATCACGTTCAGGGTACCATGATTACATGAATTGCCCTGGAACGGTTCAACCAAATCAACCAGGACAGGATGCTCTTCCTGACCGTCGGCGATATAGTTCTGGTTGCTATTGCCTACCGTAGTGTAAGTGGTACCATCGAATAATATCCATTGATTCCCATGGTCGTTAGTGCCACCATGATATTGCAGCCATCCACCATCATCGACATATTCTTCGAGTACGTCCATCCTATCAACAACATTGGCGTTAAATGGGGCGTCCTGGCATCCTTCGACAAAGATGGCAAAATACTGAGACAAATCGACTTCATCGAATTCTGTAGAACTTAGAATGTCATACTCCAGGAATCCCTCTGCTTCGTAAAAATCCAGGATTTCCGTATTACACGGTCCCCACCATGTCTGAGCGTCCCTGATCAACAGGACCAGGACTTCGTCAAGCTCATGGTTACCAGCCCCACGATGACTGTTGTCATTAAATACGTTTTCGATCGGTGCATCTGACCGAGGGGCAGTGGGAGTGTTGTTTTCAGCTCCAGGTGCTGCAATTGCCGATGATAAAAACGACATCAGCACTAACAACACCACAAAACATGATAAACGTCTCATGCTAAACTCCTGTTAATTGGTATTTAGAAAGGTTTCCTTTTAAAAGATGGACTGTTCAGGGTAGCACAAAGTGGGCAGCTTGGTATAGGAAGAGAACCCTAATCAGAAGAACTTTAAAAAAACCTAAGTAAGTTGGCTAATGATAAATCTATAGGTACTCCAGTTTTTCTCAGATTGTTTATGACTACAACAGTTAAAAAATGGCGAAATACAGATTTATTAATTGAAGAAATATAGATATTATAAATTTATAATAAACAAGATGTATGGCGAATAATAACGGGATAAACCTGGGAATATCCCGGTTTAATCTATAAAAATGAAAAGGTGAAACTAGAACTTGACATAGTTAAATTAAGGTAAGATAGCCGCAATTCGCAACTGTGGTTTAGTATCCACGATATATTTCGAGCCTGGAACGCTTATATTTATTGATTTTTTTTTGGTAACAGTTTCTTTCCTGTTGTATTTAATAGAAAAATCTTAGTTTTAGTATTTCCTAAAGTTTAAGTTCTCTGGGAGTCAAGCTAAAATTTTCTCTGGTAATGCATAATTGCTAGGCTGAATTTAGCTCCCGAAACTTCTTTCTCGCATCTTGTGATTCTACACGATGTGCACTAATTTATTAATGTTATTCAAAGAGATAAACGAATTTAAATTATATTGAAAATTGCTCTAACAGGTTAAGTGAGGTAGAAATATGCGCGCGATGAGGTTTTTAGCACTGATATTATTATTTGTTATTCCTGGATTTGTCCTGGCTCAATCCAGTTTCGAGTTAGTGCCGGATGAAGAAACTGAATATACAGTAGATGCAGGCGGTTTCCACGAATTTGTCAATATTCTTAATAACGTGAGCGATTCAGAAGAAGTTTTTGTCATTTCACTTGCCGGTGATAATTATCCGGATGGCTGGAATACATCTATGTGTAAAGGTCAGCTATGTTATCCCCCGCAAATCCGTACGTTCAACGACACCCTGGCAATCGGTTCACATGATACAATAAAAGTTGATTTTCACGTTGGTGATGCAGGTGATGGGAGTGTCTGGCTGGTAGTTTTTAATATAAATGATCCTGCTGATGCTGATAGTATCCTATATACTGTTCATGCTGTCGAGAACGGAATAACAGATGCAACCTCATCGTCACAACCTTCGGATTTTGGAATTGATCTGATATATCCGAATCCTTTCAATTCAACGGTCAATGTCAGTTTTACGATCCCCAGGCAGGGCATTACCGGGTTAAACGTCTATACTGTATCAGGTAGACTTGTTGCTACACTTTCCAGTGAAGTGTACAGTGAAGGAAATCATGTTGTTAGCTACCAGATGCCTTCAACGCTGGCCAGCGGGGTATATCTTATAAGATTGGAATCGGATAACAGGATAAGTTTCGCGCGTGCAGTTTTATTGAAGTAAAAGTTTTCTCTTCAATTACGGCAATAAGCAGTTCTGAAAATCTGCTTGGATAATAATTATATTGGCGGGATTCTGCATAGTATTTGAAATACGCGGAATTCCGCATTTTTACTATGGTTTTGTTTACGGATGTTTTATCTTCAGTTACCAAAATGTAATCCGGGTATCAAGTGAGTCTCTTAGTTCTTAATTCATTACAAAAATCATTCGGTGGGCAGACCATCCTGAATCCCACCTCACTGGAAATTAATGCCGGGCAACATATCGGCCTGGTTGGACGAAACGGGTGCGGTAAAACCACCTTGCTGAGAATAATTGGTAGCCTGGAATCATCATCAGGTGGTCATCTTGTTCGCACTCCTGGCATAACAATCGGTTACCTGGAGCAGGATCCTCTCTATAAACCCGGCAGATCGCTTTACGAGGAAGTCAGGGAGGGGATATCATCAATTGATATAATTGAATCGCAATTAAGAGAACTTGAAGAAAAACTTGCAGATCCAGCATTAAAGGAGGATGAAAAACTTTACCAGGCTATTTTGAACCGTTACAGTAATTTAAATGATAAATTCGAATCACGTGAGGGCTGGCTGGCTGATGTCAAAGTTGAATCAGTACTTGACGGTTTAAAGGTACCCAGAAGTGATTGGGAACGTGACGCATCGACATTTTCCGGGGGAGAACGGAATATTATCGGGCTGGCGCGGGTATTGGTACAGGATCCAGACTTGATGCTGCTGGACGAACCCGGTAACCACCTGGATTTTGAAGGTTTGGACTGGCTCGAACAGATTCTCAATTCATCAAAGGGTGCATTTCTGCTTGTCAGCCATAACAGATACCTGTTGGATTCTGTATGCAAATCAATTTTCGAGATGGAAAAAGCGAAAATAGAAGTCTATAAAGGAAATTACTCCGCGTACAGGGCTGAAAAACTTACCAGGATGCAGAAACTGGAAGCAGCTGCAAAGCGCCAGGAAAAGGAAATATACCGGTTACAGTTCCAGATACAACGTCTCAAAAGCTGGGCAAATGTTTATGATAATCCTAAGCTTGCGAGGACAGCAAAGAACTTTGAACGAAGAATTAACCGTATGCAACCGGTGGAGAAAATCAGAGAAGACAACAGGAAACTGGGAGTTTCTTTTTCGAAATCGGAAACCAAGGGTGATATCGCACTGAGTGTAAAACAGTATTCAAAAAGTTTTACTGATGATGAACCATTAATCAATAATGCAAGTTTTCTTGTCAGCCAGGGTGAACGTGTTGCTCTTGTGGGGGCCAACGGCACCGGCAAAACAACGCTGATCAAAGATATTGTAAAAAAAGGACGGTGGGAGGATAAAACACTAAGGGTCGGGCCGTCGATGAAAATCGGCTACTTCGCGCAGATGGGTGAAAATCTTGAATATGGAAATCAACTTATTGATGAGGCGATGAGGTTGACAGGTCTGCTGAGAAACAGGGCAGAGGCTATGTTATACCGATTCCTTTTCCAGAGAGATGATTTTTCCAAACCGGTTTCTGTCCTTTCTGGCGGTGAGAAGGCGCGACTGCAATTGGCAGCACTGATGACCTCTGAAGCAAATTTCCTGATCCTGGATGAGCCAACAAATCACCTCGATATTAAGAGCAGGGAAGCTGTTGAAGATGCCCTGGAAGAATTTAAAGGGACGCTATTCGTAGTCAGCCACGACAGGTATTTCCTCGATAAGATGATTGATAATGTACTCTATTTAACACCACCCAAGATTGAAGCGTTTGAGGGTAACTTCTCTGAATTCTGGTACAAGTTAAAAGATGAACGGGAATTAGCATCAAGTCGCAACTCGATAGTTATAAAAAACAACAATAAAGATAGAAAAGAAAAAGACAAACAGAAATTTTATAAGATTAAGTTCAACGCTGAAAGATTTAGTTACCTTGAACAGGAAATAGCGCGCCTGGAAAAATTGAAAGACAGGTTAAAGGATGAAATAAGTATTGAGATTGAGAAAAATAACCGTAAGCGTGAACAGTCAAAACGTAAAAAACTTGTTGATACCGAAACCCGCCTGGAAGAAATTTACGAAGAATGGTTCGCGATGGGAGACCGTAAGAAGGAGTATAAATAACTGTTGAGGCACTTACTTAATAAATAGAGTGAAGTAAGCTTTAGTATGCTGAGTAATAAGAGGACTTAGCTGTATGCTGAAACAAGCGTTGATAATATCCTTGCTGATATTCCCGGTCTTTACAAATATACCTTTTGCACAGGAAGAACTTGAAGGCCCTCTATCTGGTGTCCTGCCCACAAATGATTACCAGGTTATTGGTCCTATTACAGTTACCCAGTTTGATTCACTAACCATCGAAGCCGGCTCAAATATTGTCTTCCAGGGAGATTTTACATTTGAGATTTATGGATATCTCCATGCGGATGGAACTGAAGATTCAATGATTTACTTCATGCCGGTGGAAGAGGGTGTATGGGGTGGCATCGAGTTTTATGATAGTTCTTCCGACTCAAGCAGACTCGATTATTGCTATATAACAGGAAGTAACTCCAGCGGTGTCGCTTGCTGGGGATCCAATACAACAATCAGCCATTGTACTATTACAGATAATATCAACCTCTTTATCAGGGGCGGTGGCGTAGCATGTCGAGATGGTGCTCATCCGCGTATTGAGTATTCTACTATCACTGATAATTACGGTGAACTTGATGGCGGCGGATTGTATATGATGTCCCAGTCGGGAGCAAATATCTACGGTTGCATAATAACAGGAAATACTTCTGAGTATGGAGGGGGAATCTATAATAATTCGTCCAGTTCGATAATCAGTGGTTGCTATATTGCCGATAATACCGCCCTGGTATTTGGAGGAGGAATTTATAATTATGGTCCTGGAGAAACAGAAATATCTAAAAACATTATAGTTAATAATCATTCAGAAGATGAGGGAGGAGGAATTCACTGCAGAACCTCAGCTCCAGTAATATCAAAATGTACCATAGTTGGTAACAGCGCGGAATCTGAAGGAGGAGGAATCTACTGCGGCTATTCTTCAGGGGCGCAAATGGTAAACCTGCTGCTATATGATAATCTGAACAGTGGAATTTATACTGATGAAGAAGATGACGCAGTGATCATTTTCTCTGATTTTTATGGAAATGAGGGCGGGGATTTATCAGGTATTACTCCACCTGAAGCAGGAGTGCTTGTTACTACGAATTTTAATGGCGATTCGTGCGATCTATATCAGAATATTTTCCTTGATCCTTTATTTGAGGATCCCGATTCATTGAATTTTTCCCTTACATGGAATTCTCCATGTCTTGATGCAGGGGCACCTGAATTTGGACTTGATCCGGACGGTACTCCTTCGGATATAGGCGCCATGTATTTTCACCAGTTTCCACCATCGCTCATTTTCCTGGATGTTCTCCTCGATTTTGGAGATGTGGAGATTGAAGCCAATGAAGAACGGATGTTAAATGTATTTAATGAAGGTCTAGGATATGCCATAATTGACAGCGTCAATCTTCAGAATATCAGCATCCAGACAGTATTAATATCAGACGAGTTACCCATTGTAATTCCTCCCGATTCAAATGAAACTATCACTATTGAATGGAATCCATCTCAAGCGGGTGACCTGACAGGGATGATTTCAATTTTCCATAATGATGTTATCCTGAACAATCCCTACCTGGTTGAATTGACAGGTACAGCATTTGTGGATGTAGTCGAGGATCATAAGTCATTGTATCCCAATACTTACGAAGTCTCTTCTGTTTATCCGAATCCATTCAACTCATCAGCTGCAATAGAAGTGGGATTGCCCAACCGTTCTTACTTAAGAGTTCAGGTAGTTGATCTCCTGGGAAGGGTAGTCCTGTCATTGGCAGAGGGACAATATGATAGAGGTTATTTTAATTTCATGATTGATGGGACAGGTTTATCCAGCGGAGTTTATTTCGTAAAAGTTGAAGCTCATGAAAAATATTATAGAACGGAAAAAGTTATCTTTTTAAAATAGGAGATAATTATAACGAATTTTGCGCCCACGTCAATTTTCAGACAACTCCTTACTACTTATCCATGTTAAACTCCCAGGGTTGGGTGACGTTTATCGGTTTTGCAGCACCCGGCGGGAATGTCCATTTGAATACATGATTAAACAGGCTATCCGTAACCGCTTCCCCAGAAGGATCAGACCATTTTGATTCTTTAATAATAACATTATCTGTTGTTCCGTCCGGATGGATGTTAAAACTCAAAGTCACATTACCGGTTAACCCGGGACTTTGTTCCTCGTAAAGATGGTAGATCTGGTAGATCCTGGCAGTTCTGTGGCGTATTGTCGCCAGCATTGAAGTTTTGTTGAACGTTGTACCGGCAATCCACACCGGTTCGTCATGAGAAACAACATGCTCTGAACCAGTCTTTTCATCAGCAGTTATTTTCCCCTCCTCAAGGGGAACATCTATTTCTGCTTTCTGTTTTGAACAGGAAACGGCTAATAAACCTGTTGATAATAATATAATTAACAGTAGGGTGAAGTATTTTCTCATATTCATTTGAACCTCACTGAAGGCTATCTATTTCGACCGGTTCGGTCACTGCTATTGTCCAATACTTATCTTCAATGAATAACCGAGACCAGCCTATAAGCCGTTCACCGCCGGTGTTTCCCGCCCCTGGAGAATCGTCAGACATGTACCAGCTGTATCCTGTTTCATCCACCAGGATTTTTTCGGAAAGACGTGTTGTATCAGCTTGATCTATTCCTTCATTAGAGAAAACTGAGCCGAGTAGGAGTGGATTTTTATCGAATATTACATAACCCTCTGAGTCAATTAAAAATACTGCCTCTTCTTCAGAAGATGTTACAGAAGTGTAAGCAAAAGACCGTCGTGTAAGGCTATCAAGCGATACTGAGCTCCAGATACAACCACTGAAAAGTGAGTTTTCAATTACAGGAACCAGGTAATCAAAATAGCTGCTGCTGTCCACGAAACTCACTTTACTGATGGATGCGAGGATATTATTTTCAACATCCTGGAAAACATTAGAGGTACTCCGATCTTCACCTGCCAGAGTAGTATCATATTTAAGCGGATAGGATCGTTGAACAATGCCGTCTTCGTCCACGGAAGAAATAACCAGCAGGTAATCTCCAACATCACTGTTGTCGTAAGCTTCAACAAGATAGTCTCGAACTTGATCTGATCCCAGGTTTCTCCCGGAACTCTGGTTTGATGCCGATAACATGTTAATGCGTATTTTGTTTAATTGTGTATCAAACTGTTGTTTATAGACGAGGGAGATATTTTTCAAGGCAATCCCCCGGTTTGGTTCAGGATAGGATTCGTCCGGCATCTCATTATTACAGGCAGTAATCAGGAGGATTACAAACACAAATAATAAAATAAAGAGAACAATCTGTAATTTTGAATCCTGGAATCTTTTCATCAATTTTTCCGATTATCATGAGGCTCCGATTACCGTAATTACATAGGCAGTATAGATACAAAGTAATAAAATTCCGATCATTCTGCCTATTCTCTGCCTGAAAAAGAGGATTGAGAAAGGAAGTATTGTCAATAGGATATAAAATCCGAGATCCGGCTTGATGCTTTGTGCTACTTCCATCGTACTGATGGTGCTGCCTGTTCCAAGTACAAAGAAAACGTTAAAAGTATTACTGCCAAAGACATTGCCGATTGCCAGGTCGCCTCTTCCATGCAGGGCAGCGGAAACTGACGCCGCGACTTCCGGCAGGCTTGTGCCGACAGCTAATGCAAGAACACCGATCAGGTATTCCGAAACACCCATGGCACGTGAAACAAATATTGCTCCATTCACCAGTAATTGACCACCATAAATCAACGCCCCGATCCCGAGAACGGAAATGATTAATGATACGGGGGTGCTGAATTGGGCTTCGAAACTCTCTTCTTGATTCTGATCCTTTTGTCCGATTCTTTTAAGCGTTAATAGCATTACAGCACAAAGGCAGGTCAGAAGAATGATTCCTTCAATCCTTGATACCACGTTGTTGAAACAGAAAAGGACTGTCAGAACCATTACGGCAAGGATGACAGGGCTCTCCGGTTTAATGGTAGGACCGGCAATTTTTATCGGACGTGTTAGAGCTGCAAGTCCGAGGATCAGGCCGAGGTTGGCGATGTTACTGCCAATCACATTACCGAAAGCTAATCCGGGTGAGCCTTTTAACGCAGCAGTCAGCGTGACGACCAGTTCAGGAGCTGAAGTTCCGAAAGCAACAATTGTAGCACCAATGATAAAAGGGGGGACCTTTAGCCTGGTTGCCAGGGATGATGATCCACGGACTGTTCCCTCACCTCCGGCAATGAGGAGTAAAAGACCAATACAAATTGAGATTACCGCAACAATCATTCAGGAGTCTGGTTAGTTAAACGAAGCAAAGTTCAAATATAGTACAATCATCAGCTGGATGCGGCTATAAAATAAAGATAATGCCCGGATTTATACCGGGCATTATAATGACTTTTGTATAACCTTAGCGCGATGTGACTACTCGGCTTTAACGACACATTCACTATCCTCATCGTCAACCGGGCATACTTCCTTGCACTGTGGTTCGTCGAAGTGACCTTCGCATTCTATACAGAGGTCGGGATCGATCTCGAAGAATTCATCGCCTTCGGTAATAGCATCGACTGGACATTCAGGTTCACATGCGCCGCAATTAATGCAAGTTTCGTTAATGAACAAAGCCATTTTTCCCTCCTGGGTATTGAAGCAAAAACAGTGTTGCTCCACTTAAATGAGTTGAATTGAAAGAAATAATCAAATTTCGCGAAAATATATGTGAAAAATAGGACAAGTGAAAGAGGGTAAAAAAAGTTAATGGAGTAAAATATTTTTTTGTGAAAGCAAACAAAAAATCCCGGATTCACAAATCACAAGCGATCCAGGTTACTTCAGTATACCTTGAAAAAATAAAATTGGATTTTTAACAAAACCTAAACTTCCATAATCTCCGCTTCTTTATCATCCTTAACCTGGTCGACCGTTTTTACATGTTCATCGGTCATTTTCTGAATGTCGTCGAGGGTGCGGTACATCTGGTCTTCGGGGATTCCGCCGTCATCTTTTCCCTTTTTTATCTGATCGTTAGCATCCCTGCGGATCTGGCGGATGGCGGTTTTGCTTTCTTCAGCGTACCGATGGATAATCTTGACCAAGTCCTTACGTCGTTCTTCGGTAAGTGTGGGAATTGCTATCCTGACAACTGTACCGTCATTTACAGGATTCAGGCCGAGGTCAGATGTCAGGATTGCTTTTTCAATTGCTGGTATGGAGTTTTTATCGTAGGGTTGGATGATAATCAGGCGTGCTTCCGGAGCCATCAGGTTGGAGCACTGGTTGAGCGCCATTTCAGTTCCGTAGAGATTAACTTTAATTCCGTCAAATAACCCTATCGAAGCCTTACCTGTCCGTACCTTGGCAAAATTCTCTCTCAGTACCTGAACAGATTTATCCATGCGATCTTCGGTCTCAAGAAGGACTTCATCAATATCCATTTTCTCCTCCGGAACTGGAATTAACCGTTTAAAATGGTTAACCGTTAACTAAACTGCCAACCTCCTCACCACTCAGTACTTTGATTAGATTGCCTTTAATTGTCATATTAAATACACGTATTGGAATATTATTATCCTGGCAGAAGGTAATTGCCGTCATGTCCATGACACGAATATTCGTTCCAATAATTTCATTAAAACTGGCAGATTTTATCAGTTTTGCATCATCATGTTTTTCTGGATCTTTATCATAGACACCGTCAACCCGAGTGCCTTTCAGCAGAACTTCAGCGCCAATTTCACTGGCACGAAGGGCGGACGCTGTATCCGTTGTAAAGAAAGGATTGCCGGTACCTGCCGCAAAAATAACTATCCGTCCCTTTTCAAGGTGACGGATAGCTCTTCTGCGAATATATGGTTCAGCGAGTTCCTCAACGTTGATTGCTGAAAGAACCCTTGTCTGAATGCCGGTACGTTCCAGGTAGTTCTGGAGCGCGATGGCATTAATCACCGTCGCCAGCATTCCCATGTGATCTGCGGGAACGCGATCCATACCCTTGCCCGCGGCTTGCAGTCCACGATAAATATTGCCACCCCCAACAACTATGCCCAGCTGCACTCCCAGTTCCATTACATCTTTCAGCTCCCAGCTTAACTGGGTCAGAACCTCATCGTTCAGACCATATTTAGTTTCGCCGGCCAGTGATTCTCCTGAAAGTTTCAGCAGAACACGTTTATACGGGGATTGTGGCATTAATTATTTCCTTCTCCAACTTTAAACCTGAGGAAACGGACAACATTCAAATCGCCACCAGCTTCTTTAGCCGCTTCAGAAATTCTTGCGGAAACCTTGGTTTTCTGTTCTTTTACATAAAGCTGTTCGGTCAAACAGGATTCCTCGTAGTACTTATTAATTTTGCCCATAGCAATTTTGTCGAGGATAGCTTCCGGCTTACCTTCGTTCCGCATCTGGTTTTTATAAATCTCAATTTCCTTGTCAATACGATCCTGTGGTACCTCTTCACGACGGACGTATTCAGGTGCAGCAGCAGCAATTTGTAATGCAAGATCATGCGCCAGTGTTTTTGCCGCGTCAGTTTTAACAGCAGCTGAATCACCATCGAGTTGTACAAGGACACCAAGCATATCGCCGGGATGAATATAACTCTCAATCATACCCGCGTCACCAGCAGAAATTAATCCGGCACGATTAAATTGAAGATTCTCTCCCAATTTTCCCGAAAGTTCCTTAAGGTCGTCAATATTGAAGTTGTCAACCGGAATCAGGAAAGTATCATCAGCTTTGTCACTCAGATCAATTGCCTGGCCGGCAAGCCCATCAACAACAGCTACAAACTCACTGTTCCTTGCAACAAAATCGGTTTCGCTGTTTACCTCAACCATTGCGGCATTTCCGCTTTCATCCGTACGAATAACAATTCTACCCTCGCTGGCCTGTTTTTCAGCACGTTTTTTCGCGGCTGCCATTCCCTTTTCACGGAGATATTTAATAGCGGCGTCAAAATCGCCTTCAGTTTCTTTTAATGCTTTTTTACAGTCCATCATCCCGGCACCGGTTTTTTTCCGCAGTGCCATTACATCTTTTGCTGATATTTCCATTTTACTACCTGTATATGTTCAGTTTAACAATTATATTTAAATCTACTCTTTGCCTTTACCCTTTGGCTGGGTTTTTTTCGGAGCTCCGCCTTTTGGCTTTTCACCCTGGCCACCACCTTTACCCTTACCGGCAGATCTTCTGCGTCTCGGTCCTGGTTTCCTGCGTGCGCCTTCACGTTTACCCTTATCCTGCTCCGGCATGTCCTTTTTGACAGCCTGCACCTTGGCAAGACCTTCAGCGACAGCATCAGCGAATGTTTTAACAATCAGCCCGATTGATTTGTATGCGTCGTCGTTTGCGGGGATCGGGTAATCGATCGCGTCAGGATCGGAGTTTGTATCGATAATCGCGAATACAGGGATACCCAGTTTTTTCGCTTCACGTACCCCGATATCCTCTTCGAGAGTATCAACGACAAATACGGCGCCAGGAAGTTTTTTCATGTTCCTGATACCACTTAACGCTATTTCCAGTTTTCCCTTCTGCTTTTCAAGGGAAAGACGTTCTTTTTTGGTAATACTTTCGTATGTACCGTCAACAGCTTTTTTCTCCAGGCTTTCCAGCTTCTTGACCGATTTACGGATTGTCGCGAAGTTGGTGAGCATACCGCCTAGCCACCGTTCGTTTACATACGGCATTTCCACACGGGACGCTTCACTTTTTATAATGTCCTTAGCCTGTTTTTTTGTGCCGATAAACAGGACTGTGTCGCCCTTTTCCACGATTTTCTCGACTACATCACATGCATTTTCCAGTAGAACCTGTGTCTTCTGCAGATCGATGATATAGATACCGTTCTTTTCCATAAAAATGAACGGTTTCATTTTTGGATTCCAACGGCGGGTTAAATGACCGAAATGACTTCCGGCGAGGATGAGCTGTTGAACAGTAATCCTTGGCATTTTTTCTCCTTAAGCCTTCCCCGACTCGAGGCAGGGACGTTTCTTTACGTACCCTTGGCCAGGCTCAGGCTGGTTCTGATGGTTATCCATCGGTTCTCAATCTCACACGAGATTGATAAATATTTCGTCTAAGTATAACGAAACGGGAGCTGAATGCTCCCGAATTTATAACTGAAAAGATCTTGTAAAGACCTGGTCGTAACCTGTAAAACAATTCTCGCTTAACGTTTGGAGAACTGGAATTTCTTCCTCGCGCCGGGCTGACCGTATTTTTTCCTTTCAGTTTCACGCGGATCCCTTGTCAGGAAGCCATGTTTACGTAAAGCTGAACGGTATTCTTCTTCGATCTGAACCAGCGCTCTGCTGATTCCCAGTCTCATTGCACCAGCCTGGCCTGAAAGGCCTCCGCCTTTACAGACAGCATAAACATCAAATTTACCTGTGCCATCAACAACGTTAAACGGTTGTTCGATTATCTGTTGTAATACCGGCCGTTTAAAATGCTCGATCAAAGTCCTGTTATTAACCTTCACATTACCCTTTCCGGGTGCAAGCCAGACTTTGGCGACTGAAGATTTACGACGGCCAGTTGCATATACTGAATTAAAAGGAATTTTCGCCATTGCTATCTCACAAAGGTAATGGTTCTGGTCTTTGAGCCTTGTGCGGATGTTCCGCGCTGGCATAGACTTTTAATTTTTTAATCTGGCGGCGTCCCAATGGACCCTTGGGGAGCATACCCCAGACTGCACGACGCAGCACCCTTTCAGGGTGTTTTGCCAAGACATCGGTAATCTTGATTTTTTTACCGCTACCAACATATCCTGTATGGTGGAAGTAATATTTATCAGTGCTTTTACGGCCTGTCAATTTTACCTTGTCGGCATTTGTTACTACGACAAAATCCCCACCGTCAACATGCGGAGAAAAAGTCGGTTTATGTTTTCCACGCAGGATAGTCGCAATCCTGGTGGCCAGTCGACCCAGCACCAGCCCTTCGGCATCCACCTCGAACCAGTTACGATCGACAGTTTCTTTGTTTAAATGCTTCGTTTTCACAACACTTACCAATTCGTTAAATTATTCAAGACTGCAAATATAGACTTGCCATTAAAGAGAGTCAATAATTATTCCCATGTTTCTCCGGGCTCCGTTTCCTCCTAACTGCCGGGATTCCATGAAAATGCGTTAAATCTCGCATTCAATTATAAAACAATGGAAAATAGCTACGTTAGCTGGAAACTATTCAGGATTAAAATTCCCGGTTTAAGTGGCTCTATATCCGGGCTGTGCATGGTATCGAGGAATACATTGATCGCTTCAGGGAAAGACTCTGCCAGGACATTGTTCATTTTTGGTTCATTATCAAAAGTTAATAGAACTTCACCGATCTGTTTTATTTGCTCGATAGCATTCTGTTTAAATAGTAAATCTGTTTCTTCAAATGTTGGTTTGGTAATGAGATAAACGTTTTTATCATCAGGCACAGGGAATCCATGTTCTTTGAGTGAGGCTAATGTTCCCTGGCGCATCCCTGGTGTATCACGACCAGTGAGATAGATTATCGACACATCCATCTCCAGTATACTCTCGACAAACTGCTGGGAACCGGAGGTGGGAATATCACACACTACGTATTTATTGGTAAAAAATCGTTTCCACCATTCCTCAAAGAAGAAATCCAGGAGTTCTTCATCTTCCAGTCCAGCGGTTATAAGCGTTTCCTTCACCAGGTAATGCATTTTTTCCGGTTGAATAGAATCAATTAATTCTTCAGTACCGTCCGGAACTTTGTCCTCGTTCTCAGTAACTGTATCCTTGAGTATCTTCATTATCCGGGGACGGTTATCAAACAAAGTCGCGTCCAAATCGAATACCGAAACGAGCCTGGTCTGCTCATTTTTGGTTTCTACTCTGCTTTTGACCTTGTCCAGTAAAATCGATGCACTGATTGTTTCATTCTTTTCTGTAATTGCCGGTGATTCAGTGGTCGGGAATACAAATTCTTTTGTTGTCATAACAGCAAGTCTTTTTGTTAGTATTTTAAAGTTCCACATTATAAAAAAAACGGCATGATAATCATACCGTTTTTTCAGTAACAACAGGTGTTTCGGGAGTCTCGTGGAGGAATATCCTCATTTACTCCGTAAATAACGAAATTAAGGTGCTCGAAATGCTACCATTCAAGCTCGATTGTATCTATTTCATCCCAATCCAGGTATGCCACATTCTCATCGCCATCACCCTGGAAAATAAGTACGCCGTCATTACTGTCGCTGACATCTTTACTGCCATCGAGGCGAAGTTTTTCACCATTTCTCAGAACGATCATGCTTGCGCTACGACTACGCGGGGTGATTGATGATATCCGGTCAAAGGGGACAATAAATTCAACATCGAACCTGTCACCGTTCAGCATTTCCCAGCTCTCCGCTTCATCAATATCGAATACGACTCTTCCTTTGAACTCCTCACCATCAATACTTGTCACTGTTCCTTTGATTACAGCAGGTTTGGGATATGAGTTATAGCCAGGTCCGCTATCTGATTTGTCGTAGAATTCAACACTCTCAAATGAATCCCATGAAACTTTTACCCTGCCATACCTGGCATCTTCGACATATATCCCGCGAATTGACTCATCAACATCATTTGTTCCATCAAGGACCAGTTTGCGGCCATCTTTTAATGTTATCAGGCAACTACTCCGGCTTCTACGTTCAATATTCCTGATTGTGCCCATCGACAGTGAAACTTTTCCATCTTCAGAATCACCGTCAATTTTATCTGTGGATATACATTCCTCACTGTCCCACTGGATAAATCCATCAAAAGCTCCAGCATCACTCATCAGTTTACCCTTGATCCTGTATCCTTCAGGCTGAACATTATTAGGGGTAGACATAAATTCAACATACTCGATTTTTTTCCAGGGGAGTTCTATTTCACCTAGACTTGCGTCACGGACATTAATTTCACCGCCAACATCATTCGCGTAACCACTGACGATAAAAATACTACCATTCTTCATTGTTATTTCGGCGTCTTCACTACCAATAACTTCGATTTTTTTAATATCACCAAACCGGGCGATAAATTGCCTGGCTGAATAACCATCCCAGTCATCAACGTTTACCGTAATTGCACCGCCAAGCACAGATATTCTTTTCTTCGCCATTTTTCTTGCTTGTTCATAATGCTTTTTTGCATCACGCTCAATACGGCTGGCCATTCTCTTCGACTCATCGGATTGACGCTGTAATTCTCTTATCTCTCGCTTGAGTTCCCTGATCTCATCATCAGTTTCTTTCATTAACCCAGCATCTACTTTCTCTTTTAATAATTCGACCTCTTCCTGCAGGGCGAACGTCTCTTCCTCAATCTCTTTAGCCTGGATTTCCGCCTCCTTGGAGGCTTCCATCATGTGTTGATACTCGGCGTCGTGTTCCGCTTTATCAACATACTTACGGAAGGGTAGGTCTTCTTTGGATGAATTAAACAGGTCATCCCAGAATGCTTCCTCGGTACCCCACCTGATGAGACCGGTATATGTATTCCCTGTGCGTGTGATAACCTTACCGTAGATATATCCGTCCTTATCTCCGGCCAATGCACTATCGATGGGGAAAGAGATTATTATCAGCAGCATTAAAGTCAGTGTTAGAGAACCTCTGAACATGATGTTTCTCCTCTATTTATAGAAAAACTCTTAAAATCCTGGTTACCATAACCTTATATCTATTAGATCAGATACATTTGATCCTGTTGATCTATTGGCATTTCCAGCAGGTTGAGTTTCGGTTTGTTCTGCAGATGAACGGAATGAATTGTTTTCCATGGATCCTTCCTGGATAAATCCACGACCATTAACCGCTTCCATTACATCTAGCATCTTTCTATGATATCGGCGGTCAGCACGAAGCAATTCGGAAGTCAGCTCGACAAACCTTTCCTCGTCCATTGCACCTTGATTTTCTTCGAGTTGAATAGTCACACCGTCAGATTTTGGTTGTAAACCAACCAGTTTCAAGAATCCACCTGACCACAGACCAACAACGAGGATAATGGCAGCTGCAGCAGCCCATATCGGGCTGTTCCTGCTGACAAAATTATAGATACGTGCTGATTTTGACGGTTCTATCCGGTTCTCGATTTTATTCCATGTGCTGGTTTCCAGTTCAGTATCTTCATCTATAAATGCACCAGCTCCCAAACGAGATTGTAGTTCGCGGGCTTCCCGGTAGAATTTCCGGCATTGAGGATTTTCGACGAGGTGATCCAGTGTAGGCAGAATCTGGTTTAGCTCAAGCTCACCATCAATCAGGGCAGAGAGATTCGCTTCGCATTCCTCATTGCTCATTTCCCTGGCAATAGACGATTCAGTCAGCTTTCCATTCATCTTTCAACTCCTCAATAGCCTTTTTTCTTGCCCTGTAGACATTAATTTTTACCTGGGCAAGGCTCCATCCGGTCAGCGTAGCTATTTCACTATATGGCTTCTGCAGAATTACCCCAAGTTCAAATGCTTTCTTGTGAGCCGGTGTCATCAAATCCATAACTTCATCTATACTTTTTTCAAGATCATGAAGTGATGTAACGTCTTCAGGTGACTCTGAATACTCATCAACAACATTCTCAAGAATGTTTCCTTCATTATTTGAGGAAGAAATGACAAATTCTTTCTTCCTGCGAACAAAATTGACCATCAGGTTATGGGCGATACTGAACAGGTACGGCCGAACCTTGGCGTTATTTCTCAAGGAATTTGTCGCCCTGATAGCCCTTACAAAAGTCTCCTGTAAAAGATCTTCCGCATCCGACTGGTTTTTTAACCTGCTGGCAAGGAACGCTTTAATTGCTTGACCATGTTCCTCGTAAGCAGTTTTCCAGACAGCCAGGTTTTCCTTGTTTCCTCTTGCCAATACCGTCCCCATTTTGTCCCTTCACTTAATAGGACACTTAAAAACTGAACTGGTTACAATTTAAACTTAATCGGGAATTTAACGCCAATCCTTTTTTGAGCGGAATGCAAATTCCAGGAAAACTGAAAAATATGATCAATGTGGGTGATAGATGCATTTCTGTCGGCTCTATACCTGTTATATTTCATTGCTTATATTTGTGTCGTGAATTAAGGTAGTTTTATAATTTGATCTCAATAGCCATTCGAATAACAGGACAAATCATGAGCTTTCCCATAGACCGTCCAAGACGCCTTAGAAAGAATCATAATCTGCGTCGGCTTGTCCGAGAAACAAAACTGAGTGTTGATGATTTTATTCAACCTCTGTTTGTCGTTCCAGGGAATAATGTTAAGTCAGAAATCGCAAGTATGCCGGGCCAATACCACTATTCCATAAATACAATCGTTCGTGAAACGGAAGAGATTACCCGGCTTGGTGTTCCCGCGGTTATTCTGTTTGGAATCCCGGAAAGTAAAGACGAAACAGGAAGCGAAGCCTGGTCAGAGAATGGGATCGTCCAGCAGGCAATCAGCGCGATTAAAGAGAATACCCCTGAACTCCTGGTGATCAGTGATGTATGTCTTTGCGAATATACTAGCCATGGTCATTGTGGCGTTATCCATCATGAAGATGTTCAGAATGATCCCACGCTTGAACTTTTAGCAAAAACAGCCGTCAGCCATGTTGAAGCCGGAGCTGATATAGTCGCTCCCTCAGATATGATGGATGGACGGGTGGGCGCGATCAGGAAGGCTTTGGATTTTGAGGGGTACCTCGATACTGCCATCCTCAGTTATGCTGTAAAATACGCTTCAAAATATTATGGTCCATTCCGTGACGCCGCTGACTCCGCCCCACAGTTCGGCGATCGTCAAAGTTACCAGATGGATCCGGGAAATGCTGAGGAGGCATTAAGAGAAGTTGCCCTCGACCTCGAGGAAGGTGCGGATCTGATTCTGGTTAAGCCGGGAGTGGCATACCTGGATGTTCTTTACCGTGTAAAGCAGCAATTTAAAAGAGCAACCGGTGCGTACCAGGTTTCCGGTGAGTATTCAATGATCGAAGCTGCTGCGGCAAACGGTTGGATTGACAGGGATGGGTTGATCCTGGAAACACTCCTTGGATTCAAACGCGCCGGGGCTGACTTTATTTTGACATATTTTGCAAAGGAAGTTGCAGGACTGATAAAATAGCTGGAATCTTTTTAGGTTAAGAAGTTATGAATCTTTTGATCTTAAAAGGTTTTCAAGGATTGTTCTCATCTCCTTTGGATCTGCCTTACCTTCGCTCTTAACCATTGCCTTTTCCATGAAAAACCCGAGAAGCTGAGTTTTACCTGATTGGTATCTGGTGACTTCATCGGGATTATCTCCAATAACCTCCTTGGCAATCTTCAGCAGCATACTTGAATCGGAAATAATCCCCAGGTTCGCCTCTTTTATTAATGTTCCAGGCGACTTGCAGGATTTTATCATCTCCAGCAGTACTTCCTTACCCGAAGACCTGTTGATCCTGTTCTCGCTGACTATCCTGATCAACTCAGCAAAATGTCCGGGTGTGATAGGCGTATCCAGTATTGTTTGATTTTGTTCTTCAAGGATCCTGACAAAATCACTCTTTATCCAGTTTACAACTACGGAAGGACTAACAGTAAATTCGCTTTCTGATAAAACTTTTTCGAAGAAGTCGCAAAGCTCTGGTTTTTCCAGGAGAAAATCAGCTAAATCTAAGGAAAGTTTATAGTTCTCAATAAATCTTCTCCCTTGATTTAGAGGCAATTCTGGTAAATTCTTCTCAATATCAGTTATCAAACTTTTTTCAAACTTGATCCTGGGCAGGTCGGGCTCAGGAAAATAACGGTAGTCACTTGATTCCTCTTTGGAACGAATAGGATATGTTTCATTTTTAATTTCATCCCAGGCGCGTGTCTCCTGAGTAATTCTTGTGCCATTTCTTAACATGTTTGTCTGACGATCTATTTCAAATTCCAGTGCTTTTTTAACATTTTTTAGACTATTGAGATTTTTAATCTCTACCTTGGTGCCTGTTTTTTGAGATGATTTTTCTTTCAGTGAAATATTCGCGTCGCAGCGTAATGATCCTTTCTCCATATTGCCATCGCATATATCCAGGGATCGCAATAGACGTCTCAACTGTTTGAGAAAATTACCGGTATCTATTGGTGATTTTAGGGCGGGCTGAGTTACTATCTCAACCAGTGGAATCCCACAACGGTTATAATCGACAATTGAATAATCATCTTTATGGATATTTTTACCCGCGTCTTCTTCAAGATGAATTTCTGCAAGTGGGATCACCACTTCACCAGTTATGTCTATTGGAACAGAACCACCCGTAATGAGAGGAGTATTGAACTGGGTTATTTGATAACCTTTGGGCAAATCCGGGTAGAAATAATTTTTTCGGTCAAAACCGGTTGACTCATGTATTTTCCCCCCTACAGCTATACCCAGCGAAAGAGCCATTAAAATCATTTCACGGTTGATAATCGGCAGGGCTCCGGGATAACCGAGGCAAACCGGGCAGACATGTTTATTCGGTTCAGCTCCATAAGTGTTCAGGCAACGGCAGAAAGCCTTAGTCCTGGTGTTCAACTGGGCATGGATTTCCAGCCCAATGACAGGTTCCCATCTATTTGGAACTATATTTTTAATAATACTCACCCGATTTGATTGTTCTCTTCTATAACTTTGGCCACCCGGAAAAGAAGTTCTTCGCTGAATGGTCGACCAATCAGTTGAACACCGACAGGTAATCCGTCCGATTTCACGGGAATACTGATTGCCGGCAAACCGGCAAGGTTGGCGCCAGCCGTGTAAATATCATTCAGGTACATTTTTAAAGGATTTGTTATCTCACCCAGTTTGAATGGTGTTGTCGGAGTAGTTGGGGTCAAAATCAAGTCTATACCGGAATTGAACAGCTCGAGGAATTCATCTCTTATCAACTGCCTGACCTTCATGGCATGGGCGTAATATGCATCATAGTAACCTGATGATAAGACAAATGTCCCAAGCAATATCCGCCTTTTTACTTCATCACCCAGCAGTTCTGAACGTGTTCTGATGTAAGTTTCTTTAGGGCTATGTTCCTCAAGGCGTTCACCAAACCTGCCTCCATCAAACCGTGCGAGGTTGCTGGATAGTTCAGCACAATTGATGATTGTATAGCAGGGGATAACATACTCTGTATGAGGAAGGTTTACTTCATCCAATTCTACACCTGAATTCCTGAGTATTTTTCGGGCTTCTAAACATCCCTTTTTTAATTGGTCGTTGAGAGACTCGGGAAAATATTCACTGGGCAGGCCAATCCGTATTCCCCCTATATCATCAGTCTGGGACGAATTAAAATCCGGAACATTTTCTCGTGAGCTGGTATTGTCATTAATATCAAATCCGGAAATGGCAGAGGTAATCCGGGCAACTGTATCTAAGCTTTTAGCAATAACACCAACCTGGTCCAGTGAAGAAGCAAACGCTACTAATCCGTAACGGGATACTCTTCCATAGGTGGGTTTAAATCCAACAACTCCACAAAATGACGCGGGTTGACGGACACTGCCCCCGGTATCACTTCCCAGGGCCGCGTCACACATGTCAGCGGCAACGGCTGCCGCCGATCCTCCTGAAGAACCGCCGGGAACATAACTAGTATCGATTGGATTTTTGCATGGTCCAAAGGCACTGTATTCATTGGATGAACCCAGGGCAAACTCATCGAGGTTCGTTTTACCAATTATTGTTGCACATGCAGATTTCAAACGTGCCACTGATGTAGCATCAAAATGTGAGATATTATTTTTAAGAAGTAATGAACCGCAGGTTAATGGAAGATTTTTTACCGCAATATTGTCCTTTACAGCTACTACCAGGTCTTCCAGCGTGTTCTTCCGGCCGATGTGACCAGGTTTATTTATAACTTCTTGTTCCTCCTCATCTACAACATGGAGAAAAGCGTTCAGATCCTTTCTTTTCCTGATATTTTCCAGGTAATATTTATACTTTTCGCTGTCCATTAATTTTTAAGATAATCTGTCCAGAGCTTCCTGAATTTTCTCCCTGGATGTTGTTACCGAAGCCCGGATAAATCCTTTGCCCGTTTTTCCAAAACCGCTTCCTGGTGTGAGGATTACGCCTTTTTCCAGTGCCTTGTCAACAAATTCCATGTCATCTTCAACTTTCGCCCAGACAAAAAAGGTCGCTTTTGACTTATAGACCTTCTTAATACCACTGATATTTTCCAGTCCTTCTTCAAGAAGATTTTTTCGCAGTCCGTATTCACTGTGTGATTCTTTTGCTTCAGCCGGAGGTTCCATTCCATTGTATCGATCTAACGCGTTAGCCATTGCTCTCTGGATAAATACAGGAACTCCACTGTCAACCTGGGTTTTGATTCTAACCAGTGAATCCAGTGCATCCGGATCACCAACAGCGAAACCGACTCTAAAACCGGTGCAATTCATCATTTTCGAAAGGCTGTGCAGTTCTACGGCTTTCCTTGTGTACTGGAGCAGGGAGGGGGAATAATGGTTGTCAAAAGTCAGCTCACAATAAGCAGCATCCCAGGCAACCAGGGTATCCGGGTTTGATTCACAGAAATCGGCTGTTTCCTGGTAAAAAGATTCGGGTGCGATAGCCCCGGTAGGATTATTCGGGTAATTGAGAAACAGTAAACGATTTCCGCCTGCATTGGTCAGGTCAGGTAGAAAACCGTTGTTATGATCAAGAATCAGTGGTGAATATTCAGCATCATTTAAAGATGCACCCGCACCCATGTAAACAGGGTAACCCGGTTCAGGTACAAGAATTTTATCCCCGGGATTGACCACTGCCCTTGATAGATTTACCAATCCCTCTTTAGATCCTATCGTAACTACTATCTCTCGCTCCGGATCAAGCTCAACATTAAACCTGTTCTTGAACCATTTTGCGATGGTTTGCCTGACACCGGTATCTCCACGACTGGTTGGATATTGATGAGCATCAGGATCGTCAAGGTGATTTATAATTGAATCGAACAGGAATTTTGGTGGTTTCAGGTCGGGATCAGCAATACCAAGGTCGATCAGGTCAACACCATTGTTACGAAGCTCCATAGCCTTGTTTTCCAGTTCAGCAAACAGGTAGGGGGGAAGGAGATCAAGACGGTCGGCATATTTCATGAAATATCCTCAAGGTAAATATTATGTCTGAAGATTGTCTTTAACTGGTAAGGAAAATACATCGGGTTGGATTATCAAGCAAAACTTCTTTGGAGCAGAGTATTTCTACCCCAGAGTGCTGCTCCATGAAGTGCGTCCATCTGTGGTTGAACTCTTTTTGGTCCCTTGGGCATACTGATTGTCAGATCACGGGGAGGATACTCCGGCATTTCCGGTATTGTATTGAGGTCATGATTTTTGACTTGCACATCAGGATCACCAGTCATCTCATCTGGGCTCAATCTGTTTTTCATTTCATTTTCGGGCTTTCCTGAATCTATTTCTCCTGATCCTGTGTCTTCGTTACCGTAATTCTGCAGTACTTCATCAAAACCGGATTCAAGCTCTGGTCCACCATTAACCGAGATACTTCCCAGCAACGCTACATATAGATCTTCAGGATTAATATCCAGGGATTGAGCAACTCTTACGGCAATTTTTCCCAGTTCGCAACCGGCATTCCTGATTATTATCTTCGCAATATCATTTCCCTCAGCGGCTGCTTCTATTACCTGTTTAGCCAGGTTTGAGATTATTTCTCTGTCAAAATCTTCCTTATAGACGGATGATATAAGCCTGTTCACGCCATCAACATCAAATGATTCCAGGACAATATCCTTTAAACCGGTAATTTCGCCCGATTCATTTTCGAGAATAACACTTTTTATCGCTTGTTTACCAATCCACCAGCCGCTGCCCTCATCGCCAAGCATCCATCCCCAACCACCGGCTCGAGCTTCTTTACCATCTGCCAGGCGTCCATAGGCGATAGAACCTGTTCCAGCGGTAACCATTACCCCAGCATCTCCTCCGAATGCTCCATAGTGTGCTATATATGCGTCATGGTTCAGCAGGATAGTAGCTCTTGGCCATTTATCCTTAAGTAGCTCAATCAAAATCTCTCTATCATCGGGATTACCCCCACCTGCAACTCCCAAAACCACCATCGCCGGATGAGTTACAGGCATATGTGAAATTTTTGAAAGCTGGTAGGAGACTTCTGAAATCAAATCTTTGAAATTTGCACGGGTGCCTTTGCGAAGGTTAAATCCCCAGCCTTCGCATGTCGCCATATCCTCACCACCGACAGTTGTCATAAGGGCTTTGGATGTTGTAGCCCCGATATCAAAAGCAAGGATTTGTGCTCCCTTGGCAATTTGGGAAGAGATATTCAATTACAGGTCTTTACCTTCATTTAATGCTGAACGGCGGAAAATTGCCCTTGTACGAGCAAGAGTCTTAGCGGCAATCTTATCTTCGGGACGCCTTAAAGCGTCAGTATTGCCGGGATGCCGCCGGTAGCGGTATAGTACTTTGTGAACCCTGTCGATGTCATATCGTTCAGCTACTTTCAGAACGAGGTCGTAGTCTTCACCATAGTTCGGGAAGTCATGTTCTTCAAATCCACCCAGTTCTTCAATAACACTTTTATGCCAGCAACGCATCGCACCGGCGCCGTCAACCCTGAGGATATTGTTCAGGTTGTATTCCAGGTGTTTTATAATCCCGAACTGTTCAAGAGTATCGCCCTTTTCATTTATTAACTCATAGTAACTTATAGCCAGGGCGCAATTAGGGTGATTATCCAGGTGGTCCACCATCGATGCCAGGGCGTCCTGAGTATATTCATCGTCAGAATCCAACTGGGCGATATATTTTCCTCTTGCTGCTTCAACACCCATGTTTAATGCTTTGGCAATTATATTAACCTTGTTATAAAGTACCTTGATCCGTTTATCTTTCGCAGCGTACTCTTCCGCGACTTCAGCTGTAGTGTCAGTTGAAGCATTATCAATGATGATTATTTCAAAGTTTTTATAGGTTCCAGCCAAAACTGATTCAATTGCATGAGGTAAAAAACGCGCCCTGTTGTGTACCGGAATTACAACACTGATTACAGGATCGTTTTCCTTTATTACTGCGCCATTAACGAGATTATTTCTTGGCTCCAGGAAAGCATTCCTTCTTACCAGGCATCTTTCAAAAATCGATTCAATTTCTTTCTCATTTTCCGGATCCATGAAGAGATAGCTGAATCCACCGAAAGCGCCCCTTCCAGGAAAAAACAGGGTGTCCTTTCCGCTATTTTTCTCGTCTTTTTCTTCCGTATTATCAATGCTGTAAGTTGGAGTTTTAATGTGGAAGAACTCGCCAATTTCCGCAAGTTTGAGTCGCAAATCGTAAAAAGGATCATACCTTAGAGTCGGATCTAATCCTCCAATCTTATCAAGCGCCCATGCCGGGATTCCCCAGGTAAATCCCCAATCTTCCCTTTCTGTCAGGTCATTTTGCAAAGGAAATATTGATACTTCCTTTCCACCCGATTCATAATTGGAAATAAACAGGCTCGCTTCTGGATTTTCATCAAATGCCCTGGTAAACAGGTCGAGAGTACTCCTGAATATCCGTACCCCGGGCGGTATCCAGATAAACATGTCAGCGGGTGAACGTCTGCGTACTTCCTCGATTAATGAGCCGATGGTATCACCTGTCCAGATGATCGGTTTTACATCGACACCAATCGGTGCCTGGTCATCGGGGTGATGAATATACAGGACAGGGCAATTTGTTCGGCTTAAAGCTGCGAGTGATTGGACAACTTTATCCGGCGCAGCATTTGATGCCGGCAGGATTGCGTAAACCAGGGAGTTAGCCACTAATAATCCAGCTTAAGTTAATTCGTAAAAATACGCCAGTTCCATAATTTAGAAAGCTGGCGGCTAATAATGATGTATGATCCGGTACAACGGAAGAATATTAAATATCAAATGAATCTTTATCGTAATCACTGCATTCGGGCTGCGGGATACCACGTTTTATATCTTCTTTCCAGACAATTTCCAGGAGTGGACGGGCGATATCCGGCGTTATTCTCGTGTATAGGAAATATTTATTTCCCCACTGTGCAACCAGTTTTCCCATTTTTAAAGCATGATCAACTTCGATTCTCGTTGAGAGCTTGCGATAAGCTTTACCGACTACGTAAACTGCTCCTCCAAATTCGTTCCGGCGGATAATGTAATTTGCGCCGATTATCCTTACATAATCGCGAACTCTGACAAAGAGTGGTTTGGGAATACGTTTTTTGAAATAATGTGCGATCTTTTCCGCCTTATCTTCCTCGGACATCGCACTAATTTCTTTTTGAGAAATAATTTCGGGTTTGTCTGACATGATGTAATCCGTTCAAGTATGCTGTTCAAGAAACAGGTTCTGCAATGACATAAGATTATGGAATCAATTGACGGATTGCAAGTGCATATTGTGAATAGATTACCCGCTAAACTCGCTGTGCCTCTTTGATATCACAATCACAGGACAGAAATATGGAATTCACACGTTCAAAAGAGATTTTTAACAGAGCAGAAAGTTGTCTGCCGGGTGGAGTAAACTCCCCCGTCAGGGCCTTTAAAAGTGTTGGGGGTGAACCAGTATTTATAGATAAAGCTGACGGATGCAGACTAGTTGATATTGATGGCAACGAATACATTGACTACATCGGTTCCTGGGGACCGATGATCCTGGGTCATAACCATCCCGACGTGTTAAGTTCATTACAGGAAGCAGTAAAAAACGGCACCAGTTTTGGAACACCAACCCGACTTGAAGTTCAGCTTGCTGAAGAAGTAATCAACCGAGTCTCCTCAATTGAAAAATTACGATTCGTCAATTCCGGGACTGAGGCTACCATGAGTGCCATCAGGCTTGCTCGCGCATATACAGGGCGAGATACCATTGTCAAGTTCGCTGGCGGTTATCATGGACATGCGGACAGTTTCCTGATCGAGGCTGGTTCGGGTGCCGCAACCCTGGGAATTCCAAATAGTCCCGGTGTCCCGGCATCAGTCGCTGATAATACCAGGATATCAACCTTTAACGATCTTGAACAGGTAGCTGATATTTTTGAGAATGAAGGCGAAAAAATTGCTGCGGTTATTGTTGAGCCTGTTGCTGGGAATATGGGAGTTGTCCCGCCTGTTGACGGTTTTCTCCAGGGCTTGAGAGATCTGTGTGACCACTATGGTAGTGTGTTGATTTTTGATGAAGTTATGACCGGTTTCCGTGTCTCACCGGGAGGGGCTCAGAAATTATATGGAATAATTCCGGATTTGACCACTCTAGGCAAAATTATCGGTGGTGGATTACCAGTTGGCGCTTATGGTGGGAAAATTGAACTGATGGAAATGGTTGCTCCTCAAGGACCGGTTTACCAGGCAGGTACCTTATCAGGGAATCCTGTCGCAATGGCCGCGGGTTTAGCGACACTCAAAAACCTTAATAAAAATTCATATGAAACTCTTGAACGAATGTCCGGCATGCTTGAAGAAGGTTTAGTCAACAAGGCCAGGGAATCTGGCATACCTGTGACTGTACAAAGAGTTGGATCGATGTTGACACTCTTTTTTGCCGATAAGCCTGTCAGGAATTATAACCATGCGTCAAGTGCTGACCATCAAAAGTTTTCCAGGTTTTTCCATGGGATGCTTGAAAATGGTATTCACTTGCCCCCAAGTGGTTATGAAGCCTGGTTTGTTTCGCTTGCTCATAATAATGACTCTATTGAAAAAACTATTGATGTTTCCGGAAAAATTTTTATAAAGCTGCTTGATAGTTAAACGCGATAAGTTCGTGGAGACTAAGTTTGTAGCTGGTATTGTATTTATGGCCACCATATCTTCACATTTGACCTTATATAGCGTGTTAATATATAAATATTAGTTATTTGAATATCTTTCCCAAGAAATAGCTTTTCCAAGTGTTATATTTAGACCATTTCTCATGTTATTATTATTTATTAACTACTGACTTGTTGTTTAATTCCTTCCTTCATTCTTATTACAAAATATCCCAACCGATCTCTTCTTGTTTCATCACAATATTTCACAAATTTAATTTTTAAACGATTAAATAAAATCACTATATGTATTAATATACCAAAGACTTAGTTCATGCTAAATGGCTAGTGCCCCATAATATTTCTAAATTACCTTTTTCAGACTTGTGCATTAAGAAGTAGAGTATTAACTTTATCGCTGAATTAACAAACATAAACTTCGTTTATCGTAGTGACATTTTCAGTCGATAATTGTTTTATTAGTTCTTCAAAATGGGAGAGCGTCCATATTCATTCTACAAAATCCTGCTTATCTAAGCTAATTGAAACTATTAAGCAATTGAAGATTATGTAATATATCTTAAAGTGCTAAAAATAGTTTAATAGACAAGATAAAGCTAGTAAAAATACATATATCGCCAAAATTGTATTTATATTACTTATTCAAACCTCATGCGCAGCCTCAGCTTGTAATCTCCAATTGTTGCCAGTCGATATTTTAATTGTGATCTAGTTCATAATAAATACTGTTATTAACTTGAAATTATGGATCTAATGATTATTGAATCCTTAATGAATATTGATAATCTATTAACAACATAATAAATACATTAATAACTAATAATATCCGTAAAATAATTAATGATTATGTCATAATCTGATATAAATACACTGTAGTTGGCTATTTGAAAAGGGATTATAAATAGAAGCGAAACAGGGTTTTTGAGGATCTGGACACGCTAAACAACAAGGAGGATCATGAGTGGAGGTTGAAAGCGAACAGAATAATCTTCTAATTGAAAGGAAAGAAGAAGTAAAAGATGCAAATTTGTCACAGTATCTGACTTTTTCCCTTGGTAAGGAAGATTACGGTATCGACATCTCAAATATCGTTGAGATCGTTGGGGTACAGAGCATTACACTTTTACCTAACATGCCTGACTACGTAAAGGGTGTAATTAATTTACGTGGCACTGTTATCCCCGTTATCGATGTTAGACTCAGGTTTAACATGGAGGAACGTGATTACGATGCGCGTACCTGCATAGTTGTCGTGACTATTAACCAGACATCGCTCGGATTGATTGTTGATGGGGTATCGGATGTATTGGATATCAATATCAACAATATAGAGCGTCCCCCTCAACTAGCCGAATCGCAAAATAATCAGTTTGTAAAAGGACTGGCAAAAGCTGATGATTCGGTAAAAATTCTACTTGATTTGCAAAACATTGTAGCAGAAGATATCGAACTACTGGAGAATCAAATCAATTAGAAACAGCCAGTGGTATTCACTTTATCTGTAATTATTAAGGAGAGATCCAAATGGCCTGGTTTGGTAAGAATAATTCTGAAGAAAGAGCAAGAGAGAAGGCCGCCGCCAAGTTTGATAAAGATATTTTAAGTTCACTACCAACTCCCATCATGGCAATTGACAGACAATTTTCAATAACCTTTCTGAATTCTCATGGGGCAGGATTATTGGGAATGAGCCCGGAAGAATGTGTTGGAAGAAAATGTTATGACCTTTTTAAAACAGTTCAATGCAGGACAGAAAACTGTTGTTGTGACATAGCAATGAGACAGGACAAATCAGCGGCAGATGAAAACCTTGTTGATCCGACAGGTTTAAATCTTCCAATCTGGTATTCTGCTTCACCCTTGAAGGATGAAAACGGTGACATTGTTGGTGCTGTTGAATACATCACCGACATGACCGAAACAAAAAAAGCTAAAACTGAAGCAGATGAGAAAATAAATTATTTGAACCTGGTTCCTACACCTATCATGGCAATTGACAAAGAGTTTAATGTTCAATTCCTCAATACTGCAGGTGCAGGAGCAGTGCAGAAAACCCAGGAAAGTGTAGTCGGTCTAAAATGTTATGATCTTTTTAAGACAGGTCAATGCAATACTGATAAATGCGCGTTACACCAGGCCATGACAAAGGACGGTGTGTTCACGGAAGAGACTGTTGCACAACTTCCCAGCGGCAGTTTACCAATCCGTTATTCTGGCACACCGTTAAAAGATGAAGACGGTAAAATAGTTGGTGCCGTTGAATTTGTAATGGACATGACGGAGATAACCGGTGTAGTAAAACAGGTAAACCACGTAGCTGACCTGTTGAACAAGGGTGAACTTTCCGAAAGAGCTGACTCGAATTCCGCATCTGGTCAGTATAAAGAACTGACAGAAGGTTTTAACAACGCGATTGATAATATCCTCCGTCCAATAGATGAAGCTAATGTTGTTTTAAAACAGTTGGCAGAGGGTAACCTGACTAAAGATATGGTGGGGAATTATGATGGTGATCATGCAAAGATGAAAAACTCATTAAATACAACGATTGATTCCCTCAATGATATCTTATCCCAGGTTAATGTGGCTGTAGAACAGGTTAGTAGTGGAGCTCAACAGGTTTCGGATTCAAGCCAATCTCTATCACAAGGAGCAACTGAGCAGGCAAGCTCATTGGAAGAGACCTCCTCCTCAATAATGGAAATTGCTTCACAGACAAAACAAAACGCTGAAAATGCTGAACAGGCTAATAAACTTGTTGATGAAACAAGAAATGCTGCAGATCATGGGAACGACCAGATGCAGCAGATGTTAGTGGCAATGGATGAGATAAACGAATCCTCCGGTGAGATTTCAAAAATTATCAAGGTGATTGATGAGATCGCATTCCAGACAAACTTGCTTGCATTAAATGCTGCTGTTGAAGCCGCGAGGGCAGGTGTCCATGGGAAAGGTTTTGCAGTCGTCGCCGATGAGGTACGAAATTTGGCGCAAAGAAGTGCAACAGCTGCTAAGGAGACTACCTCTTTAATTGAAGGATCGGTTCAGCGTGTAAATAACGGATCAACTATCGCTAATGAAACAGCAAAAGCCCTGACAGAAATAATCACCAGTATCACCAAGGTTAATGATCTTGTTTCAGAAATTGCCAGCGCTTCAACAGAGCAGTCAACTGCAGTAAGCCAGGTAGGTGATGCACTTAACCAGGTTGACAGTGTAACCCAGGCTAATACTTCAAACGCAGAAGAGGGTGCCTCCGCAGCTGAAGAACTATCAAGCCAGGCTTCACATCTGAGGCAAATGGTAGCACGATTCAAATTAAAAAATGGGAATGGGGGCAATTTGAATAAACTGGAATCTCAGCAACCTCAGCATGAATTCGAACGCAGAACTCCATCATCCGGTAACGGCGGAAATAAAGAAAACCAGCTACTTCCAAGTGTGGGAACAGAAGTTGATCCCAAGGACATAATCGCCCTTGATGACGACTCGTTCTCTGAATTCTAGGTCATAGTTCGCTCTAGTCGAGTAAATTTGAACTAAGTATTATCGGAAATATTTAAAATTAAATGCCCGGGATTAGAAATCCCGGGCTGAATTTTTTATAAGAACCTGTATTCTCCAAATACCTTTGCAATGTAGAACTTGATAAATACAGGGTGCCTGCCCTAATAAATGCTCACAACTATATACTACAATGCTACATCATAGTTCGCAGATGTATTAAATCGAAACATCAATCAAGTAAAGCCGGATTAGAGCTGTGAATGTCCTTCACACAGTGGAACTGTAGCTAAATGATAAATATACGAATTGTGTTTCTCTACTCAATTTTATAAAGTTTTGATTTTACTAATACTCACCCCTAAGATGTCGGTTTTCAAGATTATCACAGTATCAACTGTCCTGTTCCTTTTTCAGAGGGCACGACATTTGCGCCCAATATTTTACTAGATGTTAACAATTTAAATACCGGCCTGGAAAACTTCGAACTGGTGTGGTAAATCAAATAAGTATGCATTTGTTAGATAGTCAGAGTTGACCACCATACCTTGTTCTAAACAGCCGGACTACTTATGGAGGGACACATGTCGCGTGGATTGAGGAGTTTAGTCGTAGTCTTTACCATCTTTTTTATTTCAGCAGCTTTTGCTCAGGAAACACCAACAAATGTTCTTGGAAACCTGGATTCAGCAACGGGCGAGGTACTTGTCTCGTGGGATCCACCAGATGATGCTTTAAGCTACAATGTTTACCGTGATGATGTTGAGCTTGGGAACGCCATGAATACCTGGTATGTCGACGGTCTTACCGAGGGTGGAACATTTGAATACACTGTCACTGCCGTGTACGACGGAGATATCGAATCAGATCCCAGCGATCCTGTTGAATCTACCTGGGATGGTGTTCTTGGAATTCCCGGTGAGACAGGTGATGATATTCTCTTCAGTTTTGACGAAGACACCGGCGAAGTTGTTTTTATCTGGAATCATCCGGTTGGCGATGAAGAGTTAATTTATGATACTGAAGAAAGCCTTGATGGTTATGCATGGCCGACATCAACAATGTCGAGCCAGATGAGTCCGGCCGGTCCGTGCAGGATTTTGAGATTAGAATATGATACCTTCTATACGGAACACGATGCAGAAAATCCGATTTTTGACGCGAAAATATTTCTTTGGGATGAAGGTGCAGGTGAACCTGAAACAGAACCGATATATGAGGAAGAGACGGTTGCTGTGAATGGCGCCTGGATGATGCTTGATGTTTCTGATGAAAACATAATTGTCGATGGAGACTTTGTTGTTGGTTTTGGATCTGTTCTTGACAGTACCTATGTGATTTTCGAAGAAGTGGACAATGGTCGTTCATGGGATTTATTTGGCGGTGCATGGGATTCGTGGCATGAAGCTTACCATATCCGTGCAGTTGTTCAATACCTGGATTCCGATGATGCACCGGTGGTCCTTTCCAATTTCGAACAACACGATAACGAACTTGACGAACTGGATAGTTTCACAGGATACCATGTCTATCTTAACGATGTGGAGGTCACTGAAGATCCTCTCAACATTAACCACTTTATTCATGTTCTGGATGATCTGGGAACTTATACTTACACTGTAACAGCTGAATATGCTTCCGGTGAGTCTGATCCATCGCTTGGTCTCGTAATCGAATGGGGTATTCCAATTATCATTCCTGAGAACCTGACTGCGGAACTGGATTCTGTCTCCGGGCAGGTAACCTTGAATTGGATTCACCCTGATGCCGACACAACTGACATCGTTCAACCAACTCCAAACAAACGTCGGAGAGTAATTGAATCTGGTGAAGTTGGGACAGACGGCAGGTCATATGCTACTTTGAGCAATGAAATTGTCGATGAAACTGATGAACTTGACGAGTTCCTGCATTTTAATGTTCTCAGAGATCTGGCAGTCATTGCCGATGATGTTACCCATGATGTTTACATCGATCAGTTACCTGCACCTGGAACTTATATCTACCATGTCCAGGCAGTGTACGACGAAGGCACATCAGAAAATTCTAATGTTGCCCCCGTCAACTGGCAAGGTGATGATGTAAATGAAACAAGCTTGAACGGAATCCCCTCTAACTTTGAGATCAGCGAAGTTTATCCCAATCCGTTTAATCCGAATGTAAATATTGTTCTTGCTCTTCCTGAATCCGGTATTGTAAATGCAACTGTTTACGACGTCCTTGGCCGCCAGGTTGCCGTCCTGAACAACAGTACAATGAATCCTGGATACCATACATTAACCTGGTTTGCTGATGGAAATCCGGCAGGAATTTATTTCCTGAAAGCATCTGTTCTTAACGGTGCAGAGGAAATCAGGAAACTGATGTATCTTAAATAAGATATTTAATTGTTCTAATAATCCCCGGTTAAAAGAACCGGGGATTTTTTTGTGCCTGCATTGTAATATTAATTGTTTTAGTGACGAAATCTTATTCGGGTTATGTGATGCCAGGCATTTGCTGAAAGTATCTACCTGGCTAAATTAATTATTTAAACATCTTTCTATATTGACTGACTAATACCGTCAACCTAAATTTTTTAAATGATTAGAATTATTGTAACATTCAGGATTTATAAATCTGGATGTATCTTATATTCATGTAATTCATTATCGGCCCTTGCATAAAACCTTTCCTAGGGAGATATACATAATGAAAATTAATAAATTGGGCTTTGTTTTCCTGCTCCTGATAATGTTGATTTGCGTATTATCAACTCCTGCATTCTCCTCATTTGAGGGATTTCTCAACCAGGATGGATCGTTTACCCTTTTAAATGAAAATGAATTGTTCCCTGGTTATTCCGAACTTGATGAATACCCTGATTCAATCTATTACTGGCCTATCGATGCACCTACTATCAACCTTTGGACGACACAGAACTACTGGTTTGCGACCAGGTACGCATGCCCGGCTGGATTTACACTGCAAGGAGGTCGGTTCAGGGTATACAATGAATACGACCAGGTTGTAAATGCGAAAATCTACATAACTGAAAACAGCGATAATGAAACTCCCGGTGATCCGATTGGTGCTGATACCACCGGTTTAATCTGGGAAGGGCCTGGAGAAGTGATACCCAGTTTCGGCTGGCACGAATTCGAACTGGATGAAGCTGATTATTTAACGTTCGAGGAAGGTGATGAATTCTGGTTGCTGTTAGGACCCAGCCCCGGGGGAAATCCGAACGATGAAGATACCGGCTGGTGGTCAATAGGCGCAGACAACATTACCGGCCATTCAGCCTACTGTGTTGCGGGACAGGATAGTATCTGGTTCGCACTTCAGAATTCCAATTGCCAGTACCTGACAGCGGGTGGAGAGCTGGAGGGATTCTGGGACCTCGGTGTCCAGGCTGTCTACAACGATTTCGACAGATTTTTTATGCTGCATGGTACTGAGGAAAATCCGCTGGAAGTTCAACTCTCGACTTACATAAAAAATAATGGAACGGAACCGTCAGAGGCTGTACACGCTAATTTTGTAGTGACAAATGAGCTTAGCGAAGAGGTCTATAACGATTCGACAGAGGTACCTGTAATTGAACCGGGAGATTCCACCATAGTAGATGCGCCTTCATCATGGACAACACCCCCCATAGTGGGAAGATATATCGTGACTGTCACGTTGATGAGTGACAGCCTCGATTTTGATGCTGACGAAGAGAATAACTCGAATACTCTCCTGCAGACGCTAATCGAGGATCCTGGCTGGTACATTTATGATGACGGAACATTTGAATCGTCTTCTGTATATGGTCCGGATCTTGGAAACGCGACAGCATTTAAACCCGCGGTATACCCTGCAGCGATTCATTCAATCTCAGTATGGATCGAAGGGGAACCTGAAAATCCTTCCGATCTGCAATTGTGGCACCTGGTGGCAGACCAGTTAACCCTGCTCTGGGAAGATGATACGATGATGTTGACCGGTGAACAGGAGGTTGGAAGCTGGAATGAGATTGAGATTCCCCTTGATGATTTTGGAGAACCATTAAGGATTGAAGAGGGATATTTTGTTGTTGCTCAGCTTGAATCAGGCGAACCGTTTTATAAAGATAGAACTCCTCCAAATTCATCGGACAATATCGGTATGCATGCTGTAGATCACGCTGTGGATACAGGCGGCCCACATACTGAGATGTCCCCCACAACATCAGGTAATTTCACTTACAGGGCATATATCGGTGAGGCAATGTACCCTGTAATATCTTTCCCGGACACTATCCTGACCTTTGCTGACACTGATGCCGGTTCAACTTCCGAAACAGAACTTATTGTTGAAAATACAGGCTCGGGGACGGCCATTATCGAATCGGTTATTTTAGGCCAGGCAATTCAAAATGTTATAGTTGTCGATGAGGAATTACCTGTTAATATTGCACCGGGTGAAGAAGACAGCCTGACATTAGCCTGGACCCCGGACTTACTTGATCCACAGGACCTGGATAATGAAATCATTCGACTGACGACAAATGATCCGGCGGAACCTGTTAATGGATTTATGATTCGTTTGAATGGTTTAGCAAACGCAGTAAGTGTGGAACAACTTGGAGAAAACATTCCCAATACATACTTCCTAGCACAGAATTTCCCAAATCCGTTTAACCCTGTCACAAGTATCAAATTCGGACTTAAAAATCAATGTCAAATTCAGCTTCGTGTATACAATTTAACAGGACAATTGGTGTCAATATTGGCTGAAGGTTCTTATGAAGCAGGACATTACGAGTTTGTATTTAATGCTGAAAATCTTGCATCAGGTATGTATTTCTACCAGCTTGAAACGAACAATTTTTCTCAATTGAGAAAAATGATTTTGATGAAGTAAGTCCTTTGTTGTTTAAACGATATCAACCACCGGCTGGTAATCCTGACCGGTGTTTTTTCATAATATGTAGCCCGGACCGCCCTCGGTCCGGGAAACGTATTCGTCCCATTAATTCAAATCTAGATAACCTGTCTGAAGTGACCTCAGAATGATCCCGGACCGAGGGCGGTCCGGGCTACTATCGATCATACTTTTCCAACCCACGCATAAATATTTGACGCCAGTACTTCACGGATAAATGGCAGCTTCTCCAATCCTTTCAACCTGATTTCCGGCCATCCGAATTTTATCTCATAGCTAGGATTAACCAGGTACATCCGGCTCTTTTCTATTAGAAGTCCATGGTCATCAACCAGCTTCTCAAACTTGTTAAAAGTAATCCTGGCGTCATATGTATCCATCAGGTCGCTGAATATCTGTGGCCGTTCCTTCTCAGACCAATACACCAGTCGTGCATAAAAAGAACGTGGTAGATAATGAATAAAAGGGATATACCTGAGGAAACTGTTCATCGCCTGTTGATGACCCGCAAAAGCCATATACCATGATGGAAAGTCGAAAAACACGTGACCATCTTTTGCCAGCAATTTATTAATATTTGTTAGGGCGGTTTCTTTATCCAACAAGTGTTCCAGCACATCCCGGACAAGAATCAGGTCGTAGTTCCCATCAAGTTTCGCAAGGATTTCAGGAGTGCAGAAATCCCCGATGATAGTAGGTATTTCAATTGTTGCGAATTGTGTTCCGATCTCAGCACGTTTTTCATTAAGGTCAAGCCCGGTACAGGTGGCGCCCATCTCAGCGAAAGTATGGATGATCCCCCCATCACCACTGCCGATCTCGAGGATACGTTTTCCCTGTGGATCAAAATTCCATTCCCGGAGAATTGGAATTAATTTCTCATTAGTTACCCTAACCTGGTATTCCCAGTAAAGCTTGTGATTACCATGAAGCCTGCCCATTCCAGGGCGTTTTATCTTGTTAAACATTGAGGTCACTCTATTCGCTATTTTTCGATCCCGTAACATACAAATTTAATTGCTTCCCGAGTAGGACTTGTGGTAAATAACAAGCTCCATATGTCATAAAGTTGAATCCGAAATATACAAAATTATTTAAAAATAACATTCGGATTACTTGTGATAAACATTATGATATATTAGTTTATACGAGCTATAGCTAACAATACTGCAAACACTTACAAGGGGATTCAAAATGAAGTGGTCAATTACGATAATCGTACTTTCCTTAGTTTTTATCCCTGTAATTTGCCTGGGCGAAACGCATGTTTCCGGGGAAATAGAATCGGACACCTGGACACTCGAGGGGAGTCCATACATTCTCGATGATGATATAACAATTCTAACGGACAACTCTCTTGTTATAGAGGCCGGTGTAGAAGTTCTTGGTGAGTCTCATTCAACGATATTTGTTGAAGGAGGGCTGTTTGTACACGGAACGTTTGAAGCCCCTGTATTGTTCAGCGCAGTAGATTCTGAAGAGGGTTGGGGTGCATTTATCATCGAAGACAATGACTCACCGACCATCATGTATCATGCGATAGTTGAGTATGGTCGTGTAATTGAACATCCATTACATGGGGGTGCGTTTAAGGTAAGTCACTCTCCAATTGAATTATACCATTGCGAAATTAGATATAATCATAGTCCGTACGATGGTGGAGGTATCTGCCTGATCTATTCGGATTTTGTTATTGTTGGAACCCATTTTCATCATAATGAATGTGACCGACTGGGTTCTGCTGTAGATTTTGCCTTTGGAACGGGTGGCGTTTTTCATCATAACACCATCAACAATAACCATGCCGGGGCTGGCGCTTCCTTACTGTTTTACGAAGGTTATCAGGAGTTAGACCATTGTACGTTAGTTAATAATACTGCCGGTCAACCAGGACATGGAACGGACATTTATTCAGTCACGGGAATGGCAGTAATTACAAACTCAATTTTCTGGAATGATACCCATGAGGAGGACCATTCATCTACAAACAATATTGAGGCAAATTTTTGCCTCGTTTCCGATAACAGTATACCCGGAGATAACCAGATAGATGAAGATCCAATGTTTGTAAACATTGGAGATATGGACTTTAATCTTACCCCGGAATCACCTTGTATAGACGCGGGTGATCCTGAATTCGAGCTAGATCCTGATGGTACAATCACTGATATGGGTAGTCATCCTTACATTCTACCGGTAACTATCTCAATGATACCGTGGGATGAATGG
>JANQEY010000138.1 GCA_028278125.1 bacterium | reverse complement strand
GAGTGCGCTGACAATACCTGCAGTGACCGTGAACTCGAAACCGAGCGGTGATCCGACAGCCACGGCGATCTGGCCCGGCTGCAGATCGCGTGAGTCGCCAAGGGGCATACCGACAGTAGTACCACCCTCCAGTCGCAGCACGGCTACATCAGTGTCCGGATCCTGACCCACCAGACGTGCCCGGTATTCAACACCGTCGGCAAAGGCCGCCACCATATCCTTCGCGTCGTGCACGACATGACTATTTGTTAACAGGAAGCCGTCGTTGGTAAAGACAAATCCCGAACCGGCGCCTTGCGCTGTGCCCGAGCGGGACACGGTGACATGGGCCACCGACGGGCGGGCGAGTTGCGCAACATGGCTGACTGAACGGGAATAGGCGTCATGCAGGAGATCATCAGCACGAACATTGTCTGGATCTTGTTCGGGTGGATGATTCCTGCCTGAGAGTTTAAAACCGGAAGATTTGTCTTCCGTGTGTAGTGTTATGGCTGTTGATCTGCTGTTCATGACGTTACCGGAAGGTGGAAACCGACATATTTGAAGTTGATAAAATGGGGACGAAGATATTGGTTTTCAATAGCCCTGCTTAAAGGGTTCAGAGATTACAAAATTAAAACAGCACACCACCGGCTTTCACCTCTTTCGCTGCTCCCTCCCCTTGTTGCCATTATTAATTCACGAATTACCTTCGTGAAACGTCTGAATATGAGCGCCGTCATCATGACTATGAACAGATGACGGGTTTGCATAACATTATTAACGATACGGAGAGAATTATGGCATACGATATTTTCAGATGCAGTGAAGGCAAAATAGAAGGAAACTACGATCCGGAGAATAAGATTGTAGAATTTGGGCATATTTCAAGTTGCCTGACTTTAACCGTTATTCTGGACAGCAGCCTGATGTTTGCCCTGCACGCTGTTGCGGCACCAAACTCGGGGGCAGGACAGAAATCCTGGGCTCAATTAAAAGAAGATCTTATCGGAAGAATAAAGAAATACAAAAAAAATTCCTGTGTGATAAATGTGGCCGGAGCACTGTTAAATTGGAAATCGGATTTGTCCGGACCAATGCAGGAAGTAGACGAGAACCTAGTTGAGGAGAATGAACATAGCCAGGAAATTGAAAAGACACTAAGGAAATGGTTTTCCGGCGCAAAGGTGCGTGCAGAAAGCTATGCGGATGGCAGTTTATATTCCTGTACCGTTAAAGAAGAAAAATTATTTCAAATATATACCTTTCGTGCAAGCGACTTGAACAACTGGCAGCAATATGCCGATGACGCACCGTCCTATGCAGCGGGAGTGATTAATGCGATAAATAATAACAGGTATATATAGGAAAAGAGATTCCGGAAGTCTTTTAGGTGTTACAGTCACTCGAAGCAGACTTTCTGTCTGATATCTCCGTTTTTTATTAATACGCTATAAAGGGGAGATAAGAGTGAGAGACATCCGATCTCTTATTCAGCATATTGCGCCGACATTATCCGCTGCATTGGGAGGACCTTTTGCCGGGGTTGCGCTTAAATTTATAACGGATAATCTGGCCGGGGACGGCATATCCGATAACAGGAATCCCAAAGAGCTTATTAAAGATTTGCTTAACGACTCAAGCAATCTGCAGAAAATAAAAGACATAGACCGGCAGTTTAAACTGGAGATGGAAAACCTGGAGGTGGATGTTTTTTCTCTGGAAGCAGATGACAGCAGTGATGCCCGCAGCCCGGTAAAGAAAGACAACAGGCCTCAAATCATGATTAGTGCTTTTTTCCTGCTGGTGTATTTTCTCATGTTGTCAGCGATATTTATGGTAGAGGTGAGCGATACAATTAATATGGAGAGGGGAGAAAACTCCATGATGGGCGAACTTCAGATACTTTTCGGAGTTCTCACAGCCGGAGTTGGACAGATCTTAAGCTTCTGGTTTGGGGGCGCATCAGAAGAGAAAGACTCGCCTCCGACTAAAGAGAAAAAATAACCCGGTATTTCGGAAACACCAGATAAGACCACGCTCTAAAACGCCGACAATAAGCATTCACACCATCCCGCCTCGATCGTCTATCTGTTTGTTGACACTATTCAGGAGCATCGCGAATGAGTGAGATTATGGATTTCAAGCAAACATGCAGAGAGCTCATTAAACGTGGTGAGGGATGTATCAGTCATATGTATCTGGATACCGTAGGCAAGGTCACGGTTGGTGTAGGTAATATGTTACCCACCATTGAAGCTGCAACCGGTTTACCATTCCATAACAGGGAGACGGGAAACAAAGCCTCTGAAGATGAAATAAAGCACGAATACGAAACGGTCGCCGGGCAGAAACCTGCAATGGCGGCTACCAGCTACAAACAATACACAACCCTCGATCTGAGTGATGAGTATATAGATGAGCTGCTGGATAAACGTATTGCTGAATTTGAAACCGGTCTGAAGAAGGATTTTCAGAATTACGAGCAATATCCAGGTGCAGCCAAACTGGGATTGATGGATATGGCGTTCAATTTGGGTAATAGCGGGTTGATTAATAAATTTCCCTCTTTTACCAGGGCGGCCAGGGCACAGAACTGGCAGGGATGTGCGGAAGAATGCGATCGTCGTGGAATCTCAGATGAGAGAAACGATGAAGTAAAAAAATTATTCGGATCCATTACATAGGAGAAGGATTATGGAATGCCCGACATGCCATGCTTCCGGCAATATTGATTGTCCCAATAACGGCTGTAATCAGGGTGACATTATACGTGCTAATTGTAATGGGAATGGTTAAATCAATAATAATTCATGTAATGCATGCAATGTTACGGGTAACATAAATTGCCCTGTCTGTAATGGAGATGGATATATCGCCTGTGGTAACTGTGATGGAACCGGTTATGTCGATAGCAGTGATGATGAAATAGATTATTCGGATGAATCTTAGAGTGATAGTTAATAAAAGGACTCCGGATATTAAAAAACACGCCTGGGTCACTTCAATGTGAGCACCCTTACACAACTCTTCTTAATCCTTTCAAGCGCTGTACGTGCCTTATTTCTCCTGCATCTCAAACTAAACAAATCATGATTTGTGTCGATAAATTGTTAAACATCAAATCCTGCAACCTTCCCTGTATTGTCTTTACCAGTAGATAGATTATATCAATCATAACTGCTGTTTCTCTGTTCGGAATAGAGAGAGATTATTGATAATGGAATCACTATATGTGTTAGTTTCAATGGGTGTTCTTATATTTAACGGTTTTTCCATAGGAAAGCCATATATTAATCACTTCTAATCATATTCAAAAAAATACACAAATTTCCGGGCCGGTTATTTTCACAAATTAAATCCTAACACGTCTTGTACCTACCAGATGAGTTTGAGCTTGTTAAAAGCAAATAAGCTCTGGACATCCCAATTTGCACTCAGCACGAGGCAATATAAAAATGAAAAAACAAGACATGGATGTTATTAAATCATCCAAAATCATATGGGGCTTTTTAATTGAAAATGAAGATGTAATCCTGAGTCAATGCTTCAATATTCTGGGTACATTACATGAAGCGGAAGATGCACTTAGCGAGATAAGGTTACATTTATTCGATTTACTTAGCCATAAGACTGATTATCTGAAAGAAATCCAAAACCATACAGCATGGCTTAAACAGATTTCTAAAAATTACTGCATAGATTATATACGAAAACAGAGACACATAACGAATTGGGGTGAGACAGATCCGGAGAGACCCAACGATAACAATTCGGTTTTTCATTCTATTCATATTGAACGTCTCATAAATGAACTGAACGCCATATTAAACTCACTTCCACAACCACAAGGGGATGCCCTGTTTGATCGAATCGTGGATGGAAGAAGTTATATCAGTATCGCAAGAAGCCAGAACATTACCGAGGCCAATGCGCGAAAGCGGGTACAACTGGCCAGGCAGTCGATCAGAAACTCACTGAACCCTGAATTAAATGATTCACAACCAATTTCTTAATACGTCTTAAGCACAAATATAAATATACATCAGGATTATGGACTACACATTAGAATTTCCGGGGCTTCAAGAATTATGGCAGCAGACGCTGGGAAGCAAAGACGTATGCATAGCTTTGCTGGATGGCCCTGCGGATCTTAGCCACCCTTGCTTTTATCAGTCAGACATTCAGGTCTCACCTGTGGGTATGGAAAATGATCCGTCACATGCCGTGTTATCACATCACGGCACACATATCCTCAGTATTATCTTCGGTAATCATTGCAGCCGTATCAAAGGAATAGCCCCGGAATGCCGGGGAATATTGATTCCTATTTATAAAGAACTTAAAGATGGCTCCCTGCAGGGATGTGAGCCGGCAATTCTGGCAACATCAATAAATGAAGCTGTCCGCCTGGGAGCCAACATAATAAACATCAGTGGCGGGGCAAATTCCCAAAACGGTAATATCGATCCGTCTCTGGAACGCGCCATTGATCAGGCCGAGCAACAGAATGTGTTGATCGTTTCGGCAACAGGAAATAATGGTTCCAGGGGAGTCGATTTTCCATCCAACCTGGATACCGTATTGGCGGTCGGGGCAGCGGACGATGATGGCAATCCGATGGAATTCAGCAACTGGACACCGGAATTACAAAGCCATGGTGTTTTAGCTCCTGGGATCAATATCGCCGGCGCCACACCGGGAGGCGGTTATCGTTACCTCACCGGCACCAGTTTCGCAACGCCCATTATCAGCGGTATTTGTGCCTTGCTCGCCAGTGCGGCACTGAACAGGGGTGTAAAGCTGTCACCGGCGGAACTGCGCGAGTTGATATTAAAACGCGCCGTTAGTTGTGATCC
>JANQEY010000035.1 GCA_028278125.1 bacterium | reverse complement strand
GTTTGTTTCTGTATAAAGAATTATCCTCGTGTGTAGCCCGGGTTGGCTCGCAACCCGGGTTTCTCAGTCTATTATTTCGTATTATTTTGTTTGAAATTTTCACTGCGATCGATTTACGATAATTTATTTACTTAGTCGAGTTTTTGAGAGAAATAATTTCTATTTGAGGGTCAAATCTAAAGTATCACTTTAACCATGTCATACAAATATCCCAAAATATCCGTCATCACAGCCCACCGTGATGACTTCGAAAAACTGACACGCCTACTGGCTTGTATGGAACAACAAACGGTTCCTTTCGACAGGTTTGAATGGATAATTATAGATGACGGTAGCACAACTGATCCACCCTCATGGTTTCAAAATTATGATGGTCAAATCAATCTTGTTCCTGTTGTTCTCAAGGAGAACCAGGGACGTGCGAAAGCACGTAACACCGGGATTAAAAGAGCAAAAGGCGAGATTATTGTTTTTATCGACAGCGATATGACCATGATCCCGTCATGGCTTGAGATCCTGGTAAGGGGAGTGATCGAAACCGGCGGAGTGCTGGTAGGACGTCGAGATATTGATCCATCCCTGGAAGCAAAACCCCTGATGAAATACCTCCATTCACGTGGTGCGATGAAACTTCCCCAGGGCGGTGAAATCCCTGGCAAATATTTTTCCTCCTGTAATTCAGCGATGGAACGACACTGGATCGATCAAGCCGGTGGGTTCGACGAAACGTTTGAGGGCTGGGGAGGTGAGGATCTCGACCTTGGTATATCACTTGAAAAAGCCGGGGCAAAATTATATTACGAATCGAGAGCAAGAACCTGGCATAACCATTTCCGGGAGTGGGAAGATGTAGAGCGGATGTATATCAAGTATGGCTGTAAAACTATTCCCAGGCTGCTTGAGAAACATCCGGAAGTAAAAAAAATGCTGTCTTTGGACGCTTTTGATGAATTTGACTGTGATTGTAAGAATTGTAATTGCGATATGTGTAAGAAATGCCTTGCCCGGTGCCTCTGTAAACCGGTATTCTATCGAATTATGCGATGGAAAGTCAGTAAGTTTAAGAGATTCCCCTGGCCGGATATTGTTTTTGATTATATGATATTTTTTCTTTACTCGAGAAGTGTTGATACAAGGATAAATTGATGTCGGAAGAACGTGGACAGATAATTGACGGAAAAGCTGTTGCCGCCCAGATCAGGCATGAAGTGAAGCAAGAGGTAGAACGGTTGGGAAAACTTGGGCGACGTCCGGGTTTGGCGGTTATCCTGGTGGGTGATAATCCCGCGTCCAAAGTTTATGTGGGTATGAAAGGGAAAGCCTGCGAAGAGACAGGAGTCCGTTCATTAATAGCCAGGATGCCGGAAGAGACCACCCAGGAAGAATTGCTGGCAAAAGTTCAGCAGATCAACAACGATCCCGATTATAACGCGTTCCTGGTACAATCACCGATCCCGAAAGGTCTTGATGAGGATGAAGTTGTTCGAACCATTGATCCATCAAAAGACGCTGACGGTTTTCATCCTTTTAATATGGGAATGCTGGCAACGGGACGTCCAACGTTTGTCCCCTGTACACCACTTGGTGTGATGGAACTTCTGGAACGTTATAATATTGATCCATCGGGGAAAAACACAGTGATCGTTGGACGATCTCACATTGTTGGTATGCCGATGGCGTTGCTATTGGCGCGTAAAGCCCAGGGTGCGAATGCCACAGTGACAATCTGCCACAGCCGGACACCTGATATACCTGAACATACAAGGAATGCCGATATTCTTGTTGTAGCGATCGGAAGCGCGAATTTTGTCACCGGTGATATGGTGAAAGAGGGCGCTGTAGTTATAGATGTTGGAATCAACAGGGTGGATGATCCATCGAAAAAACGTGGTTACCGGCTGGTGGGTGATGTTGAATATGCCGCTGCAAAAGAAAAAGCATCATGGATTACTCCCGTTCCCGGTGGAGTAGGTCCAATGACAGTCGCGATGCTGCTGAAGAATACATTAAAAGCTGAAGCGGAACAGAATGGAAAATAATAACGAAAATCCCTTTCCCTGGTACAAACCGTTTTTTTCGATCTGGCGGCGAACACGTAAAACGACACGCAAAGCTATCGATTTAAAGGTATTCAGATATTCAATAATCCTTGTACTGGCAGCCGGGATCGCCATGTTTTTTCATATCGCCAGCGATGAAGGTTGGGGTGATGACCTGGCACTGCACTGGCTGATTCTGCTTGGTTTAACAGCCGGTCCCGCAGCATACCTGTTGTGGATATTTTTCTATACCTGGCTGATAAAAATAACCGGTAAAATTCTCAGGGGAAAAGGAACTTATAAGGAACTGTTTATTGCCGGGGCACTGGGCGATATTCCCATGATCTGGTCCGGATTAATCTGGGTAGTTTTAATCCCATGGTTAGGTCAACATGCTTTTATCTCCGAAACTTCACGTGCCAATTTGTCTGACTTAAATCTTGATAAATTTGATCCAGCAATTCCATTGGCCATCGCAGCAATCGTGATGGTACCGGTATTGATAATCGGCGCGTTTACCTTTCTAATCTGGATGATAATAATCAATTGTAAAACTATCGCGGAGGCACAGGGATTTTCGGCCTGGGAGGGATTGGTAAACCATGTAATCGCGATTGTATTAATGATATTAGCAAGTATAATATTTTCGTTAATCTTCCTTTCAAGCTGGTTCTTTGGTAACTTTACGCCTTAATGGTCTAATTTGCCAAAACGTGAACTTCACAAGAAAAAGATAATTATTAACATATACACTTAACTGATTTGAAATTATTATATTTAAACCTTTTAAAACAAACGACACTGGATTCCCGATCAAGCCGGGAATGACAACCTTGTTGACTTCGTCAACAATCTGAGACATAAACTATGTCATTCCTTTCCAGATATTTTTCTTACTTACGTCCCCACCTTTTGAGGGTGGCGGGTAGTATTACCGCCAGCCTGGTTTATGTAGCTTTTGCCGGAATCAGCTACTGGCTCGTTGCCGATTTTGTCCAGGCCCTGTTCCAGGGGGGAGCTGTAGCTCCTCCACCACCGGATTATCCCATTGGTCCACATAATTTTGTTGATTTTCTCAAGTACCAATCAGCGCAACTGGTAATGGCTGATACACCACTTGCTACGTTACAGAAAGCGATAGTCATCATACTAGCAACTTTCCTGGTAAAAAATATCGCCCTCTATTTTCAGACTTTGTTATCGGCGTCTGTTGAACAACGAGTTGCCAAGGCGATGCGTGACGAGCTCTATTCACGATTGCTGGATCAAGATCTCGCCTTCTTCCATGTCCGGCAGGGTGGAGACCTGGTTTCAGCCGGAGTAAATGACATCAATACCCTCAATGCCGGGATGGCAGACAGTTTCAGCAAACTGGTCCGTGATCCGATAACAGCTGTTTTATTCTTCCTTTTGCTGCTATCAATTTCATGGCAGATGACTATAGCGGCATTGCTGATAGCTCCTTTGAGTGCGCTGATAATCAACTTTGCCGGCAACAGCTTAAAACGGAAATCCCAGAGAACGCAGGAACGGCTTGCCCGGGTGACATCAAGGTTGAAC
>JANQEY010000294.1 GCA_028278125.1 bacterium | reverse complement strand
CATCTTCATCCAGAACCCCTGTATATACTGGTTTTATTAAAAACAAAACAGTGTATATAGGGGTATACGAGTCAGGCGTGCGACTTTTAGGACAGCCTCCTACATTCGTTAAGCTGTAAAAACCCGGACGTATTCACCCCCTGAGAAGTTCACGCTGATTGCCTGACCATCGATCAATGGACCAAAGTTCATGCGCACCTGGGCGCGCACGCTGTTAGAGCCACCGCGTTTCCAGCAGATCATGCGCTCAGCGTTGGCCACCCTCATCGAGAACCAGGGCACGCTGTGCGACCTCTACCCGCTGCTGACTGATGACGACTACCGTGCCGAGCAATTGGCCAACATTCCTGATCCCAAAGTGGCAGCGGATTGCCGGGCTTTCTTTCACAACGAGTTCGACCAGTGGGGGTGTGAGCGGGCGGGTATGATCAGCAGTACCACCAACAAGGTCAGCGCCCTGACCGACAATCCCAGCCTGTTCTACATGCTTGGCCAGAAGGAGAACCACATTCACATCCGCCGGATCATGGACGAGGGCAAGGTGCTGCTGGTAGACCTGGGAGACTGTGATGATGAGACCAAAAAGCTGTTCGGCACCTTGATGGTGACCGGCTTTGAGCAGGCGGCGCTTTCACGCGCCCGTGCGCCGCTGTCTACCCGCAAACCGTATTGCCTGTACATAGACGAGTTCCAGGATTTTGCCTGTCACCCTGGCGCGACTGAGACCTTCAGCCAGATGCTCTCGCAGGTGCGCAAATTCGGCTTACACCTGACCCTGGCTAATCAGAGCATCGCTCAACTCAGCCCTGGATTGCAGACCGCCCTGGGCAATGTTCAAACCATCATCGCTTTCCGCATCTCACGGGCGGATGCAGAAGCTTTGGCACGGGTGTTAGGCGAGGTGGATTTAGAGGCGATCAAACACGAGAACCAGACAGAGGTACAGCACCCGATCTACTCGCCGATGACCGAGCAGTGGGAGGCTTTCGTGCAGCACCTCACCCGCCAGCCGGTGCGCCAGTGCACGGTCAAGACCGCCGATGACCGCCTGGCCGTGATCTGGCCGGAGGTGGTGAGGGATAGGGAATGTGAAGAAAAGAAGTTGAATTGGTTATTAACAGAATGTTTAAAAGGGCATGGGGCTAAGTTTAAAAATAATTGTCAATATATAATTCATAAGCCCTATAGAAAGAACAGTGGACTTTTTTCTCATTAAATTAAAATTCACGGACATTATTATATTTACATGGGTCTCACCTTCAACGGCTTCAAGTTAAATTGAGTAGCAATCTTCATATCCCTAATATTTTCCTATTTTCGCTCATTCGTCGATGTCGATAACTTCAGCAGACCATGGGCAATAATATTCAGAGGTGATGTTTCCCTGTTCTACATCCGAGGGTAATCCATCACATACCTCCATCGCGGTTTCAGCAAATTCGACTGATTCTGGATCAATATGCCAAGAGTAACCGGTGTTTACACCTGGGTTGCCATGAACAACCACGCCAATAGGTATACTTGGCGCTTCATCGCCATTAAGCAACCTGCGAGCGATATCAATATTAATAGGGTTGGTTAAACGGATCTTATATTGTTCCGCTCCAGCGACGAGGAAGGTCACATTCACACTCTCTTTCCCTACCATAGGTGAGGCCGAGTTCATGCATGCAACAAGCATAAAGATAATGATCAACCAGATATGTTAAATCTTATACATAAATCATCTCCTATTTTCTTGGCTGCAGGTAACCCAATGGGGATTTCAATTGCAAAAGGGAAGTAATATACAGCGTGGTTTCTGAAACCTCCAATCGTTGCCTAATTCCGATTTTTCGTTCAAACACCCCTTCGATCATTTGTAAATAGGGTTAGCTTGTTTCCCCCCAATAGGTGGTAGAGTTGATATTCATTTATTTACATGATCATTCCTCAAATTTTATTTCGTCAAGGTAGATCGTGGCGCCGTTAGGATTGCTTGGTTTATTAGTTACCCAAACGAAACCTCCAATAATATGGCTTAAATCTTCCCCTGCTAGCTGTAAAGTATATTGAACCCAACTATTGGTGAGAACGATGGGGCCTGTAGAAAGAGCCGGTTGAAGGGAATCTTTGTAAATATCATCTAATCCTCCCACTTTAAATTCTGCTTTTTCTCCACCTATCTCTCCTCTTGCCCAGAATGTTATCTTCGTCGCACACGATAGATCGAAGCCACCATCTTTATTTCCCCAGTTACTTCCTGGAGGATCCCACCAGTAGATGCCTGCCCATTTTTCTAAACCAGTCGGTATATATTTAATTTGGATAACATTTGGCCGCTCAGGGTCAAGTAAATAGTTATCATCAAACGTGATGTCTGAAATATCACCCATCCATCCTTCAGGTACGAAGTTGTTTAGATCAGATCCATAATCATCATACACATAGAGAGGGCATAGAGTAATTGGAACGGTTATAGTTGGTATCGGAACAGTCATAGTTGGCGATGGAACAGCCACTGCAGTTTGTGTCATTATAAGAGCCGACTTTTCTGCATCAAGAGTGGCATATTCTTCCACAATAGAAGTTTCTATTCCCTCTACTGCAACCTGCGTTTCAGCAGACCCGCAGGCAGCGCCGAACAGAGAAAGTACTAAAGTAAATAATGTAATCGTACACTTTTGTTTCATAGTTACACCTCCGATCGTAAATTAATAAGTGAGCTATGGGGGACTAAATACCAACTCGTCAATGTAAATGGTGCCACTCCCCAATTCGTTTGTAAAGCCAAGACTAATATTTTCTAATGAATATAAGTCTTGTCCAAACTGCTCTAATGGAATAATTATTTGTTGCCAGTCAACAGAAATTGTCTGGGATATTTTCCGTTCTTGGCCTGAAGGGGTGAGTATATTTTTTATACCCACATTAAACTGCTCTCCACCGATTTCACCCTTGACCCAAAATGTAAGATATTCTTTTTCACTCGCGTCATAGCCATTTAAAGGCATTACCGCGCTGCAAAATCCTCCCCGGGATGTATCAAATATAATTTTTACTATATTGCCTCTAATACTATTAAGATTGGATATATCATCAATAAAGATTGAGCATAGATTATTCGCATCTCTGTAAGCAATGAATTGAGTAAATGGAGTTGGAGTGAGTTTCTTGTGGCTTACAGGGGTTGTATCTAATGTTTTATCAAATCCTGAGCCAATCCAATACCCAACAATGCCTCCTATTACAACCAATACTACAAATGGAAATAGTCTCCTTCGCCCTGTTTTTTTCCTAATAAGTTCTTTAGAGATCTTATGGGAAGGTTCATTTCGTTTTTTCTCATCTGTTCTTATAAGCTCAACGATAATGGGTGATAACCCAGAAATAAGCGCCCCTATGATGGTAGCGATTAATTGAATACATTCTGGCGACATAATAAACCAAATCCTGTAAGTGCGTTGGCAGGCTAATGGGTTGAAAACCCAATAGCGTAATGCGCAACTTTTCCAAATAATCTTATTACGATTAAAAAACGATATAAGATTTGGATAATATCTCCCCGAAGAATGTTATCAGCAATAAGTCTGTGTGTAATGTGAAATGTTGGAGCTTATCCGTAAACCCTTTGTGATTATCAATTATATCACTAATATTACAGCGCAAGGTTGCGCTTGATGGTTGAAAAATAGCGAATTGAAAAGGATATGGTAAGCTTCTCCAAAACACCGGCAAGTGAGAGGAGATGCGAGTTACCATGTCCACAGAAATTGTAAACGATATTTGCCCACCGCCGGAATGGGATTTGGCAGAGGAAGACATTCACCAAA
>JANQEY010000234.1 GCA_028278125.1 bacterium | reverse complement strand
GACAAAAGGGGCGATTGGGTATGTTTCTTCTAATACAAACAGCAGCGGCACAAAAATTATTTCCGTTGAATAGGGGGACTGCAAAATGAAAAAAATTATTTTTATAACAGTTTGCATGATTGTGATGATGGCAGGAAGTCCCCAGGCATATGATATGGGAGGTGTGGACATCCACGGATTTGTGTCCCAGGGGTATCTCTGCAGTGATGACAATAATTATTTGGCGGGTACTGAAGGGGGAACCACCGAGTACAATGAATTCGGGATAAACTTTTCCACGCGGGTTGCTGACAAAGTTTCCGTTGGGATGCAGTTTTTTGCCAGGGATCTTGGGGATTACGGGGAGGATGACCTTGTCCTGGACTGGGCGGTGATCAACTATGGCTGGCGGCAATGGCTCGGTTTCAGGGCTGGACAACTGAAGATTCCAAGGGGGTTTTATAATGAAACAAGAGATATTGACGCGAGCCGTGTCAGTATCCTGATGCCCCAGAGTGTTTACAGTGAAACAACAAGGGACACAAGCTCCGGGCTACAGGGCGCCGGTATTTACGGGACCGTTCCCATGGGATTTATGGGGAATGCCCTTTACCAGATGATGGCCGGCAGGGTAGATACGAGTAGTGAAAACTCCGGAACCGCGGCAGCCCTGGAAGCACAGGGGGTTACCGGGATCATGGATATTGATATTGATGACCTGTATGCGTATTCTCTTATATGGGAAACTCCCCTTGAAGGGCTCCGGGTTGGATGGTCCTATATGGAATTTACATTTGAAGTGGACGCGTCCATGACCTATAATCTCAACATCAACAGCTCCATGGGCATGATAATTGTACCTGATGGCATGGGAGGATGGATAGGAATTCCTGCAGGGGCATTACAGCCTGATTATTTCATCCATACATTAGTGGACATGGACATTGAAATCGATTTTGTGTATGACATTCATTCCTTAGAAATGAATATGTTTTCCGCTGAGTATATCTTTGGTGATCTAATGTTGGCGTATGAATATCAAGAAAGTGAATCAATAGCTACGATTTTTGATACCAACGGGGAACTCCTTCTTTCAGAAGTAGGAGAACCTATACTTGAAGATTATGCCTTAGAGACGGAATCGTATTACGTGAGTGGCGCTTACCGTTTTTGCAGTTGGTTTGAACTGGGCGCGTACTATTCGGTTGCCTATTACAATAAAGATGATAAAGACGGCGAGCTGGATAGACCTGATGGCAGTGGTGAACCATGGGGGGCCCAGGCATGGCTTAAGGATGAGTGTGTGAGTGCGCGTTTTGATATCAACGAGCACTGGACCCTAAAACTTGAGCATCACAGCATGGACGGTCTATATACAGTCAATCCTGATGATGACGGAAACACAGATAAGAACTGGCATCTGTATGCGGCAAAGATGACATTAAGGTTTTAATCGGAAAACGTTTCATTAAGAAAATGATAATACATATATCATACAGCTTAATAAGTCTGGCTGACAAATGTTCAGGAGGTCATTTATGAATGCTTTATTGAAAAGCGCACTATGGATCGTGTTGATTGCTGCGGTTATTGCCTTAAATCCGGGGGCCGTGCCAATGACATCTGCTTCATCGGGCAATATTGTTGTCATCGGTAATCCAAGTCTACCGGTAGATTCAATCAGCAAAACCGATTTGAAAAAAATTTTCACGGGCAGAAAAATTTCATGGGGTGATGAAACCGTGATCGTGGTTACATTAAAAAGATCAAAGACCCATGATCTTTTTTTAAAACAGTATGTCAAGAAGACAGCATCACAGTTTCGGAACTACTGGGTCAACCTAGTCTTCTCAGGCAGGGGTATCGCACCTGTTTCCCTGCCATCGGAAGAAGAGGTGGTAAACTATGTCAGCAAGACAAAAGGGGCGATTGGGTATGTTTCTTCTAATACAAACAGCAGCGGCACAAAAATTATTTCCGTTGAA
>JANQEY010000202.1 GCA_028278125.1 bacterium | reverse complement strand
CGTGGTCATAAGCCGACCAATTGGGGATTGGTTTTCTCTGGGACGACGCCATTCGTTGACAGCACTTTAACCGTACCCATATCCAATTTACCAACAGATTTTTATAGGCGCAGGTTGGTTGCCACCAACCAAAACAACGAAACGTTTGAAGATAACGTGGAAGTTATCATTAATCACAATTTAGCTCAGATTACAAACGATGAGGATTGGCAGCTTATTCCCAACATTGGTGAAGACTTTATTGGCTGGGAAGATACACGTCCTTTTGGGGCTATTGAGATATTTGGCCACAATTTATCGACTGGAGTTGAACAACAAATCTCTAATAGTCAAGGACAAGCTGCGTGGGTAGCTGTTTCTCCGGAAGGCCGTTACGTATGGGCTGATGATCGAAATGGTAATCTGGATATCTTTCTTTATGATACTCAAACGCAACAAGAATATCAAATCACAAATGATCCCGGTACACAAACCGCACCTGATATTTCAGGAGATCGTATCGTTTGGTATGATAAGCGTAATGGAAACTGGGATATTTACTATTGTGAACTGAACTTATCGGCACCGGACGTTTGCCCCAACATCTTAGTTGATGGGGATTCAGCGGACGCTTCTTATCCTGCCATTTCGGGAGATTATATTGTTTACATCGATCAAGAGCTTGAAATTTGGGGAGATGTTAAGCTCTATAACATTGCAACCGGTCAAAATGTCAACGTCACTGCCTTTAACGGAGGGCAAAGTTATCCAGATATCTCGGGAACCAATATCGTTTGGTCGGATTCAAGAGACACGGGAGAAGAGGAACTCTACTATTGTAAACTCGATCCTGTTACGGGAGATTGCCCGAACCAACGTTTATTAAACGTCCCCGAAGGTCCTCAGTTGTGGCCTGAAGTTTCAGGAGACATTGTTACCTGGCAAGACGGCAGATCAGGATTCGGTAATTATGATGTCTTTATGTATGATTTAAACGTCGGCGCTGAGACACAATTAACGGTTCATACGGCCAATCAATCTCATGCACGTATTTCAAACGACCGGATTGTGTTTGAAGATTTTA
>JANQEY010000198.1 GCA_028278125.1 bacterium | reverse complement strand
AAGCGATTACCGCTGATTATGGTTATACCGTCACGACAGATCAAATTGCCCGGGTGGAAAATGAACAGGATTTTCTTGATTTAATGGAACGTGTACTGGATCAGCAAAACTGATGAAAAAATTGACAGATCAAGGTTAATGACAATGCCACTGGTTGCGAATATAGATTTACCAAGTTTCAGGCGTCTCCGTGATGAGGGGGAGACTATTCTGTCACGTGACCATGCCGAACAACAGGATATCCGTGAACTTCACGTGGGGTTATTGAACATGATGCCGGACAAGGCCCTGGAAGCCACCGAACGGCAGTTTTTAAGACTGGTAGGGGAGAGCAACCAGATAGCCCAGTTTTATATCCATCCATTCACCGTGGAGGAGTTGCAGCGTGGCAGTATTGCCAGGTCTCATATCGATCAGTACTACAAGAGTTTTGATGAAATTAAGCAGGAAGGTCTGGATGCCCTGATTGTTACCGGTGCGAATGTAGTCGGTCCGGAATTATCTACACAACCGTTTTGGGAACCACTTATCGAAATCATCGACTGGGCATATGAGAATGTAACGTCGGTTTTATGTTCCTGTCTGGCTACTCATGCGGTATTACAGTTTCGTTATGGTCAGAAGAGGCGCCAGTTACCTGGTAAACGCTGGGGGGTTTATTCGCATAAAGTTGTTGATAAGAATCATCCGCTGATGACCGGTGTCAATACCCGTTTCGATGTGCCCCATTCACGATTTAATGAAATTGGCAGATATCAGTTTGAACAGGCTGGATTGAAAATACTGGTTGAAAGTGAAACGGCAGGTGTGCATCTCGCAGTCAGCACCGACGGTTTCCGGATCGTTTTTTTTCAGGGGCATCCGGAATATGATGTCATCAGCCTGATGAAGGAATACAAGCGGGAGGTAGGAAACTATATTTTTGGTGATTTGCAGAAATACCCGCCGTTTCCGGAAAATTATTTCAGCCTGCGTAATCGCGCCGTCCTGGATGAATACCGCGATCATGTTGCGGTAGCTCTTGAACAGGGGACAGAACCACCGGAGTTTCCGGAACAGTTCCTGCTGGATAGGATTGATAACACCTGGCACGACAGTGCCGAGGCAGTGATCAATAACTGGATAGGAAAAGTCTATCAATTAACCCATATTGACCGGCGTATCCCGTTCCGGGAAGAAATCCACCCGGATGATCCATTAAATTTATCCGGTTAAGGTTCCAGTCGTCTTATTCAGGCTCATCACCAGTCGCTCCGCTGCCTGCGGCATCGCTGCTTCCGGTTCCGCCGGTTTCCAGCTTTTCCTGGGCTGATGTACCCTTGCCCGTCGGCCAGGGACTGAATGGAAAAGGTCTTTCCTCGGATTGAAAGGTAATATAATTCAGGATCTGAAAGGCATAACGGGTCAAACCAACACTGAAATTGCTTAGATTTTCATTCAGATTTCCCGTAATCACTTTCATCAAAAACTGGAATATGACCAATAACCAGATAATCGGATATAGCAGGAAATAAAATATCACCCCAAAAATGATGATAAACAGCCCCCGGATCCAGACATCAACATTTTTTACATTTTCTTTGACATTAGTGTTCATGGCTACTCTCTCCTCACCTCAACAACTGGATAGATAACAAAAAATGTATGCTTCTCGTGGAAAATATCTGGTTTAATAACATGGATATTCCATCGATTTCAATAATAATTTGTCCACACAGCTATGAACGAACATATACGCGGTTTACTGGCCCAGATCACCGCTCTGGAGGATGAGATAGAAGAAGCGCTTCGAGAGCAGCAGGAGCGTATTCTGATACATGTGAAGGATGGCAGAATCCGGTTTAAGGAGGAAATAGAACAGGCCCACAGACAGTTGAAAGTGGGTATAATCCGCTGGTTTCTTGGCAGTCGACCGAGAAATTTACTTTCTGCGCCCTTTATTTACAGTATGATTATCCCGTTCCTGTTCCTGGATGTTTGTCTGTCCCTGTATCAGTGGATCTGTTTCCCTTTGTATCGTATAGGTAAAGTCAAGAGAAAGACGTATATCGTGATTGACCGGCATCATCTGAAGCACTTGAATCACATGGAACGATTTAATTGTATTTATTGCGGTTATGCGAATGGCCTGCTCGCCTATGCCAGGGAAATAGCAGCGAGGACGGAACAGTACTGGTGTCCTATAAAACATGCAAGAAAAATCCTGGACAGGCATCCCCGGTATCATGAGTTTATTGATTTTGGTGATACAGAAGAATTTCATCCACGCATGAAGACATTTCGCAAGCGCCTGATCACCGAAACCAAGGCAGATTAAATCAGTTCGGGCCCGTTAAACTATCATGCCGTCTCCTAAAGTAGGTTTTGTCAGTCTCGGGTGTCCGAAAGCACTGGTCGATTCGGAGCGTATCCTGACCCAGTTGCGTATTGAAGGTTATGAAGTAGTGCCATCATACGATGCTGCTGACCTCGTTGTCGTCAATACCTGCGGGTTTATTGACAGTGCCAGGGTTGAATCCCTGGATACTATCGGTGAGGCCATTAAAGAAAATGGCAAAGTCATCGTCACTGGTTGTCTGGGGGTGCATGCCGATATAATCAGGGACATTCATCCCCAGGTTTTAAGTATCACCGGACCGCAACAGTATGAACAGGTTATTGCTGCGGTGCGTGAGCATGCACCTAATGATAAAGAACATAATCCCTATACAGATCTGATACCCGCAACCGGTATAAAACTGACACCCAGACACTACGCCTATTTGAAGATATCCGAAGGGTGTAATCACAAGTGTAGTTTTTGCATTATTCCGTCCATGCGTGGAAGATTACGCAGCCGCTCCATCGATGATGTTATGAGGGAGGCGGAGGGTCTGGTGCAGGCAGGGGT
>JANQEY010000109.1 GCA_028278125.1 bacterium | reverse complement strand
TACGCAGCAATAGTCATTCCCTCAATAATTCGATAAGGAAATGATTCAAGCAGCATACGGTCCATAAAGGCACCAGGGTCTCCTTCGTCTCCATTACAGATAACTGTGGTATTTCTTTGGGAGTTTGCCTGTTGTACAATTAGCCATTTTTGACCGGTAGGAAATCCAGCACCTCCTCGACCCCGAAGACCTGATTGAGAAATTGTGGTAATAATCTGAGATGGATTAAGATCCTTTAAACAACGGGCTAAAGCGGAAAAACCATTAAACCGTCTGTATTCCTGGATATCAATGGGATCTATAATCCCGCTATGTTCTAAAACCACACGTTTTTGTTGGTCCAGAAAATTGCTTACCGGTTTATCTCTCATGTCCAAAGCAAGGCGATTAATAGTAGTCGAGGTCGTCTCAGTATCCAACATCTGTTCAACCCGATCTTGAAACCAAACTCTGAGTCGATTCTTTAAATGGTGTGGTTTAAAGTGGTGGTGAATGATACGCTCTACATCGTCTATGGTGACTTTAGCATAATAATGGGATTCTTTACCGGGAATGAGGATCTCTAGAAAGGGAGTGCGATGACACATGCCAACACAACCTACAGGTTTAATCTTAACAGGCAGATGGTATCGAGTCACGATTTCCCGAGCCCGGTTATAGATGTCTGCACTTCCTCCAGCAATACAGCATGAACCCAAGCCAAAACGGATTTCCTCCGAAGAATCCGTGGTTTCCTTTGCATGATCACTAGCTCCAGGTTGATCTTTACTCTGTTGATGCTGTAAAAAATCCTGCAATATATCCGGAGCTGTGGTTACCTTAACCTGACCATAGGTTACATTATCAATCTGGACTACCGGGGCTAGTGTACAACAGCCTAAACAGGCAACTTTCTGTAAAGTAAAAATACCCTCAGCGTCAGTATCTTCATTATCCTGACAACCCAGATGCCGCTGCAGGGCACTATAAACCTGTTCTGCCCCTTTAACATGACAGGCGGTGCCAACGCAAACTTTCACTAGATGTTGACCAGCGGGACGATGACGGAATTGAGAATAAAAAGTGGCAATTCCCGCCAGGTTTGCCGGGGTAATATCAGTCATAGTGCACACCAGTTTAAGCACATCCTGGGGTAAATAGTGAAAACGCTCCTGGATTGCCTGCAAAAGGGGAATAGCTAGCTCAGCCCCGGAACCTAAACTGGATATGAGTTCATTAAGCCAAAGCCGATCATCTTCAGAAATGGAATTAGATCTTAACTTATTCACTCTGACCGCCTGTAATACAAAAGAGATGGTTATTTCCCCGAATCAATATCTGCCCGTCAAGAAAAGCTGGTGTGGTGACGGTTGGTTCTCCTAATAATGCCTTGTTTTCAAGGTTATAATTAGGGCTTAAAGAAACAATATACATGGTACCTTTACGGTCAAGAAGGTAAACTCGTTGACCTGAAATAATTGGTGACGAATAAAATCCTTCAGGGTATTCCTGATTCCAGAAGGAGCTACCCTTTTTGGCATCCAGGCAAGTAACAACACCATGAGCTGTGGCTAGAATTAAGTATTTATCAGTAGCCACTGGACTGGCAGTATTGGGCAATTCTTCTTTCCATTCCCAGACAATCTCAGGTTTTTTACCACTTGGTAATCCGGAAACTTTTATTCCCACAGCTGCCGCATACTCCTGAGCGGCAAAGACCATACCATCAGCATAGGCGGCTGATGGCCCTACTTCTCCATATAAACATGGAAAAGTCCACAGTAAGGTGCCTTTTCCAGGATCATAGGCAGTTACACTTTCGTTGTCAGTTAGGATTAACTCCTGATGATCCCCAATATTAACACAGATAGGTGAAGACCAAGATAAAATGGTCCGTTTTGCTTGCCAGATTTCTTTACCCGTGGCTCCATCAAAAGCGTATAAACGGCCACGGTCATACTGATCATACTGAATATAAACGTATCCATCGGCGGTTATTAAAGATGAAGAATGACCATAGTGGTT
>JANQEY010000107.1 GCA_028278125.1 bacterium | reverse complement strand
CCAGGTCATCCCGTAGAATCCAACACTTGAAGGTTCTGGTACAGGTTGGTCGTAAACCGCCAGGAGCTCACCCCACATGTCATATTTATACAACTTGTTAGGACCTCCATTGGCATTGTCGGAACCACTGACGATGAAATGATTATTAATAAAAACAAGTCCCCTGTTTTTGCCTTCGTTCTCATCGAGGAAGAATGAGTGGCCAAGTTCCCACGGAGTATAATATTGATCAAGTTCATTTCCATCAGGATTGTTTGCAACTCCTGGTTCCTCACCAGAAGGTGGATCAAAACTGAGGCTGGTAGAATAAGTCAGTACTCCAAGTCCAGGGTTATGAAGTGTCAAGGGAATTGTAGTCTCCGCCTCAGGATCAAGGCTGTCGACCATAACTTCATCCAGGTCAAGGGCAATTTCCGGATGTACCATCTGGAAATCGACGGTTGTAGTCAGTTCTTCTTCAACAATGATCGAATCTGTCATGGCATCGTTAAAACATTCTACAGTGAAATAGAGTGAATGATTCCCGATAACCACTTCCTCCATCAGGTAGCTGCCGTCCGGTCCTGTCCATGCTTCATACATATTATTACCGGTACGAATATGTACTCCTTCTAAAGGATCGCCTGAATCCATATCAGTGATTACACCCTCGATAGTCCCGGTAATTAAAGCGACATTTGTTGTCCAGAGAATCGCAAGTCCCTCGTCGATATCGGTATAATGAACTGCGCCCGGAGAAGATTCCCTGTAGTACATATACTGTACACCGGTTGTCTGGTCTCCTGCTTCGATCCCAATGGAATACCAGGGATTGCATCGACTGTATCCTTCAGAAGCGTTTATTTCCTTATACTGAAATAATATTTCATTATCACCCGTCCATGTGATATGGTCATTCACCAGGTCGTAGATAATAATTTCAAATGTGCAGTAATGGTGGGGATTTGAAGGCATATCATCGGCTTCAAACCATTCAATAATATATCGATCGTTTGGTTCGTCATAGTAATGGAATACACCTGAACTACCGGAGATCAATCTTTCATCCCAGAAAGGTGCCAGCATATTGTAGGCTCCATCAGGTCCGGGAACGGGATAATCCCTTGAACTATTAATGAACGCCAGTTGATTTCCAAATGCTGCCCAACCATTTGAACTGATCGTTATGGAATCGAATTCTACGCCATAATATTGGACCGGGAACGGGAGCTCGAACATTAAAGCATCATCCTGATCATCACCCGGATCACTTATTTCAGTATCCTCACCATCATAATCGTTGCCCGGTTCATCTGGATTGATCTCGATCCAGTCATATTCCGGGCAAAGGAAATAATCCGTATCGGTATTGTCAAAGGCGTAATATCCGTAAGCGCATGGGCCTGTAGGATCTGTCGATTCCCTGTCTCCAAGCATCAGTGAAAAATGAGTGGTATCTACTTTGTTGTCAGCCGTTGTTATTATCAATTCAGCCGTGGTCAGGCATCCATTATATGCTTCAGGATGTAATGCAACTTCAAAAGTAGCGGTCGCTTCACCACCGATATTGATCGCTGAATAATCACCAGTCGGATCAATCGCGTTTCCATAGGGATGGAGAATATTCAGCACCGCTGTTGAGGTTTGTGCGTTACTGCCACCAAAGTTTACAATCGTAATATCTACAGTGCTTGTTTCACCAGGCTCTACATCCTCATTTCCATCCAGCATTACAACACCGAATTTTGGTGCATTGAGTAACAATTGGTATTCATCAGCGTAGGTATCTACATTTGTTTCGATAGTGATATCCAGGATTGCATTCCAATCGTGCTGTGCTTCATCGGATATTTCAACCAGCAGAAGGCTGTCACCTGTGACAAGGTTGCCGGCACCAATATTGGGTATTAAAACCGCGCCACTGATTTCGGTTATAAAAGGATCGTCAGTTGTTGCTGTTATGGTAATGTTCGATTCGCCATTTTCCCCGTAGTTACGTGCGCCGATACGAATTCCAACTGTTTCACCGGCTTCGGGGATGGAATTGCTGTTACCTATTGTGCCGCTGGTACCATTGTCAACAAAGATAATGTTTTCGTAGCCTACGCGGCTGATCGGATCAACTACTGTGATCTCTGTACGGTTGGGAATACAGTTCTGGTTGGTAACCGTCAGCATGGCATCACCGGCATAACGGACCGGGAAATCAAGAGTAACAATACCATCAGGTCCCGTAAGTTTATGGGATACTACGTCTTCATCTTCATCAACTTTGTAAAGTGTAACCCAGGCACCCTCAACAGGAGCTTCATCTGCATCAGTAACAGTAACAGTGACTGAATTGGATCCAAGTTCAATTGTATCAACAGCGTCGACATTAAGTTCAGCAGGAATTGCTGTCCACAACCAGCAGAGTGGATCACCCATCAGGTTCCATTGCTGGGCAAAGTTAAGGTAATAAGTGCCCCAATTGGCAAAAGCGTTGTACATCCAGGCTTGACCACCCCAGCACATTTGCCCAAGTTCCGGTAGGCGCATCGATATCGCGGAATGTGCAGCGCCGGTAGCAAGAATTCCGTTTAGAGCGGCATGAGTCGAATTAGTTCCTAAACCAAATGCGCCAATCGCACCTTTAGGAGTATTTACAGTACCCGCCCGTATCCATGCCTCCGAATTTGTTTCGGTCTCTTCGCTCCACTTCCCAGTACCACAAGTGGGCTCAACTGCCACTAACAATTTGAAATCGTTATTCAAATTATCTATCTGGCCGGTTGTCAATCCGCAGCCATACCCACCACGCATATGATAATAAGTTACGCCATCATTAATATCATCGATACAACCGGCCTGGTTAGCATATTGAGATACATGAACTTCTGTTTCGGTATACCCAATCCTGTCCAATTCACCCATAACAAATTCAGCTGTTGAGATTGCCGAAGTTCCCGCGTAATCCCAGACTGCAATCGATGTACCGCGTAAATACCAATCCGTCTCCTCCATATAAGGATCACGCTCATAAAGGATAACCTTATTGACATATTGTGCAGCTTGGGATTCATTCCGAACGCTGATTCGTCCAACTATAACATCCTGGTACGGGGGGGTTTCATCATCGTCCATGTTCTGGTAGTAATAGTCAGAAAAGTTACCGTATCCCCATTGAACCGGTGGATCGGCACCAGGCGGCACTTCATAGGACGGATTACCACCATGATCACCAATTATTACTACATAATCAAACTTTGTATCTGCTTCTTCGTACCTGTCCCTTAATTCATTGCGGTTATGGCTTGCAGACCAACTGTTTACATCGTCATCAGTGAGAAATTCCAGCACCCAGCCCTTCTGCCTTTTCCACGCTATCCAGGGTTCAAGAGCATCCCACAAGGTCGCATGGTCTTCCATCACGACCTGTACACTACCACGGTAAAGGGTATAATCATCCAGTTCATTGTCATCCCAGTCCAGGAACTGGCGATACCAGGGGAGGAAGGTTGAACTGATTTGTGTAGGCCAGCCGTCAAGTGCAGAACGTTCGTCAGTCCCTTCAAACCTAATGTCAACTTCAATATTGCTGTAGACACGCACTTCCTGTCGTGCCATGTTTACCTGAACAGGATATGTATGGAGGTTACAAACCCGGAATGCACGCATCTTTGCCGGGGCTGATACTTCAGCCAATACTCCGGGATACCAGGAATCTTCGGGATTTTCTATCTCACCATAGCCATCATAGCCATGTTCACCGAGATATGCCAGGTAGTCAACATCGGAATATGTCTCGTACTCGGCATCTATCACTTCAACAACAACACCGCTGCGTGGCGGTATTCTGAATAGTCTTCCTGTTGTAGGGACTACAGGGTATCCTTCAACCTCGAGTAACCCACTGAGAGCAGGAAAAGACGCGCGTACAGGTGCGTTTTCTTCATCGCCCATCGATTCCCATCTTGGTTCTTCGATCGCGAGGTTAATCCTAAAACCATCGTCAGTAATTTCACGGCTGTAAACCTGCAGTGGATGGTTGGATACTGCAGAAACTATTTCCGGGGTCACAGCAAGTACATTGTCCGCCAGAAACATAAAGACAATAAGAACATAGCTCCACTTCATTTGTTACCTCCTCAAAGTAAGCTGCCCGACAGTGCTACTCTAAATGTTCCGTAATATTCTATTTTATAATTTATCCGAATCTGGAGAATCCTTTAATTTATTACAATTGAGAATATCAAACAACTTATTCATAAAAAAACCGGACAATTATAATTGTCCGGTTTTAAGCTCAAATTATAGAGAGACTATTTCATCAGGATCATTTTTCTTACTTCCCTGATCGGTCCAGCCTCAAAAGTCAGGAAATACATTCCGCTTGACAAACCAGCTCCGTTAAATGCAACCGAATGGTATCCTGCAGTCATGCTCTCATTAGCAAGGACCGCTACCTGCTGACCGAGGAGATTGAAAACACGTGCCTTCACCAGGCTGTTTTCTTTCAACGCGAATTTTACCGTTGTAACAGGGTTGAATGGATTCGGGTAAACACCCTCGAATTTCCATTCCAACGGCATGGATGCCAGGTCACGTTCCTCAACATCAAGTTCACCGGCAACGTTCATTGTCAGTGGAAGCCAGTTGTTTTCGTTGTCGCAGGCATCATTTCCAAATGTCAGGTAAAGGTTATAATCACGTCCCGGTAAGCCAGAACCACGGAAAATCAGGTCAATCACTACTGATGAATCGGGTTGAAGTACACCCTCAGAATTCACAATTTCGACATATTCGACCGCATCGTGGAATCCGAAGATCTCCACAAAGTCGTCGTTCATGTCGTCGATGATAGTAATAAACGTCCATGCATAGGGGTTCCAGGCATTTGTTACACAAGCACCTGTTGGGCCTTTAATAGTTGTATCTTCGAACTCGTGCAGCTGGATACAATCACCGGTGTATGGATTCATCTTGTATATGTGAGAAACGTCATTATCCCTGTCATGGGATGCAAAATAGAGATTATAACCATCAGGATCATCGGGGAACCATGAACAACCATGAGGAGCATAATCACCACGCCCGAATTCTTCCACCTGGTTACCCTCTCTATCAATCGCGCGAATCTCGCTACCTGATGCGCCAACCCAGAACAGGTCTCGATCAGGATCGTATGCTACATAATTCGCGGGGTTAACCGGCAAATCAAGAGTGCCGATCAGATCATATTGACCGTCCTTGAATTCCATCTGGTAGAGTACATCTTCGTCTGCGCCATACAGGTATTCACCATCCCAGGTCATGCCGTAAAATCCAACGTTTGACGGTTCAGGTACCGGTTGATCGTAGACAGCCAGGAGTTCCCCCCACAAGTTATATTTGTACAACTTGTTGGGACCACCATTCGCATTGTCGGAACCACTGACGATGAAATAATTATCGATAAAAACTATTCCCCTGTTTTTACCTTCAATCTCATCGAGGTAAAATGAATGACCAAGATTCCAGGGTGTATAGTATTGATCAAGCTCATTTCCACCGGGATTATTGACAACTCCGGGCAGCTCGCCAGAAGGTGGATCAAAACTAAGGCTGGTAGAATAAGTAAGAACACCAAGTCCCGGATTATGAAGTGTCAATGGAATAGTAACCTCACCCTCTGGATCGAGGCTGTCCACCATAACTTCATCCAGGTCAAGGGCAATCTCCGGGTGTACAATCTGGAAATCGACCGTTGTAGTCAGTTCTTCTTCTACAATGATCGAATCTATTAATGCATCATTAAAACATTCTGCCGTGAAGTGAAGAGTATGATTTCCAATAACCACCTCTTCCATCAGGTAACTGCCGTCCGGCCCGCTCCAGGCTTCATACATATTATTACCGGTACGAATATGTACGCCATCCACGGGATCTCCAGAATCCATATCAGTGATTATACCCTCGATATTTCCCGTGATCAGGGCGACGTTGGTAGTGAAAAGAATTGCCAGACCTTCGTCAATGTCAGTGTGATTTACCGAACCTGGAGAAGGTTCACGATAATACATGTATTGTATACCGGTTGTCTGGTCTCCTGCTTCAATTCCAATCGAATACCAGGGATTAGGTCGTCCGCTTCCTTCAGTTGGATCTATCGCGCCGTACTGGAACAGTATTTCATTGTCACCTGTCCAGGTGATATGATCA
>JANQEY010000266.1 GCA_028278125.1 bacterium | reverse complement strand
GGTTGAAATAGTTGAAGGCGAGAATACTCATGATATCATGATTATGGACTGGGGTGAGATGGAAATTGATACCGATCAAATATTCTTGAGAGCGTTGCCCGGTGAAACTGACACTGAGAATATGACAATTACAAATAATGGAGAATCACCACTAATAATAGCAATCTCCAGTGAAATAGTTGAACCTGAGGCAGGCGCAGCTCAGAGACGTGCAGATTTTGAACATCTCCTGAATAACACTACTGATCTATCAGCGGAATATCTGTTTGAATACCCAAGTTCAGAGGATGTGGATGCTTTTGATGTTGTACCATCTGAACCGTACCATAGTGAACTTGACGAACCTTATGTATTGATATTCAACGATGGGACTCTACCCTGGGGTAGTACGGGTGTCCAGGATCATCTCGACCTGATCGAAGTTGAATGGGATCTGGCAGGCGAGGCCGACCTGGCTACATGGGACCTGGAACCTTATACCGTTATCATCATCCTCAGCGAACAATCTCAGACCTTTTATGATGAATTTGTAGATAACCATGATCGATTTGAAGATTGGGTAAGTAGTGGTGGATGGCTTCAATTTCATGGATGTACTCAAGGCCAGACCTGGACTATGTTTGATGGTCTTGCTCATCTATATCGTACATCTGGCGTAAACTGGGTAGTTGAACCGGATCATCCCATTTGTGAGGGTATTCCGGAATCATTTACCGGTTCTTCAGCAAACCACGATTATCTTATCAATCTTCCTGAAAACGCTGTGACACTGATTGAGGATGATTTTGGCGATCCGGTTTTAATTGAATATTCTTATGGCTCTGGTAATGTTGTTGTCACAACTGAGACCTGGGAGTACGCTGTTGGTGCCGGTCAGGAAGCAGCAAATGTGATGTATAACTGTATCAATTACACTACTGAAAACGCAGGTGGGGCAAACTGGCTGATCATTGAACCGAGATCGGGAATTATTCCTCCTGGCGAAGATCTTGAAATAACGGTCACAGGCGACGCTACTGGTGAGGAAATAGTTGAAGGATTATATGAGGCGATCATGACAGTTGATTCTGATGATCCGGATAATCCTACCGAGGTTATTCCAGTAACATTTGTGGTTGGTGGTCGGTGGGTAAATGGTATAGTGATGGACGCGCTTGATCAGCCGATGGAAAACGCGCGTGTATACTTTGAGGATAATCCGGTATATGAAGCATATACGGACGAAACAGGTTTTTACTCGCTATTAAACAATGTCCCAATTGGCCCCAACGACATCATCTGTGTTTATCCTAATTACTGGCCTAGCGAAGCTGTCGGTTTTGAGATTCTTGACGTCGATACTATGACTTTGAACTTTACCAATGAGAATGAACTCGCTATGGTTTATCCAGATGGTGAACTTGAGACAACCGCACTAGAGATAGAAATAAACTTGTTCAAAGATAGTTCAGGTACTGCGAGTTTTGAAATCGAGAGTAATGGAACAGGTCCACTTGACTGGGATGCTTATATACGCGTCATCAATACTCCATCTTTTGTGGAATCTGATGACATTGATTACTCAGAAAAATCTGAATCATCATCAACTGATAGAACTAGTGCTTCTGGCTGGACAAAAAACAACAGGAGAATTTCTTTCAATGGTCCTTTTATAGTTGATCAAAATACCAGTTTCACAGGTCTTATTGAGAACAAAAATGAGCTGGACGAGATCTGGGATGTCCTTGTTCAGTATGATGTTCAATCAACAACAGCAAATGATGGAATTATTGCCGCCGTGACTACACCAGACAGCATTTATATTTCTGCCAGGTACATAGATGAAGAACATGGTGGAAATTTCCTCTATACCTTTAATCACCAGGGATTTCTTTTCAATACGTATGCTTATCCTGCAGAGATGTTGGATTCTGAAGGGTATGGTCTTGGCGACCTGGCATACGATCCAGTTTCGGGAGATCTGTTTGGAGCTAATGCTGATGGTGAGATATACCAATTCTCTCACGATTTCTCAGAGTATACCATGGTGACATTTGTAGAAGGTTGGCCGAATGCACTGGCATATGATTGGGACAATGAAACACTATACCTGCGCCAATGGGGCGATAATTTCGCGGTGTTGGATGTTGTTTCTGGCGAGATTACAACATTAGCCGTTGAAATGGAAGAATATAGTGTAACTGGAATGGCATATATGCCTCTGGATGAAGATGGTTATACAATCTGGCTGGCAGCACACGATGGAAATGGAATGGGTGGATATGTCTTCCGTTATAACCCAGAAACCCTTGAGTACGATACGGAGACATTAGAAGTCTATGCCGCCGAAGAAAACAGTGTTATTGGCGGGATGGATATCAGCCTGGGCTGGCGAGCCGACTTTTACGATATTACCACGGTTCACCAGGGACTGATTGACTATGTTGATATTTGGGAAGGTATACTGTTGCCTCCTTCATGGATCTGGCTTGAACCGGAAGGAGGAGTAGTAGGAGCTGGTGAAGCTATGAATGTTACCATCCATGCTGATCTGAACCTGGCTGACGATGTCGTAATAGAAGAAGGTCAGGAAATATATGCGGAGGTATATTTTAACGGTCCTCACTGGGCAAATACCCCGGTGATGGATCTTACAGTAATTATGACATATGATGATGTCGAAGAAAAGGATATACTTCCAACTCGATATGCTCTTCATCAGAACTATCCCAACCCCTTCAATCCTGTAACTTCAATTAAATTCGACCTGGTTGCAGCACAGAATGTTAAGCTATCAGTATATAATATCCTTGGCCAGGAAGTCGCGCAATTGGTGAATGGACGGATTGAAGCAGGATTCCATCATATCAGTTTTGAAGCTGATCATCTGGCAAGTGGTGTCTATTTCTATAGTATCGAAACTGATGCGTTCACTGATATTAAGAAGATGATTATGGTAAAATAGTTTAATTTGAGATTGCTCTAAACAAACGCCCGGTTATTTCCGGGCGTTTTCTCTTTAACAACTTGTTTACGAGGGGAATCTATCGATAGTTTATATCTATAAATGTTTCACTTTTACAGGGGGAATAATGTGAAATGTTCAATTTTAATTACGATTGTAATTGTTTTCACGGTTTCAATCGCATTCGGAGAGATGGTAATAACTCCGGAAGAAATATTCCTGAGAACCTTACCAGGCGATACCGTCAGTGAGATCTTGACTGTTGTCAATAGCGGTGAGTCACCACTTGAGATAACCATAACGCCTGACCTGCCGGAGATTGTTGATCCATATGTCCTTATTTTCCAGGAAAATATTCCCTGGAATAATTCGCACCAGGAATACCTGGGTGATATCGGTGTGCAATTTGATGTATTTGGTATGGAAGATATGGATGATTTCTCTCTGGAAGATCTTAATATATATACTGTTATAATGATTCCAAGTATACAGGATCAAAATTTCTATGATACATTTGAGTTATATTACGATATTTATTCGGAGTGGGTATCTAATGGCGGATGGCTGGAGTTTCATGGATGTACAGAAGGGGCGACATGGTCCTTATTTGATGGAATTCCAACATATGTTCATTCAAGTTCAGAGACTAACTATGTAGTTGAACCCGATCATCCGATCTGTGCTGGCATTCCTGAAGAATTTACCGGGACATCTGCGAATAATGGCTATATGATGGATATTCCCGACAATGCTACCACCTTGATTGTTGATCCGGAAAATTACCCTGTACTCGTTGAATATTCTTTTGGGTTGGGAAAGGTGATTATCACTACTGAAACCTGGGAATATGGTGTCGGAGAAAACCAGGTAACAGGTGATATAATGTACAATTGCATCGATTACACTTCTTCTCACGCGATGGGTGCAAATACCTGGCTGTATATTGATCCGATAAATAGCATTATACAACCTGGTGATTTCCTTGAAATATCAGTAGTTGGGAGTGCTTTAAATGAGGATATTATTGAAGGACTTTATGAAACGATATTGACAATCACAGCTGATGATCCGGGTGTTCCAGAGGTTGAAGTTCCCGTTACTTTTATCGTCGGTGGGAGATGGATAAACGGAATTGTCATGGACGTATTCGATGAACCCATGGAGTACGCGTTTGTCTCATTTGAAGAATATGCTGAGTACAGGACACGTACCTATGACAATGGAAATTATTCACTTCTTCATTTTTTGCCGCCGGGCAATCATGATGTTATTTGCGAATATCCGGATTACTGGACGAGTGAATACGAAAACTTTGAAATTACTGATGCTGACACAATGACACTGAACTTCTCAAATGAAAGCGGCTTGCCAATGGTATACCCGGAAGGAGAAGTTGAAACAACTGAATTGTTGATATTTGTCGATGATGATAGTACCGGTACAGAAAGTTTTCTAATTCAGAGCGTTGGAACCGGGCGGTTGGAGTGGGAAGCGTGGGTCTATGATATCGTAACATTCTACTCAACACATTCGAGCATGCATAATCCTGGCGTCAGCTCAGATGGAATTATTGGTCCTGTTGCTGAACTTGATGATACATGGGATCTGCTGGAACAGTTTGATGTGCAGACTGTTACTGGTAATGATGGAATAGTTGCTGCTGTTTGTTCGGCTGATAGCATTTATGTTTCAGCCAGGTATATTGATGAAGAGAATGGTGGAAATATATTATATGCCTTAGATCGCCAGGGTAATCTGTCCAGCACTTATTCCTATCCTGAAATTATGCTAGACTCTGCAGGTTACGGATTTAACGACTTGGCTTTTAGTCCAACAACAAATGAATTGTTTGGCGCAAATGCGGATGGTGATATATTCCGCTTCACACCTGATTTCTCTGATTATAGCCTGGTGATGAACGTTCCTTTCAGCCCAAACGCTGTAGCTTATGATTTAGATGAACAATTTGTATATCTGCGTGAATCTGACAGTAATTTTGCTGTGGTAGACGCTGTTTCAGGTCAGTATACTCAGCTTGCTATCGAACCTGAACAATACAGTGTCACCGGTATGGCCTATATGCCGATGGATGTGGATGGCTATACAATCTGGTTGGCTGCGCATGATGGCAATGGACAGGGAGGATTTATATTCCGATACAATCCTGTAACGCTTGAATACGATGTTACAGCCACAGAGATTTACCCCCCAGAAGAGAATAGTGTAATAAGTGGAATGGATATCGGAACCGGATGGCGTGATGATTTTTACGATATTACAACGGTTCACAAGGGTGCGATAGACTATGTTGATATTTGGGAAGGGAAGGTGAAGCTTCTTGACTGGATCTGGCTTGAACCAACTGAAGGAGTAATCCAGGCAGGTGGTGGGATGAATGTATCAGTCAATGCTGATCTCAGGCTGGCAGAAGATATTTTTGACCTCATAGATTGTGGTGCAGGCTGTGTTCTTCCTGAAATTTGGACGGAAATACGTTTCCGTGGACAACATTGGGATAATACTCCTGTTGTGAATGTTATTGTCTACCTTCCAATATCAACGAATGAAGAGATTGATCGCCTTCCCACTGAATATACTCTTCACCAGAGCTATCCAAATCCGTTCAACCCTGTAACTTCAATTAAATTCGACCTGGTTGCAGCACAGAATGTTAAGCTATCAGTATATAATATCTTAGGTCAGGAAGTCGCGCAATTGGTGAATGGACGGATTGAAGCGGGATTCCACCATATCAGTTTTGAAGCTGATCATCTTGCAAGCGGTGTCTATTTCTATAGCATTGAAACTGATGCGTTTAGTGATATCAAGAAAATGATAATGGTTAAGTAGAGTTTTAGATAGTCAAACTGGTTGAAACGCCCGGGATTCAATAATCCCGGGTGTTTTTAGCTACTATGCTCTGGAGGCACCTGGAGACGTATCATTTGGACATTCATGAAAAAAGTGATAGCTTGTCTATCGACAGGCTCCGGTGAACAATGCCGGAGCTAAGTTTTACAGGAAGTTGAGAAAGTTATGCAAGGAAAAGTAAAATGGTTCAATGATTCAAAAGGTTTTGGATTTATTGAAGCAGAAGATGGTAACGACGTATTTGTGCACTTCAGCGCGATTCAAGGTGACGGTTTCAAGTCACTGCAAGAGGGTGAAGAAGTAGAATTTGACCTGGAACAAGGACAAAAAGGCCCATCCGCTGGTAACGTCAGGCGGGTCGGCTCGTAAATATGCCACATCCTGATGTGAGCCGCTGCCGGTTTCCGGCAGCGGTTTTTCTTTTGGATAAAAAAGGATCAGCTTTTTCGCTGATCCTTTGGATGTTGTAGTTTTGAATTCGAATTATTACTTCACAAGCATCACCTTCTGCACCTCATTCAGCTGTCCCGGAACAACCGCCCTGACAAAATACATCCCGCTGGCCAGGTTAGATGCATCAAGTGCCAGGTGATGATACCCGGCGCTGTAATGGCTGTTTGCCAGTTCAGCTACCTGGCGACCGTTGATGTTATATACCATAACTTTTAGGTCAGATGCATCAGGCAAGGCAATAGTGATGTTTGTCGTAGGATTAAACGGGTTTGGATACGCATTTTCCATTTTATAAACAGTTGGCAGTTCCTCAGCAGTAAATACGCCGTCACCAAAAACACCTTCCCAATCTTCATGTGTCCATCCGAACGCTTCCAAACCCAGCTTTGTCCAATCGAAGCTGTCGGTCAGGAAAATATTCGGGTACCCGATATGAGCATGGAAAGAATAGTTTCCACCGGGGGCGTAATCTGGTATTTCCTGGGTCATATCCTCAACAGTGATATCAAGGAAGGGTGGAACAGTGACCAATTGCGAGAATACTTCGAAGATAAATCCGTCAGGTGTTTCTACTTCTGTCCAGAACCTGACATTCAGGTACGTATTCGGCAGGTAACTGATAAATCTTGTATCGAACACAAGGTCACCACCTTCTTCAGGAACTTCAGTGACAATTGGAGTGACGATAAGGTATGCTTCGAAATTCGCCTGTCCTGGTGATCCGAAATCACCTGCGCTTCCCGGCCACATTTCGGTAGAAGATGTCCAAGAAGTACCAACACTGTTATCCTCAAATGGGTTAATAAGGTACATTGAAGCACCTTCTATCAGCGGCCAGCCTGCATCTTCTTCATAGGTTACGACATCCACATCTACACCATGCATATCCTGGATAATCAACTCGTCGTCTGTGTCATGGAACGATAATCCTCCATAATCGTAGTCCAGGTCAACATTGCCGTTCAAACCGGTATTACTATTTACTCCGAAGACCACATATTCGTTCGATTCTATGATAAAGTCTTCATATATAGTGAATGAATTAGTATGAATATCAAAGAACTCATAGTAGCGCATATTAATAGGATCTTCACCGGCGTTATATAACTCAAACCACTCACCATAGGTATCACTTGCTGCTAACGGATCTACCATCATTTCAGTAATAACTACTTGTGCAGTAGGTTGCGGCACCTGGTTAACCTGGCCTGGTGATCCAAAGTCACCCATTGTACCTGGCCACTGAATATCGCTGATAGCCCAGTTGACGGGATCGTTATTGTCACTTTCAAGGTCAAGCAGGTAAATGGAAGCTCCGAAATGCATGGTGTAAGTTTCGTTGTATTCTACCATGTCAATGATGTTATGAAGATGGTCACGAATGATTATTTCGTCCGTTGTATTATCAAGGTTCATCCCGCCATAATCATAGCTGCCGGTTACATTTCCATTTAAACCGGTGTTCGAGTTTTTGACAAAAATCATGTACTGGCCTGGATGGATCCAGAGGTCTTGGTAGATTGTAAAACTGTTTCCGTCGTTATCGTAAAAATCCCAGTACCGGAGATTAATGGAATCCGGTTCAAAACTGTACAATTCAAACCATTCTCCATATGTATCGCTTGATGCGTATGGATCCAGCATTATTTCACTGATAACAAGATTGGGAGCTGTATATGGTCCCTGGTTAGGTTCACCTGGTGATCCGAAATCACCTGTACTTCCCGGCCACGCCCAGGTGGAGATGTTCCAGTTTTCTCCGAGACTGTTATCAGCTTCAAGATCGGTCAGGTAAATGGAAGCACCGTACGTATCAGGGAAAGTGCCTTCCTCATCATATTCAACTATATCTATCTGGTTTCCACGGAGGTCTGTGATAACAATTTCATCGAAAGTATCTTCCATGTTAAAACCGCTATAATCAAAATCGAGTGTCACATTTCCATTTAAACCGGTATTTGCGTTTTTACCGAAGACAAAATACTCTCCGGGTTGAATCCAGTAATCGGTAGTTGGTATAAATTCATTAGCGCCATTGGTTTCGGTAAATTGCCACAAACGGAAGTTTATTGAATCTGCGCCGGCATTATATACCTCGAACCATTCACCGTAAGTATCTGACGACGCATAAGGATCATATAATATCTCTGTTATGACAATATCCGGGATCGTATAACCTGCCTGGTTGGCTTCGCCTGGGGATCCAAAGTCACCTGTGCTGCCTTCCCAGGCTACCGTGGACATTTCCCAATTGGTCGGATCGTTGTTATCAGCCCCTAAATCGTTTAAATAGATCGAGGCGCCATATGTAGGATACCAGCCATCGTTCTCATCATACCATACTTCATCAACCAGGTTGCCGAAAAGGTCAGTGAGGATGATTTCGTCTTCGGTATTCTCTAAATCGTGACCACTATAATCCCAATCAAGTACTACATTACCATTTAAACCAGTATTCCCATTCTTACCAATTATTGAATACGCACCGGGCTCAATGAAAAAATGGTCAACCCACCTATAAGAAGCACCTGGCTCGTCAGTGAAATACCAAAGACGAAGGTTTGCGGCTTCAGCGCCGGCATTGTAAACTTCGAACCATTCACCATATGAATCGGAAGACGCATAAGGATCATACATGATCTCGCTGATAACAAGGTTGGGGGTTGTATATGGTCCCTCATTCAATTCACGCGGTGAACCAAAGTCACCATCAGCCCAGGCGACCGTGGAAAGTCGCCAGTTCTCCGGAAGACTATTGTCAAGTGCGGGATCAATCAACATCATTGACGCACCGTCAGCATCCGGCCACAGCGTACCATCATCATACCAAACCTGATCGACCACAACCATCATGTCATCATACAGGATAACTTCATCGGCGCCATTATCAAGTGTAAAACCTCCATAATCGTAATCAAGTTCTATTTGACCATTTAAACCCTGGTTCCCATTAATCCCAAGTACAAAAACATCATATGGACCAACAGCGAGGGCTGTAATTACATGTGAATTACCATTATTATCAGCAATCGTATAACCGGCAAGATCAACAGAATCCGGGCTGTCATTGTAGAGCTCAAACCATTCAGCGTATGAATCGCTGTAATCCAGTGGGTCCTTCATTATTTCATTAATGATCAATTCTGCTGATGCAGTGAATGCAAACAGCATTAATCCTAGTGTTAAAAGAATCCTTAATCTTTTCTTCATTTTATATTCCTCCTGTATACTGTTTCTCATATATAATTAAATGGATAAATGGGATCATCTATCCCCTGATCCCATTTATCAGATCCAGTGCAAAATTATTGATGTTTATTTCACCAGCATTACTTTTTGAACCTCATTCAATTGTCCCGGAACAACAGCCTGTACAAAATACATCCCACTTGCCAATAACGACGCGTCGAATGTCAGGTGATGATACCCGGCGTTATACCGGTTGTCGGCCAGCTCAGCGACAAGACGACCGTTTACGTTGTAAACAAGCACCTTCAGGTCAGCTGCCTCAGGGAGAGAGACGGTTATGTTTGTTGTCGGATTAAACGGGTTTGGATACGCGTTTTCCATCGCGTAAACAGTTGGCAATTCTTCCGCAGTAAATGCATAACCACCAAAAACTCCCTCCCAGTCTTCTCGTGACCAACCAAATGCTTCCAATCCCAGCTTGGTGAATTCAAAGCTGTCTGTCAGGTAGATATTCGGATAGCCAATATGTGCCAGGAACGTATAGGTTCCGCCAGGTGCATAGTCGGGAATTTCCTGGGTCATGTCTTCGACGGTAATATCCAGGTATGGTGGAACCGTTACCTGTTGTGAAGTCAGTTCGAAGAAAAATCCATCGGGGGTTTCTACTTCCGTCCAGAACCGCACATTCTGGTATGTATTGGGCAGGTAGCTGATAAAACGCGTGTCGAATACAAGGTCACCGCCTTCTTCAGGTATCTCAGTAACAATGGGGGTGAGGGTAAGATACGCTTCAAAGTTAGCCTGTCCGGGAGAACCAAAATCGCCATCACTGCCAGGCCACAACTCCGTTGAAGTAGTCCAGGATGTACCAACAAAATTATCCTCGAATGGATTAATCAGGTACATGGACGCACCTTCAGTTAGCGGCCAGTCCCCGCCATCATCATAGAATACAACATCTACAGCAGCACCATGCATATCGCGGATGATCAGCTCATCCTCGGTATTATCAAAAGTAATCCCGGTGTAGACATAGTCCTCATCAATATTACCATTCCATGCAGGATCGCCATAAATAGCCAGGAGTTTGTATTCATTTGGTTCAACGATTAGGTCTGTGACAACCGTATGAGCGTTAAACTCGTTGTCTAAAAAATCATAATACCGCAGGTTAACAGGTTCCTCACCAGCATTATAGAGTTCAAACCACTCACCATAGGATTCCAAAGACACTAAGGGATTAATCATTATTTCAGTTATCACAATCTGGGCAGTAGGTTGTGGAACCTGGTTAGGTTCGCCGGGAGAACCAAAATCTCCTGCAGTTCCCGGCCACTGGATATCACTGATTGCCCAGTTTGCCGGATCATTGTTATCACTCTGCAAGTCAGTCAGGTAAATTGAACAACCTGCATGGATGTTGAAGGTCGAGTCGTATTCAACAATATCAATGACATTATGCCGGTGATCCTGGAGAATCAGCTCGTCTTCATCATTGTCAAACCAAACCCAACCTTGTACGTAGTCAGGATTTACATTTCCATTCCAGACTGTATCCGCGGACTGGGCAATCAATAAGTATTCCTCTGAATTTATCCAAAGATCCTGGTTAATGGTGTGGGTGTTGTTACCGTTATCATATAGGTCCCAATAACGCAGGTTTATTGAGTCCGGTTCAGCGTTATAAATTTCAACCCACTCACCCCATCCATCGGTTGACGCGTGTGGATCAATCATTATTTCGGTGATGATAATATTCGGCGGTACATATGCTCCCTGGTTTGCTTCGCCGGGTGTGCCAAAATCACCAAAACTGCCTGGCCATGGCCATGTAGAAATATCCCAGTTTGTTCCATCGTTATTGTCCGCTTCCAGATCAGTCAAGTAGATACTGGCACCGAAGGTTTCCGGGAAAGTACCTTCCTCATCATATTCAACTATATCAATCTGGTTACCTCGCAAATCTGTTATGATTAGTGCATCAGCGGTATTGTCGAAATAGAAGTTATGATAATCATAATCCTCCTCTATATTTCCGTTCCATACAGGATCACCAAACAGTGCCAGGAGCAGATATTCCCCTGGCTGAACCCACAGGTCTGAAGGTATAGTGTGATCATCCCAATCGAGATCATTAAGTTTCCAAAGCCGTAAATTGGCTGGTTCGTCACCTGCGTTATATACCTCGAACCATTCTCCATAGCTATCTGCGACAGCATGCGGATCATACATAATTTCGGTTATTAATACATCAGGAATGGTATAGCCAGCCTGGTTTTCTTCGCCCGGGGAGCCGAAATCACCCATGCTGCCTTCCCAGGCAACAGTAGACATTTCCCAGTTTGCCGGATCATTATTATCCGCTTCGAGGTCATTCAGGTATATAGATGCGCCATATGAGGCGATCCACCCATTTTCTTCATCATAATTGACTTCGTCTATCAGGTTGCCGTAGAGGTCTGTTATGGCAATTTCATCATCAATGTCATCTAGATAAAAAACGGTATAAACGTAATCTTCTTCTATATTTCCATTCCATACCGGATCAGCATACCTGGCGAAGATGAAGTACTCACCTGGTTGCAACCATAACGCTTCAGTTGGGCTGAAATAGTTTCCGCCGTCATCAACGAATTCCCATAATCGGAAATTGATTGGATCTACACCGGGATTATATACTTCGAACCATTCAGCGTAGGCATCAGAAGCAGCATATGGATCATACATTATCTCAGTTATAACAAGCTCCGGAACTATGTAAGGATCCTGGTTCTCTTCCCCAGGTGAGCCGAAATCACCTGCGCTTTCAAACCATGCTTCAGTTGACCTGGCCCAGTTGACCGGATCGTTGTTATCTGCCTCAAGATCTTCCAGGTACAACGATGCGCCATAACACTCCATCCATCCGGCACCTTCATCGTAAATTACTGCATCGATTGTATTATCAAGATGGTCAGCTATTGTAAATCCATCATTAGTATTATCAAGCCAGATGCCGGTGTATTGCCAGTCTTCATCTACATTTCCATTCCACACGGGATCCCAGTATTGAGCAATAACAAAATATTCTCCTGGTTGTATATAAACATGATTTGTAAACCTGTAAGTGCCACCATCATTATCGATAAGATACCAGAGCCTGAGGTTTACTGAATCCACTTCCGTATTATAAACCTCCAACCATTCACCGTATGAATCACTGGATGCCATGGGATCATACATAATTTCGCTGATTACAAGGTTGGGAGCTGTATAGGGACCCTCATTAAGCTCACGCGGGGAACCAAAATCACCGCCGGACCAGTCAATCGTGGAATGTCTCCAGTATGCGGGATCGTTATTATCCTGGGCTATGTCGGTCAGCATCATCGAAGCGCCATCATAATCCGGCCATAATACTCCATCGTCGTACCAGACCTCATCGACCAGGTTTCCCATGTCGTCATGAATAATTATTTCATCGTCGGCGTTGTCCAGCCAGAATCCGTTATAAACGTAATCCATTCCAATATTTCCATTCCAGACTGGATCAGCATAATTACCAAGACAGACGACATCGTAAGGTCCAAAAGAAAATTCACCTATAGTGTGGCTGTCCCAGTCATTATCAAAAATCGTATATCCTTCCATGTGAACCGAATCCGGGCTGTTGTTATATATCTCGAACCATTCCGCCCAGGAATCGCTATAATCCAATGGATCTTTCATGATTTCCGTAATAATTAATTCAGCATTTGCTGTGCCTGTAAATAGTATTAGGATAGTAAAACAAATAATCCCTGTCAGTTTCTTCATTGAGTTCTCCTCCTCATTCATATACTATGTAAAAAGTTTTGGAAAGCAGTATTATTATAGCAGTTACGTTGGATTGGCAGTAAAATTTAAGTTAGGAAATACAAATATGGAAAACCATAAAAACCCAAAACTATTTCAGATTTTTTCTGGAACCGAGAGCCTCATTCTGATTTTAAAATTCCGTGTTAACACCTGACTATTTCTTTAGTCTTCTTAAGAGTAAAATCTCTCCTGATAAATTGGAGCTCTTAATAACTGGTTGTACCTTAAAAACTCGAAATACTATTTGAACACGAAAAAAACTGAGAGGTAGTGATGAAACAGATAGTACTGGCTGGCATCTTAACTATCTTATTCGCCATCGTTGCTTTCGGGCAGGATGTAGAGAGAACACATAATATTGTTCCGGAAGATTATTTTTCCCAGGTTTTTATATCCGGATGTGAGGCTTCACCGGACGGTAAATATACAGCTTTCATGGATTACAGGTGGGATAAGGAATATGACAGGCGTTCTCGTGATATCTGGGTTGTAGATAACAAAAGCAAAGAGACGCTTCGGTTGACTTTTGATCCCGGCAACGAGGTTAGCCCTCAATGGAGTCCGGACAGTAAACGCATCTATTTCGTTGGTCATTATAAGCAGGCAAATGCCGATGAACCACCCTATGATGGCAGCGCACAAGTCTGGCGAATAAATGTCGATGGTACTGATCTTGTTCCAGTCACCCGGATACCGGATGGAATTTATGATTTCCAGTTGTCAGAAGATGGTAAATCCCTTTACTACACACGCACTAAAGACCACCTGATAGATGCATGGAAAGACCTTCGTTCGGAATATAAAGGTAAGCTCAAGTTTGGTCATGGTATCAATGAAGTTTCCGAACTATGGAAGTTGGATCTTGTCTCATGGCGACATGAACAATTACTCGATCCGAAACTGCATATTCATTCATTCGCTGTTTCACACGACCAAAAATACATCGCTATAATCACAACGGAAGATGGAAAACTTGTCAGTCTCGAAGGTTTTTCTGATGTGATGATTTATAACACAGATACCGAGAATCTTACCACCCTCGAAGATAAACTCTGGCGTGAAGAAGCGCCTTCACCTTATGGCTGGCTTCGCGGCTTAGCCTGGTCATTGAATTACAAGCTTGCTTTTTCTGTCGACTTTGACGGTTACCCGGCTGAAGTCCTGGTTGCAGATCTCGCTAATGGGGCAGAGGGTGCAAACATCAAACGACTTCCCAGGCCGAATGAAATAAGCACAACCGGAAATATTCGCTGGTATCCCGGCAAAGATGAAGTGGCAGTTCTCGGGGACTACAAAGCACGCCAGCATGTCTACTCTATCGACGTTAATGATGGATCAAGCAGGAACCTAACACCTGGTGACATTGTTATTGACGGTTTCAGTTTTGTGGGGAACAGGGGCGACCTGGTTGTTATTCAAAGCGAACTGACATATTACCAGGATCTTGTTCTCTATAAAAAAGGAAAATCAGACAGGCTTTCCCGTCTTAATCCACAGGTGGATACCTGGAAACTTCCGCAAATTTCTATCTTCAAATGGGTTGGAGCTGAAGGCGATACCGTTGAGGGCATCCTGGAGCTACCGCCGGATTATAACGGTGAAGGAAACCTTCCCTTGCTTGTTGCCCTGCACGGTGGTCCGACAATGTCTGAGAAATACTGTTTCCTGTTCTGGATATACGGCAGGGCTGCTTATGCAGCAAAAGGTTACGCCATGCTCTCCCCGAACTACCGTGGATCGACAGGGTATGGTGATAAATTCCTGACCGACCTGATCGGTCATGAAAATGATTACGATGTTCAGGATATTATGGCTGGTGTTGATGCGTTGATCGAACAGGGTATAGTCGATCCGGAACGACTGGCTGTGCAGGGTTGGAGTAACGGGGGATTGCTGACCAATTGCCTCATCTCCACAAACAGGTTCAAGGCTGCAAGCAGTGGTGCGGGTGTTCTGGACATGACAATGCAATTACTGGAAGAGGATACTCCGGGACATGTCATTAACTACATGGAAGGTTTGCCATGGGAACAGCCTGAAGAATACCAGGCTGCGTCACCGCTGTATTCCCTCAAACCCGGTATTACGACACCTGTTCTAATTCATGTGGGTGAAAATGATCCACGGGTACCTGTAACCCACAGCCTGGGCTTACACCGGATGTTAAATACCTATCTTGATGTTCCCTGCGAATTGATCATATATCCCGGGGCTGGTCATAACCTGACCAAGTACACTCACCGCCTGGCGAAAATTAAATGGGATCACGCTTGGTTTGATCATTATATAATTGGTAAGTAGAAGAATAATAATTTGATGTATTAAGAGTAGCCCGGGTTGCGCAGCACTGCGAACCCGGGTTATTTAGAGAGTAGCCCGGATTGCGCATTAAAGCGAATCCGGGAATTTTCTTTAATAATCTCAAATATTAAACCCGGGTATCCGCTATCCAGCGGACTACCCGGGCTACTCACCTGGCAAAGAAACCTCGGTGTCGTCCCCGACCTGATCGGGGATCCAGCGTCGTTTGTTTTATCGATAATATACTTGTCAATATACATATCGTCCGTTTTATATACCGGATAGATATGAGGTTAAAATAAATTAAAGGTACTTATTTACTGAACAACTTCTCAAAATCACCATATCCCTTTTCAGCCAGTTGATCACGTGGGATAAAGAGAAGGGATGCAGAATTGATACAATATCTCATGCCTGTTGGAGAATGGTTATCATCAAACAAATGTCCCAGGTGAGAATCAGCTCCGGCGCTGCGAACTTCAGTTCTTACCATTCCATGTGAACGGTCTTCCTTGCTGACTATGTTTTCAGATTTAATTGAATTTGAAAAACTCGGCCAGCCTGTGCCTGAATCATACTTGTCGACAGAGCTGAATAACACTTCACCACTGACCACGTCAACATAAATACCCTCTTCCTTGTTATCCCAGTATTCGTTATTAAATGGCGGTTCTGTTCCGCATTCCTGGGTAACATGGAACTGTATGGGAGAGAGAAGGCTCTTTTTATTTTCCATATCACCAAAATCTCGTTTCTCTTTTTCTTTCTTCTTTACTTCAGACCAATTCTTTTTCAGGAAACCGGCACGTCCTGATCCCTCCTTGTACCGGTTATAATGATCCGGATTTTTCAGGTAATAATCCTGGTGATACTCTTCAGCATCAAAGAAATCATCTGCTTCGAGAATTTCTGTCCTGATTGGTTTGGAAAACTTTCTGGAATCCGCGAGTTCTTTTTTTGATTCTTGCGCCAGGCGTTTCTGCTCATCGTCATGGTAAAGGATTGCAGTTTTATATTGAGATCCCCTGTCGGCAAACTGCCCGTAACTGTCCGTCGGATCAATATTCCGCCAGAATGTCTCCAATAGTTCCTCGTAAGTGACTATATTTGGATTATAAATAACCCGAACAGCTTCATAGTGCCCGGTTGATCCGGAAGTCACCTGGTTATAGCTTGGATAGCTGACATCACCACCAGTGTAGCCTGAAATTACCTCCTCAACTCCTTCGAGGTTATGAAAAGGAGGTTCCATGCACCAGAAGCATCCACCGGCAAAAGTCGCGATAGCCATTTTTTTATATCCTTTATATTTGTCAACCGAAAACCCAGTTTCCGGTGAAATTACGACCAGGAGTAAAAGAATTGTCATGAAATTGATATATCTCTTCATAGTTGACTCCGATCAATGTTCCCGTCTTACATAGATTAAACTTTGCATCTCATAAAAAAGCCACAATCGACTACTAATTGATTATGGCTTCTACTTATAAAGATCGTCTCAATCTTTATTATTTATACTACATAACTAACAGTTAGGTTTCCTTAACAGCTTCAATTAACTCCACAAATGCCTTTTTACCATCATTGAAGAACATCAGTGTGTTTTCCAATGCGAACAACGGATTAGGAATCCCTGCAAAACCTGGACTCAGGCTACGTTTGATGACGATGACAGTTTTTGCCTTATCAACATCTATAATCGGCATTCCGGCGATCGGGCTGTTTGGATCGGTACGGGCGACAGGATTTACAACGTCATTAGCACCAACCACAATAACCGCATCAACCTGCGCCATTGTGCTGTTGACCTCATCCATTTCCTTGAGCTTGTCATATGGCACATTTGCTTCTGCAAGGAGGACATTCATATGTCCCGGCATTCTTCCGGCGACAGGGTGAATTGCATACTCTACTTCAGCATTAAACTTAGACTCCAGCAGGTTTCCGAGGTCACGAACAACATGTTGCGCCTGGCTTACAGCCATCCCATAACCGGGAACAAGCATAACCTTCCGTGCTGTTTCCAGCACCATCGCCACTTCTTCCGCGGAAGTGGACTTGACGGTTTTATATACCTCATCGGCGTCGGGAGTGTCCGCTGTCGGTCCGAGTGTTCCGAACAACACGTTTGCCAGCGAACGGTTCATCGCCTTACACATGATGTTGGTAAGGATAATACCTGAGGCACCTACAAGAGAACCGGATATAATCAGGACAGTGTTGTTGATAACAAATCCTGTCGCTGCTGCGGCAAGGCCTGAATAGGAATTCAAAAGCGCGATTACTACCGGCATATCAGCGCCGCCGATGGAGAAAGTCAGGACTACGCCAAGCACACCGGCAACTGCCACCAGCGCCCAGAATAGAAGAGTATTTCCCGGATTCAGGACAACAAAAACTCCCAGTCCGATTGCAACTATCGTCGTTCCCATTTTCAGGATATTCATACCCGGGAAGATGGCTTTTTTACTCAACAGGATCAGGGCAATCAGGATAGCAGAAACAACCAGTACCAGTGCCAGGGCGAGATTTTCCGCATAATAAGCATATCCCAGCCAGGCACCACCGGCTACAACCAGCAGCGAGAAGCCGTACTTGATTATCTTCTGCCAGGTGTAGAGTTTCCATTTAACAGCCAGGAACTCGGCAAGTTTACCAAATGCGACGTAGCTTCCGAAGAAGGTCACTGAACCGATAATTCCTGACAGTACGGTCGCTATTCTCATCTGCATGGATGCTTCCTGGAGCTGCATTCCATGGGTTGCGGCTACAAGCGCAGAACCAGCTACGAGGATTGAAGCACCACCACCAAAACCGTTAAATAATCCAACCATTTCCGGCATCGAAGTCATGGCGACACGCATTGCCGCAATAGCCCCGATCACAGCCCCAATTGCTACCCCTATTAGGATAAACTGGAATTCGAATTTTCCGCTGAGGAGGGTAACAGCAATAGCGATAATCATCGCCAGGATACCTGTCCTGTTTCCACGAACTGCTGTTCTCGGGTGAGCCATCCACTTCAGGTCGAGGATGAAAAGAACGGCCGCCAGGACATACGCGATATTGACAATATTTGAGTTTAACATGGCAGCCCCTACTTCTTCTTGAACATTTTAAGCATCCTGTCAGTAACCAGGAATCCACCGACTACGTTGATGGTAGCAAAAATTACCGCCACCATTGCCAGGTATTTTGCCAACTGGGGATTGTCCATATTACCCGCTATCACCAGCGCGCCGATGATGGTGATCCCGGATATCGCGTTGGATCCGGACATCAACGGAGTGTGTAATGTGGGGGGGACCTTTGTGATGATCTCAAATCCCACAAATATTGCCAACACAAAAACCGTCAGCAATGTTACAAGTTCAGACATCTCTATCTCCCTTAAGGATAATTATTTCTGATTTTCCATCGCTTCCAGGACACGGGTGTTTACAATTTTTCCATCCTGGGTAATCATCGAATCTTTCACAATTTCATCATCAACATTTATCCCGAATTTTCCTTCCGAATCGAACATGTTGAAAAGGAAAGTTGTAATATTTCGGGCATACATCTGGCTGGCATGATAGGGAACGGAAGCAGGAATATTTACTGGGCCAACAATAGTTACACCATGTTGCTCCACAATCTCCCCTGCCTTCGTCAATTCACAATTTCCGCCTGTTTCAGCGGCGATATCGACAATCACAGAACCAGGTGCCATACCTTTTACCATCTCGGCAGTTATAAGAACTGGAGCTTTTTTACCGGGAACTGCCGCTGTAGTAATGACAACATCGTTGTCCGCTACTACTTTAGTCATCAGCTCCCTTTGTTTTTTATAAAAATCTTCGCCCATCGCCTTTGCGTAACCGCCTGAATCCTGTGAAGTTTCAGTCTCAAGCTCCATCTCCACGAATGATCCGCCAAGGCTTTCCACCTGTTCTTTGACAACAGGACGGACATCATAAGCGCTGACAACTGCTCCAAGCCGTTTCGCGCTGGCGATCGCTTGTAATCCGGCAACACCAGCCCCGATTACAAACACTTTTGATGGTGAAATAGTACCCGCAGCGGTCATGAACATCGGGAAAAACTTCGGCAGATGTTCTGCAGACCAGAGAACCGCCTTATATCCGGCAACTGTCGCCATCGATGAAAGAACATCCATGCTTTGCGCACGTGTGATACGCGGGACAAGTTCAAGCGCGAAGCTGGTAACACCCTTCTCAGCCAATGATTTCATAGCACCCGTTGAAACCAGGGGATCAGACATTCCAATGATGACCTGTCCCTGTTTCATCAGTTCGAGATCAGGTTTTCCCTGGTCATCGTTTGTACCCAGGGTACGAACCTGGAGAACAATGTCTGATTCAAAAACCTCTTTTCGTGATTGTACTATTTCTGCGCCTTTTTCCGAGTACGCTTCGTCCGGGAATCCTGCGTCGACGCCTGCACCAGTTTCCATTCGGACACTCAGCTCTTTCTTTTGTAGTTTCTTGACAAGTTCCGGAACCAGTGCCACACGAGTTTCCCCGGGGTATGTTTCTTTTGGAATTCCGATAATCATTGGAAGCCCTTTTTGCTAGAGTCTTTTTTTGTTTTGACCTGTTAATCATTTTAATTAACTAAATCTTCTATTTTTAATACTTCCAGCAATGAAGCAAGAAGTTGTGGAGCTGAATTATATTTCGAAACCTGGGAAAGTGAGATAACAAATTCTTTATGGATTCTTCCTTCCCTGTAGTCCGGTTCTCGAGGAGGATGCTTCAGCATTTTCTGCATCTTCTCAATGTCTGGATTCACCATCAATGAAGCCGTGTAATACGCGAATCCCTTCATCCTGTAAAACGCTGATCCGGCAATTTTTTTATTGTCTATAACGAGGTCTGAGATGCCATCGTCATAAACATCACCAATACCAACTGTTTTTAGTCCGTCAACCAACCATGATGTACATCTATTGAACCAGAGTTTTGTATCCTTTAAACCCTCTACCGGAAATGCTGTTGATACAACCAGGTTTCCCGGATCAAGAAGCACTGAACACCCGCCACCCGGTCTTTTATAGATAGTTAAACCTTCCTGTAAACAGTTATCAACTTCGAGTTCTTCTTCAGGATTACTGCCCCGTCCTAAAACAACGGCAGTTTCAGGAAATGAATAGACTTTCATTCCCGGCTTGCCTGTAGTTTTTACTGAATCAAGCAAGTCCTGGTCAAACTCGAAAGGTTTTATCTCAAGCTGCTCACTGGTTTGCATTTTCAATCAGCTACTATTTTTTCTTTGGTAACAGGTGAATCGGATCACCAACAGCAGCTTCTGCCGCTTCCATGATCGATTCTGAGAATGTCGGGTGCGGATGAATACTGACAATCAGGTCTTCAACCGTGGCACCCATTTCAACAGCCAGGTTGCCTTCAGAAATCAATTCTGACGCGTGCTGTCCCACAATTCCCACCCCGAGAATCCGTTCAGTTTCCGGATCTATAATAACCTTTACAAACCCTTCAGTGTGCCCGACACTCTTGGCACGTCCAAGAGCTGTCAATGGAAAACGGCCGGTTTTGATCTCGATACCTTTTTCTTTCGCTTCACGTTCGGTGAGGCCGGTCCAGGCGATTTCAGGATCGGTAAAAACAACTGCAGGAACCGCGACATTATCAAACGCTGATTTATGCCCGGCGATCACTTCAGCAGCCACTTTACCTTCACGGCTTGCTTTATGCGCCAGGGCAGGACCATGTGTCACGTCTCCGATAGCGAAGATGTTTTTAACGGATGTACGGCATTCGCCATCCGTCTCTATCAATCCATGATCATCGACCTTGATTCCTACCTTTTCCAGTCCTATGTCATCGGTATTCGGCTTACGCCCGATTGCTACCAGGACCTGGTCATATGTATCGCTGGACTTTTTACCTTCGTGTTCTATTTCAACCTTGTAGCCGGTTCCATTCTTCTCAACTCCAACAACCTTGGAATCAGTCAGGATATGCGCGAAACGCTTTTTACAGTTTTTCACTACAACATTAACAAGGTCATGATCAACACCTGCCAACAAGCTGGGCATAAACTCAACCATTGTTACTTTGCTGCCGAGTCCTGCGTATACCAGTCCCATCTCGAGGCCGATATAGCCACCACCCACGACAAGAAGTTTCTCAGGAACTTCAGGAATTTTTAAAGCTTCAGCGGAACTCCAGAGTGGGAGATCATAATCGCCGGGAAGTTCATTTATTCTTGAACCTGTTGCGATAATTGCATGTTTAAATTCGATAAAAGTATTGGCGCCTTCGATATGCAGTTTATTCTTTTCCACAAACCGGGCATGACCACGAACTATTTCTATATCACGTTTTGACAAAAGCGTTTCAACGCCTGAGGTTAAGGAACCAACTACGGATTCAGTCCATGATCTGAGTTTTGGTATATCAAATTTTATCCCGTCATGAACCAGGCCGAGTTTTTCCGAATCGCGCATGTCATTTGCCAGTTCAACGGCATGGATCAGGGTTTTGGACGGAATACAGCCTTCCGTGAGGCAAACACCACCCAGTTCTTTACGTTCCTCGACAACAATAACGTTTTTGCCGAGATCAGCTGCCCTGATCGCAGCCACATAGCCACCCGGTCCACCACCGATGACAACAACATCGGCGTTCAGCATAAATTCACCGATAACCATCTATAATCCCCCCGGTTTCCTGCTTCTAATGTGTTTTGTCTTACTATTCAAAGTCATCTCTATCGTCTCAATTTTCAAGTAATAACAGGTTTGGGTTTGATAACCTGCTTACAAGCTCTGTTACAAATGTTGCCGCCTGTACACCATCAGCTACACGATGGTCGAATGACAGTGTCACGGGAAGCATTTTCCGGATAACTATTTCGCCGTCACGAACAACTGGTTTTTCCTGGACACGACCCATCCCCAGGATTGCAGATTCAGGGTAATTAATCGTCGGAACCATACCAGTACCTCCAACAGGACCGACGTTTGTGATCGAGAACGTACCATTTCTCATCTCGTTAACTTCGATCGTCCCTTCGCGTCCCTTTGTGGCGAGCCTGTAAATTTCGGATCCAATTTCCACAATACTTTTCCTGTCGGCATCATGGACAACAGGCACTATCAGACCGCGCGGTGTATCAGCCGCGAATCCAATGTTATAATATTTTTTATAAACAATTTCCTGCCTGTGTGGATCAAGGCTGGAATTGAAAACAGGATATTTTTTCAGCAATGATGCGATAGTCTTAACCATGAAGGGCATCAGTGTCAGTTTTACATCGCCGGATTCTGCCCGAATTCTGTTCTGCTGCTGCCTGAACTCTTCCAGTTCAGTTACATCGATCTCGTCCATATGCGCGACATGTGGCACAAGAATCATCGATGAGGTCGTATGGAATGCCACCTTGCGACGGATTGAACGGATCGGTTCCCGTTCAACAGGCCCATATTCTTCAAAGTTCGGCAGACGGACAACCTCGAGATAGGGGATTGGCGACTGGGTATATTCGTGAATCTCGCTCTCTATCTCAGCCGGGACAATCACTTCATCGCTCTTAACTGGTTGCGGTAAGTTACCCTGAGAGAAATTGACCACATCATCCCTGGTGATTCTTCCGCCGGGACCCGTTCCCGGAACCTGCTTGATATCAATACCCATCTCACGGGCAAGCTTACGTGTTGCCGGAGCTGCAGCAATCGGACCATCTACCTTTATCTCAACCTTTTCCGGTGCTTTCAGCGGAACATGGGTTTTAATCTCTGCAACCTTGGCTTCTTCTGCAGGTTTGGATTCAGGTACTTCTTTTTTGGTTTCTACAGCTGGAGCCGCACCGTCGCCGATAACAGCTATGACATCACCGACATTGAGTGTATCACCAATATTTCCATTTAGAACTGAAACCCTACCTGTAAATGGTGATGGTATTGTTACAGCTGCTTTATCAGTTTCCACGTCACAGAGCGGATCGTCTTCTTTTATTTCATCGCCGACCTCGACATACCATTTCAGTAATTCACCCTCGTGAATACCTTCTCCAAGGTCAGGAAGTTTAAATTCGTTCACTTCAGCCTCCTAAAAATCCAGGGTTTCCTGTATCGCCCTTTGAATTTGTCCCTTTGTAGGCATGTACATCAATTCACGGCCGAACAGTGGCATCGTTGTATCATACATTGTTACACGTTTTACCGGGGCTTCCAGGTACATCAAAGCACGGTCATTAATCTCCGCGATAATTTCTGAAGCAGGACCGAATGACCTGTGTGCCTCCTGGACAACAACACATCTGCCGGTTTTTTTAACCGATTCAGTGATAGTAGGTGCGTCAAGCGGGGAAATTGTAAGTAGATCGATCAATTCAACGCTAATTCCCGATTCAGATTGAAGCTGTTCAACTACCTGCTGAGTGTCCCGCATCATCGCGCCCCAGGAAACTACTGTAAGGTCTTTCCCTTTCTGGAGAATCTGTGCCTTGCCGATTTTAATCTCATCCGGCGTTTCAGGTACCTCTTCTTTGAATGCCCTGTAAGAACGTTTCGGCTCCATAAATATCACCGGATCGGGATCGTTGATGGCAGCGTGGAGTAGCGCATTGGCATTACGCGGGGTAGAAGGGATTAAAACCTTTACACCCGGTGTATGCCCGTAATATGCCTCTTTACTCTCTGAATGATGTTCCAGGGCTCTTACTCCAGCCCCAAATGGCATCCTGACAACGAGTGGAACTGTAAATTGTCCCTTGGTACGTCCACGCATACGAGTTGCGTTGCCTTCAAGCTGGTGCATCATCAGGTAGGAAAACCCGGAAAACTGCATTTCTGCCACAGGCTTGAGACCGGTTATTGCCATCCCGATTGCTGTTCCCAGAATTGCTGATTCCGCCAGGGGTGTATCGATCGAACGATCCTCACCGAATTTTGCATGCAATCCGTCAGTCGCACGGAAAACACCACCATTTACCCCGACATCTTCTCCCATAACCAGGACTTTGTCATCCTCTTCCATCGCCTGGTGCAAAGCAAGGTTAATTGATTGAATCATATTTATTTTAGGCATTTTCAGAATCCTTCTTTATATTTTCAAGGAATTCCTGACGTTGTTCCTCAAGCCTTTCAGGAATTTCACTGTACACATATTTAAAATGATCATCCGGCGCGAATCCATCTATTGATTCAAATTCTTTTACTGCAGCTTCGATTTCAGCTTTAATCTCAGCATCCAAAGCTTCCTGCTTTTTGGCGTTCCAGAGTTTTTTGCTGGTAAGGTATTTTTTAAAACGAATCAGTGGATCTTTTTTCGCCCATTCTTCAACTTCAGCATCTTCACGGTAACGTGTAGGATCATCCGCCGTCGTATGCATCATCATCCGGTAAGTGAAGTTCTCGATCAATGTCGGCCCTTCACCTGCACGTGCCCTCGAGATTGCTTCCGTCGTTGCTTTATAAACAGCCAATGGATCATTTCCATCGACTTTAATGCCCGGAATACCGTAAGCGATAGCTTTCTGCGCGATTGTGTCGGTAATCATCTGCTTGTGGCGAGGGGTAGAGATAGCATACTGGTTATTCTGGCATACAAACACCACCGGTGCTTTCCAGACGCTTGCAAAATTTAAAGCTTCATGGAAATCACCTTCTGAAGTGGAACCATCACCAAAGAAAGCCAGGACAACAGTATCTTTTTCACCCTGCATCCGGGATCCATAAGCGAGTCCAACTGCATGTGGCAATTGTGAAGCGAGTACAATGGAAACAGGCATTGTGCGTGAGCTATTTTGATTGTGGCTTCCTTCTTCCCATCCATTGTAAGTCAACATTGTGTTTACAAGTGTGTCACCTCTCATCAACCGTCCACCCAGTTCACGGTAAGCACCTATAAACCAGTCGGTGTCACGGATCGCAAGGGTAGGGGCGCAGAAAGAAGCTTCCTGTCCCATACACGCAGGTAACGTACCCAGACGACCCTGACGTTGGAGTTTTAACATCCTGGAGTCTGCTTCACGTGACAAAACCATTGCCCTGTAAAGCTTCAGGAGATCTTCTTTGCTTATATCCGGTTCGAGATTTTTATCCAGTTTTCCATTTTCATCCAAAATCTGTAGATATTGAACCTCAAAATTATCAATTGTTTTTAGTGGCATTTTAATATCCTTATGTTAAACTTTATCTCTTAGATGCATGAACTTGATAGGAGTTCCTAACTATTTTTGTATAAATATCACAAATTGATCGATTTGTCAACCATTTATTCTATATGTTGAGCATGATTCTTTCAGGATTTTCGATGCAATCTTTAATATGTTTCAAGAAAGTCACCGATTCGGCACCGTCGATAATCCTGTGATCATATGAAACCGCCAGGTACATCATCGGCCTGACTTCAATCCGATCATCAGGTTCGAGAACTACAGCACGTTTTTTAATTGCATGCATTCCCAGGATTCCACTTTGTGGTGGATTCAGGATGGGAGTTGATAACATTGAGCCGAAAATCCCGCCATTTGAAATAGTAAATGTTCCCCCCTGGAGTTCATCAAGGCTCAGTTTACGGTCCCTTGCGCGCTGGCCGAGATCCATGATTACCTGTTCGATCTCGCCAAAACTGAGTTTGTCAGCGTCCCGGACTACCGGAACCACAAGTCCCTGTTCTGTACTGACTGCAAGCCCTATATCATAGAACTTATTTTCGATTATATCGTTGCCGTCAATCTGGGCGTTCATCATTGGAACCTTTTTCAAAGCTTCAATCGATGCTTTGACAAAGAATGACATAAAACCCAGTTTAACGCCATATTTATTTAGGAAAGCGTCTTGATGCCTTTTCCGCATTTCTATAACCGAACTCATATCAACTTCGTTAAAAGTTGTCAATATCGCTGCGTTCTGCTGAGCTTGAACAAGTCTTTCAGCGATACGCTGACGCAGGCGGGTCATCGGTTTACGTACTTGCCTTTCACCGGATTCCGGGACATCTACCGGCTGGACAACTTGTTTTACTTCCTTTTTATCTTCTTTCAATTCAATCTTTGGTGGTCGAATTTTTACAGAGATCGATTCATCAGATGATTTGTCGTTTTCAACAACGTTTAAAACATCTTCCTTGAGTACACGTCCTCCCTTACCAGTTCCTTTGATTGCCGATGGATCAAGATCATGTTCGAATACGATACGTCTTGCTGAAGGGGAAAAGAGTTCAAGATTACTGTTATCTTCAAGCTTTGCCTTCACCTGTTCCATCCCGGCGGTTGGACTGATTGCTGGTTCCGGGATATCAGGTTCCTTTTCAATTGACTCAGTTTCTTCCTTGATCTCAACGGATTCTTCCGGTTTAAATTCAGTATCTATAGAACCAACTACTTGACCGATCTCTATATTTGATCCAGCTGGAACATTAATCTTCAGTTTTCCGCTGTTTTCGGCCTGGATAGTCATGGTGATCTTATCGGTTTCCAGCTCGAACAGGTCATCATCAACAGCAACAGTCTCACCATCTCCTTTTTTCCATTCTAGGAGAAATCCTTCTGTGATAGATTCACCAACTTCAGGTACTTTGATGTCAACGATCATTGCGATAATTCACTTTCTGTTCGTGGAGTGATGTCGAATTCAGTTGGTTCACCGAAAATGGCAGCGTCAACGATAAAGCTCTGTTCCTCGTTGTGTCTCTTTAATGAACCCGTTGCCGGACTGGCTGAATAAGAGCGTCCGATGTAACGTATTGTTTTATTCTCAAATATCTTCCTTAACCTGGGAAATAAATATGACCAGGCGCCCCTATTTTTAGACTCTTCCTGTACCCAGACTATTTCATCAATATTCTTATAATTAGATACAATAGTATTCAATTTATCACTGAATAATGGATAGAGCTGCTCGATCCTGATGATAGCTGTGTTCTTTCTTTTCGCTTCAGTTCTTTTTGCCAGCAGATCCCAGTAAATCTTACCCGAACAGAGAACCAGCCTTTTCGCCTTGAGATAACTCTTGTTATCATCAAGTATTTCTTCAAAGCGCCCCGTAACCAGGTTATCAACAGGCGAAACAGCCATTTTATGTCTCAGCATACTTTTGGGAGACATGATGATTAACGGTTTCCTGAAGGGCTGAATCATTTGCCTTCGCAGAACATGGAAGTACTGGGCAGGTGTTGTGAGATTACAGACTTGTATATTTTTCTCAGCGCATGCTGCAAGATACCTGTCCAGGTATGCATTGGAGTGTTCCGGACCCTGCCCCTCATAACCGTGGGGGAGAAGCAGCACGAGGCCGCTTGTTCTCTGCCATTTTGAGTCTGAAGATGTGATAAACTGGTCAATGATGGGTTGTGCTCCATTGGCAAAATCACCAAACTGTGCTTCCCATATTATTAACATTCTTGGCTCTGACAGAGAGTAACCGTATTCAAATCCCAGCACTGCCGCTTCAGACAACGGACTGTTATATGCACATAGATTAGCCTGTTTCTCAGAAACATTGTTTAACGGAATGTATTCCCGGTGAGTTTCCATATCCCGCCAAGCGACATGACGTTGTGAAAAAGTTCCCCGTTTACTGTCCTGCCCGCTCAACCTGATCGGTGAACCTTCTTCGAGCAATGAACCGAAGGCTAAATGCTCAGCGGTTGCCCAATCAATATCACTATTCTTTTCGATAGATTTTTTCACATCGGGTAGTTTCCGGGCTATCTTGGGATTTAATATGAATCCATCAGGTATCGTAGTCATCGCATTGCCTACTGATACAAGAATTTTCCTTGTCACCCCGGTTTTGACAGGCTTATCGGAATATGGTTCTGTTAAACCGTCCCAATATTTATCATACGAACCTGATTCAAGTTCCGGTTGAACTGACTTTGTTATATCAAGCTGTTTCTGGAGCCTTGTTTGGAATTCTTTGGCAATTTTTTTCTCCTCTTCCTCACCGAAGAATCCTTCGCTGATTAGTTGCCGCATATATAGCGTTCGCACAGGTGGATGGTCTTTAATCTTTTTATACAACTGCGGTTGAGTAAACCGTGGTTCATCGCTCTCGTTATGCCCATGCCGACGGTAGCACAGCATATCTACGACAACATCCATCCCGAATTCCTGGCGGAACTTGAGGGCAGTTTCCACCGCATATACAACGGCTTCGGGATCGTCACCATTAACGTGGAAAATCGGTGCCTGGATACTCTTAGCGATGTCGGTGCAATAATATGAAGTCCTCGATTCTTCGGGATCAGTAGTAAATCCAATCTGGTTATTAATAATAAAATGGATCGTACCACCGGTTTTATATCCTTCCAACTGCGAAAGATTCAGTGTTTCGGCAACAAGTCCCTGACCAGTAAATGCGGCATCGCCGTGAATAAGGAGAGGGATAACTTTTTTCCTGTTCTCAGTATCACCATACTGGCGTTGTTTTGCCCTGGTTTTACCTTCCACTACAGGATTTACCGCTTCAAGATGACTTGGATTTGCAGCAAGGCTCAGGCGGATTTTTTTATCGCCTCCATAATGCTGTTCGTGGATCGAGGAAAATCCTTTATGGTACTTCACATCACCATCACCGCCGATGGATTCAGGGAGGAAATTTCCTTCAAATTCTGAGAAAATCTGCGTGTAGGGTTTATCCAGGATATTGGCCAGTATATTGAGGCGACCCCTGTGTGCCATCCCAATCACTACCTCTTCAATTCCAAGGTCCGGTGCAATTTCAGCTATGGCATGAACGGCAGGGATTAAAGTCTCTGCACCCTCAAGTGAGAATCTTTTTTGCCCGGGGTACCGTGACTGGATAAATTTCTCTAACACTTCAGCGTCAATTAATCTCTCCAGGATATCATGCTTGATATCACTGCTGTAATTCGGGCTGTTTTTTACAGGTTCCATGACCGATTGGAGCCAACGCCTGATAGATTTATCCTCAATATGCGTGTATTGAACACCAATACTGCCGCAATAGGTCTTTTTCAGGAATTGTATCACGTCACCAAGAGATGCTCTTTTTGGTCCGTAGAGATGACCGGTATCAAACACCCTTGTAAGATCGTTCTCTGTAAAATTATACGTTTCCAGATCAAGGTCAGGGTGATTAATCGGGTTGTCCCACAACGGATTATTCTGAGCAATCAGATGCCCCTGGCTTCTGTAGGCGTAGATCAAGCTGGCTACTCTCGATTGCGCATCTGCCTGATCAGCGGCGACACAAGTTCGCGGGCACATGGCCATATCAAATCCGCTGAAGAAATACTGCCAGGATTCATCAACAGAATCCGGTGATTCCAGCCATTGATCGTATAATGATTCAACATACCCGGCATTCATTCCGGTTACCGGCGTGTTGAAGCCATTACCTTTGACCTTGCTTGTATCTTCCTTAGTGTTGAATTTTATCGCCACTGTCCCAATTCTCAGAGTTTGTTATTAGAAACGAGAAACTACATGTTCTGTTTAGTAAGGGGAAACCATCTTCAGGCGTGACCTGTTCCACCCGGGCAGAAATCTGGATGGGAGGATAGGTTTAATTTGGAACTGATTTAAATATGTAACTACTAAATCAGCTAAACTTTCAGTACCATGAAGTGGTCGTCCCCAATCACTTTCAACTTCAGATCCTATCACAGTTAATAGAATCTGTTATTTAATCAAACATAAAAAGGTAAATCTTGTTCTTAAAAAACAGCTATTTTATCGGTTAAATAACGTATATGGCTATATTCTTCCTGGATGATCTTTTCAACGTCATCCCTTCCTTCAGGATCGTTAACCATTTCTTTCATCGCAACGAAAAATACAATCGCGTCCTTTTCGCGCTGAATGGCGCGTTCAAGAATTGGTTTGGGTTCGGGTGTGATACCCGCAAGTTCATCATCCATCTTTTTAGTGCTGAAAACCTTCCCATCAGCTATTGCCTGCAGGTACCGGGCTGCTTCCGAATCAAGATCAAACGCTGCGGCGAAATCCTGCTGTGCTGCAAATTTTGCCCGCATGGCGTTGAAAGTTTTTTCATGCTGAACTTCCCACATTGAAAGGTCGTTGAGAAGTTTTTTTACATTTGAATCTTCAACCAGTTCGGCAGCCTTCGAGTAATACAATTGACCGTTCTGTTCAATTTTTACGGCCATCTCAAGAATTTCATCAGCGTTAAAATTGCTACTCATTCGATTTTCCCCCGTGAAAATCAGGTTTGTGAGGATGGCGGCTGAGAATCAACCGCCATCAAATAAATTATACTTGTTTATGCTTTCCAAAGTCCGTGAAGATTACAATATTCACGGGCAACTAAATTACTACCGTCAACGGCGAAAAATGCTTCGGGTTTTTCACCCGGGTTGAGATATTGACGATAGGCCTTACCATCAACAATTAC
>JANQEY010000085.1 GCA_028278125.1 bacterium | reverse complement strand
ACATAAACCTCGATGCTTCAAGTAATTTTATTCCCTCAACCAGTGCTCATATTACTATGAGTGCCTGGATAAATGCCGATTCTATTAATGCTACTAATGGGTATACCAGAATTTTAACCATACATAGTGGATCTACCGCAGGTTCAGCCCTATGTCTAACCCTTGGTTCCGCTGACAATATTCAATATTATAATGGTGGGTATACTGATTGGCCCTCAACAATTACTACTGCCACCAGTTATTATGTCACTCTCACCTATGATGGCACCAATTATCGCCGGTATTTAAATGGTTCTATTGACGGTTCAACAGTCACTGCAAGTATTGTTGCCGGTGGTTCCTACACCGCCCGTATTGCAGCCTTTGATGATGATCGTAATTTTGCCGGAATTTTAGATGAAGTGCGGGTATCGTCGGAAGCCCGTTCCGCGGACTGGATCAAACTCTGCTACGAAACCCAGAAAACCGACCAGAGTGTGGTGGCATTCAACGAAATTGGTTCTGAGTCGGAAGACTATAGTGAGTGGACCTATGAAGATACGGTTATTGTCAATACCAGCTCCCTTTCTCTGACCGGGAATGTAGAGAAATTCCCTCTTCTTCTTCGACTCAATGAGAGCAATTTTGATTTTTCCCAAGCCAAAAGTGACGGTACTGATATCCGTTTTTCCAAGACTGATGGTACTCATCTCTACTATGAACGGGAGCAGTGGGATCTCAGTGGAGCCGATTCTGTGGCAGTGTTCTGGATTCTCCTCGATACAGTCCTGCAAAGCAGCAGCACCCAATCCTTTATCATTAATTGGGGGAAGAGTGATGCGCCGGATTCTTCCCAGGCCAGTATGGTTTTTGCTACCAGTAATGACTTTGAAGGTGTCTATCATCTCAATGAAGATCCTGATGGTGGTTCCAATGCCATGAAAGATAGAACTGGCAATGGGTACCATGGCACGGAATCGGGAAGTGTGGCCAGTGCCAATGCCATTATTGGCAAGGGCATTTATGGTGATGGTGGTACCAGCGATGGAATCGGTTTTGGTAATAATTTTGAACATAGTGATGGTACCATTCATTTCTGGCTGCAACCGAATCAGACTATTAATTCATCATATCCGACCTCAGGTAATACCATATATCCTCTGGGAAAACACGATTCGAAAGAAATGCGGTGGACTGGTTCAGATGCCAATGGCATTCTCAATGGTGATTTTGGTAGTTCATCAGCAGTGGTTTCAACAACCAATACCTGGAGTTCTTCCAACTGGTACCTCATAACTTATACCTGGAATGCATCAAGTAAAGAACTATTTGTCAATGGTTCAAGTGAAGACACGGGGGGGGCAAGTAGTAGTAGTAGTAGTAATTCTTTTTATATTGGTCGCAGTGCCTCAACCACTACAGGGACCTTTCCCGGCTATTATGATGAATTCCAGGTATCTAATGTTATCCGCTCAAACGACTGGATCAAACTCTCTTACGAAACTCAGAAACTGGCTCAGACAGTGGTAGAATTTAACGGCATTTCTGCTGAAGATTACAATGACTGGACCTATGCCAAAAACCTCTACTTAAACACTACGATTACTGGGGCTAAGGTTGCGAATGATGTGTACAATTTTCCTGTGCTGGTACGTCTCGACACCACCAATTTCAATTTTTCCCAAGCCTTAAGTACAGGTTATGATATCCGTTTTTCCAAGTCTGACATTACTCAGAAACTTTCATTTGAAATGGAACGCTGGGATAATACCAATAAAGTGGCTGAATTCTGGGTC
>JANQEY010000020.1 GCA_028278125.1 bacterium | reverse complement strand
ATGCTCATTTATTTCCGTATAAACTCGACAATACGTTCCCGACATTGTCTACCACCTACGTCCCTGTAGGCGTCCGCTTTTCGAAAGGCTCGGGCCTTGCCTGAACGAAAAATTTCTAATTTTGAGATAGATTGTAGTAAACAAAGCTCCCTCAATATATTTACCTGAGCCTCGGATAATTATCAGTAACTAAGACAAGAGTCATTGGTAATTAGTGATTGGTATAATGGTAATTTTTCATCAACTACCAATTACCAATCACTATTTACTTTTTTGTCCAGATTATTTATCTCAGTGTTCCACGTCTGGCCAGATAAATACCGATAAGAACGATAATGCCACCGGCTAGCTGCAGCATACTCAGGGCCTCATTAAAGATCAGCCAGGCCAGTATTGCGGCAATAACAGGCTGCAATAACAATCCTACGGAACCAAATGCCGCCGGCAGGTGGGCAAGTGCATAGGTGATCATACTCTGACCGCCAACATGTGAGATTAAAGCCAGCCCTGCCAATATCAACCAGCCGGATACAGAACCCGCCATAAAACTTTCCCCGGATATCAGCGTCACCGGTACAAATAAAACACAGGAAACCATGCCACTCCAGGCCATCACGGTTACTGTGGAGAACTGGGAACGCAGGCGACTGACAGTCAACAGATAGGCACCATAGAAAACAGCAGCAACGATTGCGATCATGTCACCCCGGAGATGTTCCGGGCTGATGATGAGACTGTCCCCTAACAGGATAATCATCCCGGCAATTGCACACATCATCCCTACCAGAAAAACCCGGGTGACCTTCTCTTTGAAAAACAGATATCCGCCAATAGTCACGAAGATCGGGGCAAAATTGACAAGCAGTGTTGAATTAGCCACCGATGTCAACATGATTGACCAATGCCACAGACCGATATCTGCGGTAAAGAAAAAACCGGCAAGACTTAGTTTCCAGTAGTCCTGCCAGGATGCAGGTTGTCGATGTATTGAATGTCCTTTTTTATCCCAGCTTATCCACGCCCATAATAGAGGCAATGAAAAAAGCAAGCGGTAAAAGGCCGTCGCACTGGGACCTACTTCGCTCAAACGTACAAATATCGGTGCAAATGCGATACATGCAGCGCCAAGTAACAGGAAATAAACGGCATATCGTGAAGTCAGACTTATAAACCTTGTGTAAAACATAAAGTTATCGTTCTTTATATATATTCGTCCGATAATCGAGCACACTGGAGAATATAATAATAATCCATCCAACGGTATTATTTATGCATGTCCAATAAAGAAATCACGGGAACAGTCGTTAATTGAAACACGAAGGTAAATATAAAGGACGCAGAATATATGGCAATGGCTAACATCGCGGAAAGACGGAAATTAAACCGCTTTTCCGTTCGTCTGAAAGTATTCGAGCAGAATACGGGTGAGCTGCTGGGTTATGCCGAAGATCTCCATACGGAAGGATTGAAATTAATGAGCAAAAATAAACTCCCGGTCAATAAAGAGATGAATATCTGGCTGGATAAGGATGAAGAAAACATACCCCTTACCGTCTATTGTGTATGGACCAGTTTCAGTGATACCGTACCGGTTTACTATTATTCTGGTATGCATTTTGTCGACCCCACAGAAGAGGTATTAGACAGTATTCAATCGTTGCTTGATGATCTAAAGAAATAATCTTCAGTAGTCTGGCAGTTAAATAAAACTTACACTCCCTGTGTTGATTTATTTAAAACGATGAAAATTGCGAACTCTGATATCTCTGTGACCTCTGTGGCAAATTTTTAAGTATCACCCCTACAGCTATCCCTTTGATTTCTCCACCATATCCGCCAATCGTTCTCCCAGGATATAACTGATATTAAAATTGAGTTTAGCGACAATATTCGGGAAGAATTTCAAATCCTTTTGCATTTTTTCATAATCGAACCTTAGGGCGGATACTTGTGTTTTTGCACGCACATCGGCAGTTCGTTCGGCCTCTCGTATGTAACCAATTTCACCAAATACCGCACCAGGTGATAGTGTTGCCAAGGTATAAGAACTATCACCATCACGTCTTATTACATCGACCTGCCCGTTCAGGATCAGATACATACTCCGGCCAACGGTATCCTGTTCAACCAGCAGTTCCCCCTCTTCAAATTCATTCAGTTCGGAGATTAAAATAGCCTTACGACGTTGATATTCCGTCATATGCTGAAATAGCGCGCTTTTATCGAGTACACTCTTATCAATGGTCATTGCCAATATCTGATACAAACCAACCAGACGCACCTTGGTCATGATGATAGGTGTGATCAACAGGTTGGCAACAATGGAAAAAAGCATTGTTGCCGCAGCAAGTGCCCCGAACTGGGCAACAACCGTAAAATTGGAAAACAGCAGGATCCCAAAACCCAATGCCAGGGCAAGGCTGGAAACAATCAACGGTGTGGCTTCTTCCTGGGCGGCCATACGCACAGCCCCAATATAATCAGAAGTACGACGACACAACTCGTTATAGCGGGCAAGGAGATGGATGGTCCCGTCAATGGCAATCCCTATCGCAATAACAGCGACCATGGCGGTACCCGGATTCAAGGGAATATCCAGCAATCCCATGATCCCGAACATCAGGGCAATGGGGATCACGGCCGGGACCATGGCAATGGCCCCCCCCTTAAATGAGGTGAACATGGCCGACATAACGAGAAAGATCAACAAAAGTAAAACAAACAGGGCTTTCACCTGACCTACCAGTAACTTTTCCGCTGCCCGGTTTACCATCAGGTTTTCACCGATGATATGGGTCTGGATACCCGGACCGGCAATATGCGCAACCACATCTTCAAGCTCACTGATATATTGATTCAAGGTGTGGGAATCATTAATGTTATGCCGGACGACAATATTGGCACTGCTGTAGTCATGGCTGACATAGCTGTCAAGATCACTGCGATGAAAAAACATCAGGTATTGAGCTGTTAATTGCCGCGTCTCGGGTAATGCCGGACCCGACTGATAACCCCTAAACTCACGATTAACAAACTTAAGGTGATCAGCTAACGATATACTCTGATCGAAAACCCCCTGTTTATCCATGAAATTTTGTATTTCAGCCAGTTTTTTAATGTTTTCGGGATCTTGAAAGGCCTTTTCAACTTTGGAATCCAGGGTAATGAAAAATACCTTGATACCGGCCAGATCAGCATGGATACGCTTGGTATGCTGAATCAAGGGACGTTCACTGGGAAAATAAGATAACGGGTCATTAGTGACATATAATTTAGAAGCCTGAAAAATAAAAAAACCGCAAAGTAACAAGGTTATCAGCAGGATAGTGTAGGGAAAACGATCCTGGGAGTACTGAAATACACGCATGATCCGGTGTGGGATGCTGGTGTTTTGCCGTTCTTCAATAACATTTATATTTTTATCCGGACCAAATGTATTGATCAGAATGGGTACCATGAGTATGGTAATGATCCCGTTCACCAGAATTGCAAACGTTGAAGCAAAGGCAAAATGCTGTATTAACCCGATGTCACTGAACATATTGCTGGCAAAACCCAATCCCGTCGTCAATACCGTCAGGATTAATGGTAACCCCATGTGCCTGGCCATGTACTGGATAGCCTGATAACGAGGATCTTCACACTCTTCCATGCCACGGAAAAAAGCTGACATCATGTGAGTGTCTTCAGTGGAACCTATAACGATAATCAATGACGGCAACATGGCACTTAAGATATTAAGCGGTATACCAACCCAACCGAGCATGCCGAAAGTCCAGATTATCGTTACAGTTGAAGTGGCAATAGGTACAAACGCAGATATTCCACTGCGCATGAAAAATAGTATCGCCAGTACCAGGATTAATGCGGATAATGGTCCCAGCAGCACGAAATCTTCATACAGGCTATCCATTAATTCGACGTTGATCCGGGGCGATCCTACCTGGAATATTTGTTCAAACTCAGGGCGATTGATCTCGATTAATTTTTCCAGCGCTTCATAAAACTTATGATCAAAATCCTCGGCTTCCTCTTCATCGATCACCGAAACGATCATGGCCGTGACTTTACCATCATCGGAAAAGAAGTTTCCCAGATATAAAGGATTGGACAGTGCCATTTCTTTTGCCAGTAACGCTTCTTCAAGCGTTCGCGGGGCTTCATCCAGTATCGGCCTGGAATCAACCTTACCCTCTGTACCCCGGATCGTATGCAGGCTGAAAAGACTATTGACCCTGGTGACATTTTCTATCTTTTCAACAGCACGATGTAATCGTTCCAGCCTGGCAAGCTTATCCGGTGTCCAGAGATTCTCGTCCTTGATATAGATAATGGTCTTATTATCTGATCCGAATTCTCCGGCAATACGTTGATAAATAAGACGTGCCGGATCACTGTCAGGAATCAGGCTGTTAACACCGGCATCTATTTTTAATTTAGGCAGGCCCGCAACAAAAAACAAAGTGATGATGAAAAGGCTGCATAACACCGTTTTGCATTCATTAAGGCCAAGCATGAATAGTTTCAAAATCATTGCCCGGACTCCTCTACATAAACCGTCTCTGACTGCAGCATATCCGTATCAAGAACCGGCTCACTGACATCGATGTTTTCGTCTTCATCAGGCAAATCATCCGGTTTCAGGGCCGGATAATTCTCAAATACCCATTCAGTTTTAAACATTTCCGCAGGAACGTAATCTCGTGAAAATACCCTGCGATTTATCTTGATAAGGGATTGATGCTGCTCGTTAATGTCCTCCATCAATATCATATCAGCACGCCACATATCAGCATCGAGTTGCCTTAAATCATAATGCCGTTGTCGCTTATGAACACGCCCTTGTCTGTCGAAATAATCAGTGTGGGTAATATAGAAGTTATCCTGACGGATAAAATGTTGTCTAAGCGGTGGGACCGCAGTAATATCATCTGATAAGGCATAGATATGGATAACAAAATACTTGATTTGATTTATCTCAGTATCTTCCTGCCGGACATAACGGTAATCAGATAATACTTCCGCCGTCAGATCTTCAACAGAAAAGTCAGTGCCCAGAAAATTCGCACCGCTACCCGTGCTGGTACTTTCAATAAATGTCTCACCGAACGCCGGTAAATAAAACGATTTGGTTGTCTTTCCATTAGTATCACGAATTGCTAATAATGTGACTCCCTTCACTTCTTCAGGTGAGTCAAACAACAGTAAAAATTTTACCGTACCATCTTCTTCTACCCGTGAAAAACGTCGTGCCTGTCGTGTATCGCGTTGTCCCCTGCTATCCACCATTACGATGGATTGTTCTTCATACACATAGGGAAACTGTTCATGCCGGCGATAAGCTTCTTCCATTATCTGCCGCCCCGACCAGAATTGTTGTCCAGATTCCGCAACAGCATCAGGGATGAATAACAAAACACCGTAAAGGAAAACAAAACTGATTTGGTTAAAGCAATTAACACGTATCATATATGGTAGTTGGTTCATTCTGTCTATGTCTTCACTGATTATTTACCAGCTTCAACCAGGATCGTTTCGGCAATATTTCTGCTGAGCTGCCCGTAAAGATCACGCATTTCGGATACCATATAATCATAATCGTTCTCTGCTACCCGACTGTTACCTTCCAGATCAAGTTGATGTATACCAAGTGCCTGAGAGTCAGCACCGTCAATAAGCTGCCAACGGGCGGAAAGCCTGACGATATTATCGATGTCCCGTTCAAACTGATCGATGTATATTGCTATACGGTAATCCGGCACAGAAGAGGAACGCCCCAGTGGCGTCGCGATATCTGAAGTGGATAATAAACTGGAAAGATTCCTCGCCATGGTGCGCATCAGGTTCTTTCGTAAATTTTCTCCCCACTGATTATTTTCCGAGAACCTCAATCGATTTTCACCACTACGTACAGCGATATGTAACCGTTCAAGATATTGGGGAATATGCAAATTGATAATTTCAATTGCCAGTGTTTTGTCCGTCCCGGACTGTATGGCCAGAGATTCAACCGGATCTAAAAGATAGTATCTCACTTGTGTCCCCCCGCCACCGGCACAGCCAGAAAGTATCCAGAAAAAAACAAGATAAATTACAGGAAGCCCGATATATGAACGGATATTTTGTCGCATATTATTCTCCATTAGCATCCCTGCCAAAGATCAGTGATTGAGGGTGCCGCTCAAGGGTTTCTACCAACGTCCGTATTGCCCGGGCTGTTTCCTCCAGTTCACTAAGAACTTCAATCATATTATATTGCAATGGTGAATTGGGTTTCAGGATACGGTTTGTCAGTGTCAAAGTTTCATCAAGTTTATCCAGCACGGTATGTCCGGCATTAATGGTTGCTTCCAGATTGGACTGATCAATCTTTGCCAGAATACTCCGGAACGATTCCATCGCTATTTGCAGATCGGTCACAGCACCCTGAAGTTCAGGGGCATTTAACAGATCATTTGCGGCTCCAAGAGAACCGAGTAATTCGGACCCGATTTTATCTATCTCAACCCGGTTAAGCTTAGTAAGAAATGATTGAATGGATTGGGTCATCGCTTCAAGACTGGCGGGGATGGTAGGCAGCTCCGGCACTGGTGTTTGCTCACCATTCAGCTTAACCGGCGTATCCGGAAACATCCCGAGTTCGACAAACAGCTGTCCGGTTAACAGGCTGCCTGTCTGGAGACGTGCCCTTAAACCATGCTCAACCAGAACTTCCAGTGTCTGGTAGGGTGAAATGATTTCCTGACTGCCACGTTCAATAATACGTTCCGGCTCTATCTCAACAAGAACCGGTATTCGGAACGATGTATCTTCACTATCAAACTCCAGACGTATATCCAAAACAGAACCGACTTTTATCCCCTTGAATTCAACGGGCGCACCGATATTTAAACCGCGTACGGAACCGTCAAAAAACATGACGAAATTAACCTTTTTGGTATAAGCGTATTCCTGAATGCTGTCATAATTGTCATACAGAGTGAATACCAGGCTCTCGACATCATCAGCAGCCTGTTCCAGGGTGGCGGGGGTTTCAAATGCAATACCACCGTATATCAGGGATTGCATTGATTCAGTCCGGATTCTTAATCCGTCAGTACCCATCATGACATCCAGACCACTGACGTTCCAGAAACGGGTATTACCACGTACCATTTGAGCGAATGGATCTTTGATGAAGGCATGAATATAGACACTTTCCCGATCATTACCCAATTCATATCCAAGCACTTCACCCGCCTGTATTCCCTGGTAATAAATCGGTGAGCCCATATCAATGGAACGCAGTTTGTCAGAGATTAATACAACCCTTTTACCGACCTCCTCAGATGTTATTACGGGCGCCTCCTCCAGACCCACAAAATGAAATTGAGCAGCACCCTTACCCGGTTCAATTGCAATATAGGCGCCCGATATCAACGTACTCAATCCGGATGCCCCTCGCATGCTTAACTGAGGTTTTACCACCCAGAATTTTGTATTACGCCGGAAAAAAGATTCCGTACCACGGTTGAATTGCGTAGTCAGCAAAACACTTGAAAAATCCTCACTGAATTGAATTTGTTCCACAATCCCGATATCGACATTCTTGTATTTAATCCTGGTTTTCCCGATCTCTAATCCTTCCGCTGTTTTAAAACTGATCGTGACTACGGGTCCCTTCTCCGACAGTGTTTTTACAATCAACCATCCCCCTACCAGCGCCGTCACGAGCGGTATTAACCAGACAATGGATGGACCTGAACGTTTACTGACTTTAGGACTGGAAACCATGGTTATGCCGTCGTATTTTCTCTCGTGTTATCCCAGATTAATCTCGGGTCAAAACTATGGGCAGCAAACATGGTAATCACTACCACTGCTGCAAAAAATGATGCCCCAATACCCGGCCGGATTGTCGATAACGCGTCCAGGCTGACAAGTGCCGAAAGTAAACCTACCAGAAAAATATCCACCATGGACCAGGCCCCTATCACCTCGGTGATACGATATAGTAACGTTCTGTCTTTGGGTCGCCAGAGTGATTTTTTTTGTATCGAAACAAGTAAAAAACTCAATATGATTAATTTCGCAACGGGGACGATAATACTGGCTATAAAAACGATCATCGCTAAACCCCACATACCATCCTCGATCAAATGTTTGATACCGCTCAGGATGGTATCCGGTGCCCCCTGGCCAAACCGGATCACCGTCATAACGGGATAAACATTCGCAGGTATTAACAACAGTGCGGCCGAAATCACCAATGCCCATGTCCGATGGATACTATCCGTCTTCCTGAAATGCAGTGGTGAATAACAACGTGCGCAGTAATCGTGTTCATCCTCAGCAATGCTTACCAGACCACAAGTATGACAATTCAGTAATAACTTCCCGGAGGCAACCGGGTTATCCGATAACTGTGTATCAGTGTACGGAACCGATTCCCAAAAAGCCTTGGGATCAAAATTGGCCCTGGCAGCGGAATAAGCGATCAACAGGGCTGCCAGAGCATATACCGATATCCCGGGAACAACCGTTGCCAGATCCTGTAACTTAACAAACGCGATCAATACACCCAGCATGAATACGCCGATCAGACTCCATGGATTAATGGCATTGACAATGCGGTATATCAGCCCCAGACAGGGAGGCGTATACCCAAATCGTACCGGAATTAATAAATACAACATGCCGGCAATGGCAAGCAGTGGAAAGCCGACACTGGTAAGAAAAACAAGGAGCCCTAATTCGGGCATTCCCAGTTCATATAAGACCCAGCTGCTCGAAATTAAAATATTCTCCTCAACGCGTCCCCCCAGTTTCAATGACAGAAATGGGAAACTATTGGCAATAACGAATAAAATGAACGCAGTAAGATAAAGAGCCAGACTTCGATCCAGGGTGTTTGGTATATGCCGGTACAACAATGCCCCGCATTGATGACAACTGGCCTTGGCACCGGTTTCTATGGGTTCATAACGATACAATTGATCGCAATCATGACAGGCTATGAGCTCCCCACTGAAATGATCAGTCATCAATTTAACCCCGGATCTATTTTTGTTGTTGCCAGTCCGTCGATTGGAATTTTGCCTTTCCAGGCGCGTTAAATGGGATATTCTAAGCTATTTCTTGAGATAACGCTCTCATGCCGGTCAATATTCTGAAATTTAAGGTATTGATTGGTCAAGATTTTCCGCCTTAATCCTGCTATGCATCATAGCCCGTCATTTCCACATATCCTTTGCCCGTGACTTCCCTGCCATCGATCTTGCCCCCGACAGCAACCGATCCTTCCCAATAACGGAAACTGGTATTCATTTCCTGGCCGGCTATGCCTGGTTTTATGTCCAGCCGGGCCTGTCTTGCCGGAATTTCGATTACCCATGCGGCCGGATAGCCTATCCCTGTTTTATCACTGCGCCATGTACCCATGGCATGCAGCACAAAATCATTGCCATCCATTACGACCACTTTTCCGTCCGGCTGGACAAGACTGCCGTAGTAATAATGCCTGTCTGCATCATCCTTATGCCGTAACCGGAACAGCATCAGTTCGGATTGATCCGATAACTGCAGGGAAAACCAGTCCCATCCAACCTGATCCGGTTCCAGTGCCGAGGTAGACCATTCATGATCAAACCAGCTCTCACCTGTCACCAGGCTGTTTTCATTATTGATGGATATCGATCCCCGGGTATGCAGGCGTGTGTAAGAATAATAATAAGACGCGTTCCCCGGATCCGTGCTCTTAGCACTTAAGCCCTTATTACCGTGTAACACCACCGGCTGTGTATTTTTTACTGTAAGTTGAAGTTCAAATTCTCCGGTCACGACATTTAATTGAATATCAAAATTGTCGGAAGTGACCGTATCAAGCCCCTGCATCGACCAGTTTTCCAGCCATACCCTGAATGGTTCCGCAGTTGTTCCCGCCAGTCCCAATGCAGCGCGGCTGAAACGTTCATCATAATAAAATTCGCCCGTATCCAAATCGCTTACTGCAACATGCGCCAGATAAATCTGGTTAGTTGCCCAGTTGGAATGACTGTCCGGTTGTACCGGCGCGATGGCACTGCGAAAGATAGTAAATTGATAGCCAAAATTCCGCTTGTTTTCACTCGTTACATTGCCGGTAAAATACCACCATTCATTTTTATATCCAGGATGAGCTGCATGATCAGCAGGGAAAATAAACCTGCGCGGTTCTGATGCCAGTTCATAGCCGTCCCGAACCTCATAAGCCAGTGTCCCGGTTACAGACATGCTGCCGGAGGTTGAAATAATATCGGGATCCGGTGAACAACCGGATACATATAAAGCTGTCGCTATAAAAAAAATACGAAAATTACTCATCGCGAAGCGCAATAGCAGGTATTGTCGTGGACGTGCGCCAGGCGGGATAAATACCTGCTAATAACCCGGCTGTTAATCCCAATAACACCGCACTGATCAGAGATACAGGTTCCATTACGAAATCCATGGACCATCCAAACGAACGGCGGTTAATCACATGAATCAATACTACTGATAATATCACACCCAACGGCATGGCAATCAAACCGGCGGTTGTCCCCATGAGCCCGCTTTCAGACAGGATTAATTTTTTTATATCATCAGGTGTCATCCCATTAGCCCGTAATATGGCAAATTCCCTGTTTCGTTCCAATTGAATCGCGATCAATGCTCCCAGGATCCCAATAAATGCGATGATGATTGTCAGGAAACGTAAGACTTCCGTGATGGCAAAGGTACGATCAAATATTTTCATTGAAAGATTGCGTAAAGTTCGATTAGCCCGGGCACGGAAAACAGTATCAGCCAATAACGTATTGTTAATCTGTGTAACCAATACATCAGGATCAATGGATTCATGCGCATATAGGGATAAGGACAAAATCGCTTTATCACCCCAATAGGATTCATAAATATTACGGTGCATTGTGATCACACCCTGATCAGACAGATAATCCGTATAAATGCCGGCAACTTCAAAGGACTGTTTTCCCCGGTCTGTCAGCAGGTAGACACTGTCACCTGTTTCGATATCCTGATGATAAGCATAGGACTCTGAGACAACAACACTATCGGAGGATAGAAATTTATGCCATTGGTCCTGTGCATGTTTTCCTTTAAACCGATAACTATTAAAGATTTGTTCATCCAAATCAGCCACATAAAGCCGTATTATCCTGTCCTCATCCCATAACCGTTTCCATTTAGCCGTTGTCAACTTGAGGACACCGGGAATCGCTTTAAGCTGATGAATCAGTTTTTCATCAATTTCCGTGTTACCACCGGTTCGATTCATGGGAGAGATATAGATGTCGGCCTGCAAATAATTTTCCAGCCAGATCTCAACGGAGTGTCGAAAACCACCGATCATAATACTGACGCCAACTGTCGCCGAAATAGCTATGGCCAGCGCCGTCACGGCTATCTGTGTACGGCTTAAGGATGACAGCACACTGCGGCTGGCAATACTACCTGACAAACCGAATAGTCTCGTCATGACCGGTTTAAAAGTTCTGATCGTGAAAATTAATAATGTTGGTGATAAAAGCGCATAAGCCATAATGATAAAAAACAGGGAAGCAAATCCCGCAATAACACTGCGTTCTGACTGCCATAAAATCACAACGGCAATGATTAAGGACAGCATCGCTCCGAGTAATTGCGTTTTTTGTCTGATGCGGGCCTGTGCCTCCAACCGGGAACGCGAACGTGCTATTTCCGGTGCGATTCGTACGGCTTCATGTACGGGTAACCAGGCTGCCAATAGACTTACCCCAAAGCCCAATAAAACTGCCTTATAGAAACTCCAATGATTAAAATAAACAGTCCTTACTTCTTCCACAAAATACAGATCGGATAAGGTGCGGGAGGCCAGTTTAATCAGATAATGACTTAACCCGATTCCCAGTCCGATACCCAAAATAATACCGATGACTGCCAGTATCAGCGTTTCGCCGAGAATCAACAGACTTAACTCATTCCGTGCCAGCCCAAGCGTCCTGACAGTGGCAATGAGTTCCCGCCGCTGCAGTACCGAGATCGTCATTGTGTTATAGATGAGGAAAGCACCAACCACCAGGGCTAATAAACTCAATGCAGTCAGATTAATACGAAATGCCCGGGTCATTTGCTCCATTGCCTTGCCACGTGCACCGGATCGGATAAGTTGTAAAGGCTCGCTGAGCAATTGTTCAAGCCGTTCGAGCTGAATTTCATCAAGCTTCAGATCAATACGTGATAATTTACCGTGCATGTCAAGCAGTGTTTGTGCTGTTGATATATCTGTAATAAACACTGCCTGCATAACATAATCCTGTAACTCCGTACGTTCGGGTAATACATCAATTGCCGTCAGCTTATGGGTTTTATCATTGACGCTTATTTCGATATCGGCTGGTACATTTAACTTTAATTGTTCTTTTGCAAAGCGGGAAATATAGACAGCTCCCGGTTTGTTCAATAAAGCAAAAGGTGACTCAGAAAAATGAGCGGTTTGAGACCGGTATGGCTTACCCAGCCATACTACCGGGTCGATACCGACTAATTTATATTTAAAACCTCCGTCAGTAACAACCTGGCCCTCTACCACTGGAATCAATTCACGTAACCCCTCTTCCATCCGTAAATCCTTATACAATGTTTCATCTATATGCGATGAGCCGCCGATAATCTGATGTGTAAACTCACCACCGATTATCTGATCTCCCATTTTAAAAGCACGCTCGGCACTGGCATTTGTCAGGTCTATTGCCAGGACAACACTGACACCCAGAGCTATACCGATAATGCTCAGAAAGAACTGCCAGGGATGCAGAATAAACTGGCGTGATATCAACAAATAACGAATCATCATTGCTTATACAGTTGCCCTTTATCCAGTTGATAGATTTCATCTGCTACCGCAGCGACTTCCGGGCTATGTGTTGCACAAATAACAGTGGCGTTGTTCTCGCCGGGAAGCGATTGGAGGATATCAAGCACCTGCAGCTCGGTCTCCAGATCCAGATTACCGGTTGGTTCATCAGCCAATATCACTCTTGGTTTATGTGCAATCGCCCTGGCTATGGCGACACGTTGTTGCTCTCCACCACTTAACTGGTCCGGAAAACTGTCCATTTTTTCAGTGAGGGAAAAATGTTCCAGTAGTGTCCTGACACGTTGTATTGATTCGTTATTTCTTATGCCGTTCAATTCAAGCGGGAAAGCCAGATTTTCGGTAACTGTCAGTGTTGAAACAAGATTAAAAGATTGAAACACGAAGCCAATATATTGACGACGGAATAAAGTACGCTCCTGTTCGTTGCATTGATTTATTATCACATCGCCGGAATGAATCCGGCCATCATCAGGAAGGTCAATGCCGGCTAACAGGTTCAATAATGTTGATTTGCCCGAACCACTTCTTCCCCGTATAACAATCAATCTACCGCTGCCAAATTCGACATTGATGTTATCCAATACAATACGGTTTTTATCCGCTTCCCTGTAACTTTTACATACATTTGTTAACTTATAAACAGACGTCATGGAGCAAATTTGTTATTTGACTTCTCTGCATATCGTATCGACTACGACTTCATCAATGTATATGTTGCTTCGTTCAGGTGGTGTAATCTGAATAACTTCGAATTTCGGGCACCAATCCGTTTTGAAGCGATAGACCCTATGGGTCCAGTCCCCGGGCAAATGCCGATCCTCAAATTCATCAACCGGCTCAAAAGAAGCAAAACTACCGGGTGATTCATGTAAAAAATATTTAATCTCCACCCCGGGATGGGCCTTTTTACTTTCATAAGTAATTTGTACCTGGATTTCACTTTCCTGACTTTCCAGGGGACCAGCGTTGGGAATGATAAAATTGAGAAAAACCGGTAGAGATCTGTCACTCTGCAAGTGCCAGATCCCCCTCCTGTCATTATGTTCGGCCAGCCAGTCCAGTTTTTGGGAAATCATCCACAGACTTTTAAATTCAGTACAAATACCGGTTATCTTTTCATATTGATTATCAATAAATTCCGGGGTGCCGCTTTGTCCCCATGGTGTTTGCTGATTAAGATCACCGGCACAGCTCGAACCATGCTTTTTCGATCCAGTATCCTGAAAAAGAAAATCCCATTTTTGTATTGTAGCGCTGGCCTGTCCCCGCCAGTGTGGAGGGGTCAGATCATCTGCACTACCGGAATCTGCAAATGCTGTCAGCAGACATAGGGCACACCAGGATATCGATTTCCTGAAAGTCAAATTCATACTAACTGATTCCTCATTAACGGTCCTATCAAAATACAGTAAATCTGTGAATTCGTATACAATGTATCAGCGTAATTCCTGATTCAATCAGAAACCCGAAAAATCAATAACATAGTTTTAAACCTTAATTTTATTTATATCTGAGATGTAAGATCCTGTTCTATATTATTTGATATGGACAATGTCAATGGCGGTGATCTGATTCAGCCCCCTTTTAATATTACTGACTCATTGTTCATCGATAATATTATAATTAACGCACCTTCACAGGTGGAATCTTAAGCGATAGTAGCCGGGTTTAACTTATAAAAAGTGAGCAGCCACAGAGATCTCAGAGCAATAAATAATAGCAATTATTTTGTGTTTTCTGTGACATGGTCGATAACTACACAGGCATACATCCTTGTATAATATGTCCCTTAATACATGAACATACATCCCTGTATAATATCTGTAGCTATATTTTTATTTTTTAAAATTTATGGAGAATTTACTCGATGACCGATACACGCTTTACCGGGACTGATACTTATGTTGCGACGAAGGATCTTATGACGGCAGTCAATGCAGCAATAGCTGTCGGACGTCCACTCCTCATCAAGGGCGAACCGGGCACGGGTAAAACTCTGCTGGCAACTGAAGTAGCCAAAGCCATCAATAAATCCTTAATTGAGTGGCACATCAAATCAACGACCAAGGCAAAACAAGGGTTATATGAATATGATGCAGTGGCCCGCTTACGGGATTCACAGCTTGGTGAGCCCCGCGTGCATGATATTTCTAATTACATAAATAAAGGGAAACTATGGGAAGCGTTTCAACATGATGAACAGGCGGTGCTATTAATTGACGAAATCGATAAAGCAGATATTGAATTTCCGAATGATTTGTTGCAGGAACTGGATCGGATGGAGTTTTTTGTCTATGAAACCAAACAACTTATCAAGGCAAAACATCGCCCCGTTGTAATAATTACCAGTAACAATGAAAAAGAACTGCCCGATGCCTTCCTGCGCCGGTGTTTTTTTCACTATATACAATTTCCCGACTATGAGACCATGGAACAGATTGTCAGGGTCCATTTTCCCGATTTGAAAAAGCGGCTGCTCCAGGAAGCACTGGAATCCTTTTTTGATTTACGTGAGATACCGGGATTAAAGAAAAAACCTTCAACCTCCGAATTGCTTGACTGGATTAAACTATTACTCGCCGAAGATATCTCTCCGGAAGACTTGCGCGAAGATAACCAGCGCAAGGTCAACCCGAAACTGTATGGGGCATTACTGAAGAATGAACAGGACATTCACCTGTTTGA